>JBARVS010000114.1:0-26256 GCA_049646385.1 Phormidesmis sp. | reverse complement strand
CTGCCGCACAGGGTAAGAATGCTGTAGCCCTGAGTGCCTAAGAGCGTAATATGCTGCATAGCGCCGCGCTGAAGTTCGTCGCCGATGCGATCGCCTATCGTCATCACCGCTGCTGCCATCGCCGCCGCCCTAGTCTCCTCTAACCCTTCAGGCAAAGTGCTGGCAATTGGCAACCCCTCAGGCGTCACCACTGCCGCCCCCTGCACATGGCTTGTATTTGTGACAAAGCTGCGGACAATCTCGTCTAGCTGAGCGGTGTTGATGGCCATAAATCAGTCGCAAAACGTCAGGAAGAAGATATCAGGAGAGAAAAGCTTTTTGCGAAGCTTCATAAATTTTATTTGAGATAAAAGAAACAATCGCTTCGTTTGAGCCCTCTATTTTTTGAGCGCTAGCGATTTCTTTGCTTTCTGTAAAAACAACAAGCTGATAGGGATGGCTTGCGCCAGCTTCAACGTAGGCAGCGCTGTGGCGATTGGGATAGGTAAACGCTGTTTTTGACCATATTTTAGCAGCGGGTAAAGAAGCTTCTGTTTCTTCCATCAGTCCCATCATCTCTTGAGATCTAGCACCGCTCACCGACACGCCGCCAATGATGCTGTGCAGCAGGCGAGCCGTGGCTTCGGTGCTCAGCAGGTTGCGATTTTCAAAAGCGTCACCCAAAAAGTCTCGCTCTCTGCCATAGGGCTGATCGCACCAAGTTTTTTGGTTCATATTCACCGCTCGTAGCTCGGGCCAGCCTAGCTGCTGAAAATAACGATTGACAATGTTGCGCTGATGTCGCCATGTTTCGGTTGGCCCCGGCGGTAGCTCTGGCCCGCTAGTCGTACCGCTAAGCACATCAATAATGTAGCTCGTCGCATCGTCACTATTTCTATCGATCATATCGGTGAGGGCGCGCTCTATTTCAGCAGAAGGGGGCACCATACCCTGCTCTAGCCACACATGCATTGCGACTAAATAAAACAGCGTTACCATTCCGGCTGGTTCCATCAGCTCCACGCCTCGATAGCTAGCGCCCCTGGGCTGATGCTGCCAAAATTCCTCAGCGCTGAGCGCACCTCCTGTATTCATTCGATAGGGAGGATCGTAGGCAATCCAGGTAATGGCGATTTGGCTGTGAGCAAGCTGAGGAAAAGCCGTCCAAGTGTTTTCCAAAATGCTCTCTAGCGTAGAGTGAAGACCCGCGTCCGGTCGAAAAAATTTAGCAGACATACAGCATCTCGTATGGTAGATAGGCCGAAAAACTAGACATTACGAAAACCCTAGATTGGTTCCTTTACCCGCATGAACAAGTGCAAGCTGCTCGTACTTTTTAGCATGTTCTATCAGATCTTCAGCCTCATTCTCCGACAGTAGCCGCAGCACTTTACCTGGAATGCCCACCACCAGCGATCGCCCCGGCACATCTTTGGTCACCACCGCCCCTGCTCCGATCATACTCCCAGCGCCCACCCGCACCCCATTTAACACAATTGCCCCAATCCCAATCAGGCAGCCCGTTTCAATATGAGCGCTATGAATCACCGCCCGATGCCCCACCGTGACGTACGCCTCTAGCACCGTCGGCAAATTCGGATCGCCGTGCAGCACCGCGCCGTCTTGCACATTGCTATGAGCGCCAATGGCGATCGCCTCTACATCCCCTCGCACCACCGCCCCATACCAAACGCTAGACCCTACACCCAGCTCAACTTGACCCATCACCGTTGCATTAGGCGCAACAAAGGCAGCCTGCGAGAAGTCAGGCTCATCCCAAAGCTGAACGGGCAACGGGCCACTTAATGTAAGGCTTAGCTTAGACACATCATCAGACATACTGAATAAACCTAATATTTTTGAACTTAACGATACCTGCTCAAGACGACGTGAAAGTTATAATAGAGTCACTGAAAATGAATGGTTAGGATGCTTGGCTCTGCTTCTCAATATCCCATATACGGCCCCGAGGTGCAGTGTCCTCACTGTCGCCAAACAATTCCAGCGCTGCTGCTCACAGACAGCTATCTGTGCTCTCGCCACGGCGCGTTTGAGGCTAATCCTGACAGCCAGGAGCTGGTGCATGTGCAGTCGGGCCGTCACTGGCGCAGATGGGAAGACCGCTGGTACCGCCAGCATACGCACCCTGACGGCATTCGGTTTGAAATTCACGAAGAGTTAGATCGGCTGTACACGCAAGGCTTCAGGGCAACTAGGGTGGTGATTGCCCAGCGATATCAGGCGCTCATGACCCCTTACTTAGAGCATGGCGCTCCCTGGCAGGATGACGGCAAACAAAAGGTGCCCAAGCTTTACGGGTTGCCTGTGGCCTTTAGCGATCGCGCCGATCCCGACACCCGCTGGGCCATCATTAACTTTGATTTAGAAAAAGAGCCCGGTGTGCCAACGCAGTACAGATATCTCAAAATTTTTGAATAGCACCAGGGTTCCTTTTGCTAGGCAGCTCCTGTGTAAAAATTAATACTTACTTAAAGTTGTTGCTTAGCTAAGGTAAGAAGAGCCTCCTCAGGCGTAGGGCCGTATAGCTTAGTTTGTATGCATCACGCTTCTATCAAAACTGCGGATATTCATCGAGCCGTTGCCTTTTATGAACAGCTCGGCTTTACGGTGCAAACCCGCTTTACCGCAGGCATTACGCTGGCCTGCTGGATGGAAGGCTTGGGCGGTCGCATAGAGCTAATGCAGGTGCCTGAACCGAGGCGGGCGCTAGATGCTTTTGCCGATGAGCATTACACCGGATACTACCATTTGTCTTTTGATCTCACCGATAGCGCTCAGAGCTTACCTGTATGGCTAGCGAACTTGCGTCAAACCATTGAGGACAACGGCGGATCGCTGAGCGTTTTGCTAGAGCCACAGCAGCAGCAGATTGGAGATGAGCTTTACGAAGTTGCTTTTTTGGCGGATACAGACGGCCTGCCCTTGGAGTTTATTCGGCGGATAGATAATTAAAAGATGAGGCTAAAAAACGAAGATGGGCGCTGACGTAAAACCTTTTTTAGACAATTGGGCCTATCTTAAAACCGAGCTGAGCTGGTTAGACCGACTGCTGATGCTGGCGATCGCCCGTCAGCGAAAAGAAGTCACAGCGGTTAATAAAATTGCCAACACCGACGCTGATCGCGTCAGCGCTCACTGGTGGAAGGGCGTGATTGCCGTGAGTAAGCCCGCTTATGACGACTGCCGAGTGCCGGCTGGGGTGCTCGCTCAGCAGGCAGAATCATCAGCCCAGGCCCACTGTAGACCCGCGCTGGGCTATCAGCAGCAGCTCGAAAATCGGATTCAGGCCAGCGCCAAAAATGAAACGGTGCTGGCTCTGCCCTCACTGCGCCACTATTTAAACCTCACCCTGTTTGAAAAAAATCTGCTGGTGCTGGTGCTGGCCCCAGAGATCAACCGTCGATACGGGCGGCTGTACAACTATTTGCAAACCGGAAAAGACACGCCGCAGGCTCCAGACTTACCTACGGTTGATTTGGTGCTGCGGCTGCTGTGCCGCAATGATTTGGAGCGGCGGCGATCGCGAGCCAAAATCACCGGGCTAGACTCACTGATTGAAAAACGCATTTTGCGCTACGTAACATTAGGTGCTAGCACCAGGCTAAACAGCTATTTGCAGCTTAACGATAGCTGGGTTGATTACTTACTCTCTGAGCAGCCCGATCAGCATGTATTGTTTGCGCAGCTAGCCCAGCCGCCTGCTCAAATACTAGCCCTGCCCGCCCCCACGCCCGCCACCCGAGCCGTACAAATCACGCAGCCGCAGGTGCCCTGGGATAAGCTAATTTTGCCAACGCCTTTACTCGCTCAGATGCACACCCTCACTCAGCAGGCGGCGGTAGGGCTGCTAACGCGGTTTTCGGCTGGGCCCAGTTCTGCGGCCAGCGTAATCGGTGGTTCGCCCGCCCAAAAGTCGGCGGTTCAAAAGGGGCAAATCGCTCTGATAGTAGGCGAAAGAGGCACTGGTAAAACGATGGCGGCTGGCGCAATGACGGCCTCTTTACGTCAGCCGCTGAATGTTTTAGACCTCAAGCAAATTTACCCTGAGCATTGGGAGGCGGTGCTAGCCTCTTTGGACGCCACTCGCTACCCGGTGCTGCTGATTCAATCGGCTTGGGTTTGGTTTGGGCGCAATAGTCCATTGCCAAAGTCTCAGCTCACCCAGTGGCTACAGCAAAGGCAGCGATCGCCCGGAATGACTTTTTTAAGCACCCGATATTTGCATACCGTTAAGGCACAGTGGCGACAGCAGATGAATGCGGTTTTGACGCTACCAATGCCGAATAAAGCCGCGCGGACAATCCTGTGGCGACAGGCGTTTGCAGGAATTGTTTGCAGCTCTAAAATTGACTGGCAGGTGCTGGCTGGGCAAATGAAGATATCGGGCGGTGAGATTCAGCTTATTGCTTATGATGCATTGGCGATCGCCCAGTCTAAAAACGCGAAGACGATTACGTTAGGGCATATTCAGCAGGCGATCGCTCAACGGATGGAAACGTAAATCTCATGTTTTAAGTTTTGGACGGTGGGCAGTGATTGCAAGACCATACAACAAAGACAGAACCTAATTCAAAATTGGCAGTTAGCGGTGTGGATGCTCTAATTGAATCAACCAGGAAGTTTGAAAAAGAATTCGTTAGATTAAGCGAATTTGAGAGGATTAAAAAGGTTCAAAAACAAGTATCTCTAAATCGATAAAAAGTAAACATATCGCAAAAAATGGCTGCACTGCTTCAAGAACTTGAGGCTTCAGATCATAAGCCGAAACGAGAGTTGGTTGAGATTAACGGGCACTCGTAGCACTAATTCTAAAAATGTAGTCTGATGAGCAATTATGGGTACTTGAAATGATATTTAATCGCTATACATTCTGAGATACTTATGGGCTATACCCATATCTAAGAATTCAACGACTTGTATAAAGGAAAGACCCCGAAGGGTAGAGGGCGTACTGCTTGGTAACGCTAGGCACAAGTCATTTTGCCGTATGTTTCCTCTTTGCTTCAATCCAACATTACAAAACGCCAAGGGTTGCTTCCATGGCTATAAATTTTCCCAATAAAGCAGGTACCATTAAAGGCAAGCTCTATGCCCTACCCGAACCGTCATTCAGATGCTAATAGAAAGGGAAAATAGCCATGACGATGTTAATCGCCTTTTCTGCTATATGTGTTGCCATCATCGTAGTTGGATATGTCGTCGCGGGGCTAAAATTTAGAACTGCGGGTATCTGTAGCTGGACAGCGTTATTGATACTGCTAGTGCTCATCATGGCGGTTACTACAGACAGCGGTCGCGGCTTTGGTGTGATGGCTCCACTGATAATCAGCTTCCTTTGCTTCTCGCTAGCGACAATGATCAACCTGCGTGCTCACAGTCAAAGTTGAAAATAGTTACGCATTCTTTAGTCCGACTGGGAGATTTCTGATGCTAAAGTTAGCGATGCTGTTTGGGGGGGTTACTTCTAGGACTGAGCTTAGCAGGTATGGTGGCGATCGCCTATGGGTCTTCTGCCCTCAGTGTCCCCGCTGGTGGACTAGCCGTTGCAGGTGCAATTCTATGGGCAGCAGTCTATATGAAAGGCTAGCCTTTGACTGGTGAGGATTATCTCCTCTTATCGCTGTTTTTACGGATCTCTTTAACGAACTCTGTATGGAGATAGATCATGCTTATATTTATCGTGATTATTGGATCGATGATGGCTATTCAAAGCTTCGCTATAATTGGCTTAGCGATCTGCCAGCGCGCTGCTCAAGCAAGGCTACCAGGAACCGAATACAGCAGCCCAGAAAAATTTAGGCTTGAGGTTATCTTCTACCTAAAAATAATTGCTCTAGTTATCTCCAACATTTTTTTAGCTGTTATCGCCGGTACCAGCACAATTACTACCCTTCAATCTATGAGACCGCTTTGACTCTAGGCTGGTTTGCCCCAAATTACAGCTTTTTGTGAATTAGGGAAAATATGGGGCCAGATTTACCTCTTAAGGACGTAACGGAGGAATAAAACACGACGATGTTCTTGACATAACCAAGTCCAAAAAGACGCGCTACGAATAGTCAGGCAATGCTGCCGCGTTTGCGGGCTGTTTTGAAGGAGGTGCCGACGTTCTTGAGGGCAGCGCAAGTCATTTTGCCGTATGTTTCCTCTCTGCTTCAATCCAACGTTACAATCAGATCGGCTAAAACAGAGAACCTAGCAGGCACTCCCATGACGTTAGCGATCGCGCTCGAACCAACTCCTATCGAAACCGATGTTTATGGTGTTGTACGAGTCGCCAGCACCCGTATTACATTAGATACTGTTGTAATAGCCTTCCTGGAAGGGTGTACGCCAGAGGAGATAAAAGAGCAGTACCCATCGCTACAGCTTTCCGATATCTATTTAGTGGTTGGCTACTATCTAAGACACAAAGATGAGGTCAACAGCTACCTTGCCGATCGCCAGCATCAATCAGAGCTGATTCGAGCAGGGGTAGAGAGTCGCTTTGAACCAACCGGGATACGAAACCGTCTGTTACAAAGGCAAAATCCTTGAGGGTTTCAGCGATCTGGGATGGCTAAATTTCTAGCGGATGAAAATTTTAATAACCAGATTGTTAGAGGTATTCTTCGTCAAAACCAAAGCATCGATATTGTGAGGGTTCAAGATAAGGACTTATCTGGTGCAGACGATCCGACAGTTCTGGCTTAGGCAGCTAAAGAAGGCAGGATCGTTCTTACTCACGATGTGGCTACGATGGTCAATTTTGCTTATGATCGGGTTCGGTTGGGATTATCGATGCCTGGGCTGTTTGAAATGACGCGTCGCGTCTCAGTAGGGCTAGCGATAGAAGAGATTATTTTAATTGCTGAATGCAGCCGTGAGAACGAATAGGAAGGTCAGGTAAGATACCTGCCGCTGCGGTAGCGGTACAAAATGCTTTTTAACTGCTTTTAGGCGATGCTGCCTCGCTTGCGGGCTTCTTTGAAGGAGGTACCGACGTTTTTGAGGCCAGCGCGGATCATTTGCTGTTCTAACAGGGTGAAAAAGCGGGTGCGATCGCCCCCCCGCACCACCGCCTGATTATGCGCCTCGGCCAGCGCCACCGGATAGCCAAACCCTTTTTGCACCTGCGCCAGCATCAAGCTCAGCGCTGAGTCGAAAAGATCGCGATCTTCTACCACCCACTGCGGGAACTCTACCCGCGCCACCTCAGCGCCCACATGCACGTAGCAAAAATACACCGCATGTTCGCCATAGCAGCTCAAAATGTCTGCCGAACTCTTCCACAGCGGCCCGCGCTCTCCTGGCGATAGTGACGTAGCCCACAGCGTCACATCTCGCAGCGGGAAAAAGCTTTGGCAGGGCATTTGCCCCCGGTCATCCTCACAGTGGCTCATGCAGTCTGACGTTTCGTAAGGGCAAGCCTGCAACCGCAAAAAGTTTAGCGCCTCCCCGCTGTGAGAGGCACTGATATATCCCATCACCGGAACCTTAGCTTTGCGCAGCCGATCCCAAGCTTCTAATACGGGTAAAAGTATCTCGTCGCGAGCCGCCGCTGGAATCTGTTCTAAAAACCAGTAGATCAGCGAGCCGTCAGTCATCGCGAGGGCAGGCACGTCTGAATCTTGAGAGTTTGCAACCTCTTCGCCCAGCTCGCTGAGCATAACGGCTTCTGCCGCCGTGCGCTTATAGCCCATCCACTCTTCGGTGCGAATGCCCCACTTACGAGAGGCGTAGAGATCCTCAGGGCGATAAATCACCTCTGGCAAGCTGTCTAATAATGGGTAGCGGCTTTGGCCATAGTGAATAGTTACCCTGCTGATATTTAGTAAGTAGCAGTAGGCAATTTCATGGTGGCTAGGAGAAATTTGCGAGCCATCAGAAGAAACGACCGTATGGGCAACGGGCGCGGTTTTCAAGGCGATTTTGGTGTCTAAGGGTTCGATGGGTTCGGCGGCGGCAAAAAGGAGGCGATCGCGATTCTCCTCTAGCTGATTCACTAACTCGTCCTGCCGCCCTGTCGCCTGAGCCATTAAGCTTCGCGCAATTTCTATCCGGCGCTGCGCGGCGTCAGCCTCTTGCGTGAGATGATCGCTAATTCCCTGCATTTGGCGAGCAAGCTTAGAAAGATCGAGCATGTTTTACGCTGGCCACCCATCGAACTCTTGTACTACCTGACTTAAGGATAATAGATTAATGCGCGGATCTTGTCTGGCAATTTCTCTATCTGCTTCTAGGTTGTAGCCCCAGTCGGCCAAAAACAGCTTGACTTCTGATAGATCGCTTTGTTCTTTAACTTCTAATAGCGCAGGCAGTCGATCTTCAACAAACCAGATATTTGGCGCGCAGTGCTTTTCTTTTAGCAGCCGTAAAGTCTCGTATTTAGGCCGCTTTACCTCTTTGCCAACGATTCTCTCTGTAGGAAAATCCAGCCCGCTTTGGCTCAGCAGCGCTTTAATAAATCTCCCTTCTTTGGTGCTGATGATATATACGGGAAAATCTTCTTTTAACAGTTCGCTGATGCGATTCACCATGCCGGGGTAAAAGCGATGGAGATTTAACCAGCTTTGCAGGTCGGAGTTGATTTGGCGATCGCGCACCCCGTCCAACGCCTGCACCGACTGCGCTTGAGTCACGCCCGCTTCTGCTAAAAAGGGCAGCGCCATCTGCGGCCACTCTTTTACAATCTGCTCAGCTTCTGCGCCTTTCATCAGCGCCTGAATCAACACGGGCATTTCCCATCCCGTTTCGATTACTGGACGCAGCGGATAAAATTTTTCAGCTAAGCCCTCTGGTGGCTGGTCGCCAGAAGATTCGCCAGAAGATTTGAAAATTTCACGGTAAGCTTTCCAAGCGGTCTGAAAGTATTCAATCAGGCCATCGCAGATCACCCCGTCAAAGTCAAAAGCGATTAGTTGCGCAGATGTCATAGTGCTAGTTATTAGGTGTTTGATAGGCAAGCGGCAAAGCAATTGTAAAGGTTGATCCGCCACCGGGCTCAGACTGGAGGTGAATGCTGCCCTGAAGCAGTTTTACCATTTGATAGGTGATAGCTAGCCCCAGCCCGGTGCTACACGAAAGCTGCTGGCCTGCTTTGCCGCGATAGTATGGCTCAAAAATTTGGGCTTGCTCGGTCATATCAATGCCCAGCCCCGTGTCAATGACGGCAATTTCGACGCGACTGCCTTTTAGAGTAGGGCCTGCTTGAATGCCCTTTTCAAAGGAAGAGGTTTCAGACAGGGAGTCGTCGGCAAAGCCACTCCCAGAGAGTGGCGATCCATCAGCCAACGCATCGGTTTTATCAGTTGCTGCCACCACCCGTACGCCAACGTAAATGCTGCCAGCCTCCGTATAGCGAATAGCGTTGCTAATCAGATTGGTCAAAATCTGCCGCAGCCGTCCCTTGTCCGTGATGATCGGCTGCTCTATCGGTGAGCACCCAACCGATAGCGTGAGTCCTTTTTGCTGAGCCAGCGTTTCTAGCACCACGGCAACTTCTTCAACCACGCTGCACACCCGTACCGACCCCAGCGTCAGCTTTACCTTTCCTGCCTTGTATGAAGACATTTCTAACGCATCATTAATCAGTTCAAGTAGCTGCCGCCCGCCCGTGAGCGCTCGTTTTACATAGCCGGGATGAACCTCGCCTTTGTCATGCTGCCGCAAAAATAAATCTGAGTAGCCAATAATGCTGCTCAGCGGACTTTTTAGCTCATGAGCTAAGTGCGCCAGACTCATTCGTTCGTTGCGTACCAGCCGATCTAGCTCTTGGTTGCTGGCCAGTAGCTCGTCATATAGCAAATTAACCGCGCTAAGCCTTTCTTCGGTATAGCGCTTCAAAGAAAATGCAATCACCCGATCAATCGCACCGTCTATCAGTCGAACGGTTCTTAAAATAAGCGAGCGATCGCTGCTCAACAGCTCCGTTTCTATCGCTTCAAAAATGATGCTGCGCAAAGTAGCGTACTCTCGCACAATCTCTTCGGCATCGTAGCCCTGCCTTGCCCTAAGTGCCCCATGTACCAAGCCCGTTTGCAATAGATCAGCAATATCTTCAGACGTAGGCCGTAAAAGCAGGCTTTCGAGGGTGTCGAGCAGCTTTGGCAGGCTGTCTAAAATCGCTTTGTAGGTTAAGTTATGAGCGCTTTCAATAGTGCGGTTGTGTTCTTTGGCTTCGGTGGCAATTTTCTGAGGAAGAGGCGGCGCGATCGCCCCCAAAGAGGCATCGCCCTTCCCCTGCACCTGAGACATCCACCTTTCGATGATCTCGTCTTTCTTAGAAGCCAATGCTTCGCTTAAGTCCATCGCGGCCACCTTAATTATTTATTGAGCTATTTATTCGTTTTGCTTAATTTTGAATTCTTAAAAAAATATTCTGTAATAGCAGCAGCCTACCAAACTGTTCGTATTTCGGCTGTCTTGCCAGAGTAATGAATCGACCTTGTTATGTAAAATAAGAACCTAAGCTGTCTCCAAGCCCAAGCAGAAGCCTTTGAATATGACCGTCTCCTTTTCAGACGAATTTGATGTAATCGTAGTTGGCGCAGGCCATGCGGGTTGTGAATCGGCCCTGGCTTCAGCGCGTTTGGGCTGTCGGACGCTGCTGCTCACCATGAACTTAGATAGGATTGCTTGGCAGCCCTGCAACCCCGCCGTCGGTGGCCCCGCCAAATCTCAGCTCGCCCACGAAGTAGACGCCCTCGGCGGCGAAATCGGCAAAATCGCTGATCGCACCTACCTGCAAAAGCGCGTCCTCAACAGCTCTCGCGGCCCCGCAGTCTGGGCGCTCAGAGCACAAACCGACAAGCGCGAATACGCTGCTGTGATGAAGTCAGTGGTTGAGAATCAGGAAAATTTGGTGCTGCGCGAAGGCATGGCCACCGACTTAGTGCTGGGCAAAAACAACGAAATTATTGGCCTAGAAACCTACTTTGGCATGACCTTTGGCTGCAAAGCCGTTATCCTCACGACAGGCACCTTTCTTAACGGCACCATTTGGGTGGGCAAAAAGTCGCTCTCAGCCGGTCGCGCTGGAGAACCTGCCGCCATTGGCATGAGCGAAACCCTCAACCGCTTAGGATTTGAAACCGGGCGACTAAAAACCGGTACGCCCGCTCGCGTAGACAAGCGCTCGGTAGACTACAGCAAAGTAGACAAGCAGCCCGGTGACACAGACGTGCGCTGGTTTAGCTTTGACCCCGAGGAGTGGAACGAGCGCGAGCAAATTCCCTGCTACATGACTCGCACCACGGCTAAAACTCATCAGCTCGTGCGCGACAACCTGCACCTTTCACCCGTTTACGGCGGCTGGGTAGAGGCCAAAGGGCCGCGCTATTGCCCCTGTATAGAAGATAAAATTGTGCGCTTTGCTGAAAAAGAAAGCCACCAAATTTTTATTGAGCCAGAGGGCCGCGACTATCCGGAGCTATACATTCAAGGATTTTCGACAGGTCTGCCAGAAGCGCTGCAAGTAGAGATGCTCAAAAGCCTGCCCGGTTTAGAAAACTGCACGATGTTACGTCCGGCCTACGCTGTAGACTACGACTACATTCCAGCAACTCAGTGCTTTCCAACGTTGATGACAAAAAAAGTTGAGGGCTTGTTTTGCGCAGGGCAAATAAACGGCACAACGGGCTACGAAGAGGCAGCGGGACAAGGCATTGTGGCGGGCATCAATGCGGCTAGGCTAGCTAAAGGTCAAGAGATGATCGTATTTCCTCGTGAAGGCAGCTATCTGGGCACGTTGATTGATGACCTTTGCACTAAAGACTTACGCGAGCCTTATCGAGTGCTGACTTCGCGCTCGGAATATCGTTTGATTTTGCGCTCTGACAATGCCGATCAGCGCCTGACGCCTTTGGGCCGCGAGCTTGGCCTAATTGATGACCGTCGCTGGAGCCTTTACAACCAAAAGCAGGCAAATATCACCGCTGAAAAGGAGCGAATGCACAGCACCCGAGTGAAAGAGCATGACGAACTCGGCCAGCAAATTTACGCCGATACTCAGCAGCGAATAAAAGGATCGGTCACCATTGCCGATCTCATTCGCCGCCCTAAGTTTCACTACGAGCATTTAGAAGCCTACGGCTTGGGCAATACTGCGCTCACTCGGGTGGAAAAAGAAGGCGCTGAAATTGATATTAAATATTCAGGATACATTCACCGTCAGCAAAAGCAAATTGATCAAATCTCTCGCCAAACTAATCGCTCACTGCCCCAAAATCTGGACTATATGATGGTTGATACGCTTTCAATGGAGTCTCGCGAAAAGCTCAATAAGGTGAAACCGCTCACAGTGGGTCAGGCTACGCGGATTGGCGGGGTGAATCCGGCGGATATGAACGCGCTGCTGGTGTTTTTAGAAATGCGCGATCGCACAGCGCCTCCTGTTCATCATGGTTCATAGCAGCTGTTGATATACCTGCTAGTAGGGTGAGTATAGTTTGAGAAGAAAAATTGGCAACTATCAACTTCAATACGTCTAATACGACCTTTCGCCAACTGCTTGGCAACGGCCTCACCTACCGAGTCCCTCGTTTTCAGCGTGACTATTCCTGGGGGTCGGATGAGTGGGATGACCTTTGGCAAGACATTGTGGGCCTTTTTGAAGATGATAGTGAACCCGCTCACTATTTAGGCTATTTGGTGCTGCAATCATCAGATAGCAAGCGGTTCGATATTATTGATGGACAGCAGCGGATGACCACGCTGAGCGTCATGATTTTAGCGGGCCTTGCCCATCTTGATGATTTGATTAACGCAGGGCTAGACGCGGATAACAATCGGCGACGCAAGGAACAGCTACAAAACAGCTATATTGGCTATTTAGATCCGGTGACCTTAGTGCCTCAGTCAAAACTAGAGCTAAATCGTCATAACAATCGGTTTTATCAAACGTATCTCGTGCCCTTAGAACACATGCCTAGCCGAGGACTGAATACGTCTGAGCATCAGCTTAGGAAAGCCTTTGGCTGGTTTAAAGATCGCATTAAGGCAAGGGTAGGGGCTCAACCCTCTAGTGGGAAAAATTTTGCTGAGTTTATTGACACGCTGGTGGATAGACTTTTTTTTACTGTGATTACAGTGACGGATGAGCTGAACGCTTTTAAGGTGTTTGAGACATTAAACGCTCGGGGCGTACGGCTATCTTCAACAGATTTGCTTAAAAATTATTTGTTTTCTATCATCAGTACGGGCGATACTCACGAAGCCGAGGTGCAGGCGCTTGAAGATCTTTGGGAGAGAATTGTTGGCGTTTTGGGCAGCGAGAGCTTTCCAGAGTTTTTGAGGATCTATTGGAACAGTAGTCACAAATTAGTCCGTAAAACGGATCTCTTTAAAGCGGTTCGGCGCGATGTGACTACTCGCAAAGATGCGTTCTCTTTAGTCAGAAATTTTGACTACTATGCGGACGTTTATACCGCGATAAGAGATCCGCAAGACAGTAGATGGCAGCCCAAAGAGAGAGAGGCTCTCAAGCAGCTTAAAATGTTTGGTGTTCGGCAGCCAGTATCCATGCTTCTGGCGACCTATCAAAGTTTCTTCGAGTCTAAACGGTCGTCGTTTACTCGAATTTTACTGTCTGTATTGGTAGTTTCCTTTCGCTATAACGTGATTTGCTCTTTGTTGACTTCCGAGCAAGAAAAAATTTACAACGAAATTGCGCGCAGTATTTCTGACGGTACCTATACAAGTCACGCGCAAGTAGAAGCAGCGCTGCGTCGAATTTATCCTGACGACGCGCAGTTCAAAGGGGCGTTTGCAGAAAAAGAGCTAAAAACAACTGCGAGCCGCAACAATAAAGTAGTGCGGTATATTTTATTTGAGATTGAACGACAGTGTTCTGGGCAAAAGTTTGACACGGAGAGCGCGACTTATAGTTTGGAACATATTTTGCCAGAAAACCCTTCTGAAGATTGGGATTATATTGATGAGGCGAAGCAAAATCGCTTGATTTATCGGCTGGGTAATATGACGCCGCTCGAAACTAAGCCCAATAGAAGTATAGGTAACGCTAGCTATGCTGCTAAAAAGGCGGTTTTTGAAGGGAGCGATTTTCAAATTACGCGGGCGATCGCCCAGCACTACGACACTTGGGACGAACAAAAAATAGAAAGTCGTCAGAAGCAGCTCGCTAAGCTAGCCGCTGGAATCTGGCGAATTGACTTTTTTAGTTAGAAGGGCGCGATCGCCAGCCTCTTAAAGACAAGACGGCTATAGCTTAGCCATTCACGCTGACATAGGGTCTAAGCTGCTCAAACAATCGGTGGGCTTTGATGAGATCCTTATCTCCGGGCGATTTTTCGATGCCGCTAGAGAGATCAATGCCGCTGGGAGAAAGCTGGGCGATCGCCGCTAGCACATTATCCGCATTGAGCCCGCCAGCTAAAAACCATGGGCAATCGGGCGAAAAGTCTTTTAGAGCTGGCCAGTCTAGCGTTTTGCCTGTACCGCCTAGCTGGTCGGGATGATAGGCATCGAGCAGTAAGGCATCGACAAGAGGCTCATAGCTGAGCGCCGTCTTTAAGTCATCAGACGACCGGATTCGCAGCGCTTTTACCAGCCTTACCCTGGGTAGCTTTGGGTGCTTGAGGGCATCGCGCAAAAGCTGGCAGGCCGCTGGCGTTTCGTCGCCGTGAAGCTGAATCACCGTAAGCTTAGCAATTTGAGTAACGGCAATGACTTTGGCTAGCGGCGCGTTCGCAAAAACGCCAAAGTGATCGGTGTCTGGACTGAGTGTAGAAACTGCTGCGACAATCGGTGCTATGCGCTGAGGGGCGATGTATCGAGGTGACTTTTCTACGCAGATGTAGCCGAGCGCGGTTGCGCCGAGCTGGGCGATCGCTTCCCCTTGCGCTACCGAAGTAATGCCGCAAATTTTTACCTGTAGGCTCGGCTTTAGATTTGCTTTTTGTAGTCGGTTATCCACAAATGCCATACGCCTTACGAAATCAGCCAGTTCGGTACAATAGAAATATCAAATTTTAATAGCAGGCTTCGACTTTAGCACCGAAGAACATTGATTATGCAAACTGGTTGGCGAGTGGGCTCCCTCTTTAACATCCCACTATTTATTGACAATTCGTGGTTTTTTGTGGTGCTGCTCATCACCTTTGTGCAGGGCAGTGACCCAGGCTGGGCTGATTTAGCGGGGCCGATTGGCGCTTATGGCGCTGGCTTTTTGCTGGCGCTTTTGCTGTTTGCCTCGGTGCTGGCTCACGAGCTTGGTCATAGCTTGGTTGCTAGGTCGCAGGGCATTCAGGTCAACTCTATTAAGCTGTTTTTATTTGGCGGCATCGCTTCTATTGAAAGCGAGTCTAAAACGCCGGGTGAGGCTTTTCAGGTGGCGATCGCCGGCCCCGCCGTCAGCTTTTTTCTATTCGTTGCCCTCACCGCATTGGTCAGCGTCATCAGCCTGCCCCCTATCGCCAGCGGCGTGATTGCCAGCGTTGCGACGACGAACCTCATTTTGGCTTTGTTTAACCTTATCCCTGGCCTACCGCTAGACGGCGGCCAAATTTTCAAAGCCGCCGTGTGGAAAGCAACTAATAGCCGCGCCAAAGGCGTTCGCTGGGCGGCAAAGTCGGGCCAAATTTTGGGCTGGAGTGCGATCGCACTAAGCGCCTTTGGCTTTTTTACAACGGGCAATTTTGGCCTGCTGTGGCCCGGTCTAATCGGTCTTTTTGTGCTTCGCAATGCCAGCAGCTACAACCGCATGAATGACCTCCAAGAGAGTTTGACTAAGCTGAAGGCCGCTGATGCCACCACTCGCGATTTTCGGGTGCTAGATGCAAGTATGTCACTCAGGCAGTTTGCCGACGAATGCCTGCTGCAAGAGAAGGAGACGATGCCCGTTTACTTTGCATCTTCTGACGGTCGCTACCGAGGCATGGTTTCTTTAGATGATTTGCGTCAGGTAGAGCGCAGCGAGTGGGATAGTCGCAATCTGCACAGCATCGCGCGTCCGCTGCTAGAGATTCCTCACGTTAGCGAAGATACGCAGCTTATTGAAGCCATCAAAATGATGGAAGCGCAAAAGCTGAATCGCTTGACCGTTCTAACGCCTGCCGACGCGGTTGCGGGCACGTTAGATCGCGGTGAAGTAGTCAGAGCTTTAGCCAAGCAGATGAATTTTCCAATTTCTGAGGCGATTATTCAAAAAATTAAGCAGGAAGGGGCTTATCCTGCCGGGTTGCAGTTGGGCGCGATCGCGAATAGCGTCGAGTAGTCGAATCGCGAATAGCGTCGAGTAGTCGAATCGCGAATAGCGTCGAATAGTCGAATCAAGGAACGGTTCTTATGACAGTGACCACTCAGAAGCTGACCTTTGAGGAATATCTTGCCTATGAGGATGGCACCGATACTCGCTACGAGCTGGTCAATGGAGAGCTTGTGCCGATGAGCGTTGGTACAGGCATACATGCGTTCATCATTAACTTTTTAGCCGATCAGTTAAAGACAGTTTTGTCTGATTTAGAAGAGCCTTGCAAAGTTTTGTCTGGTTCGGTGGGAGTGCGATCGCCCAGAGGCAAACGAGCAAACACCTCCCGAATCCCTGACATTACTGTGCTGCCGCTGGAGCAGATAAAGATGATGTTTGGCATAGAAGCCGTTATTGATATTGATGAGCCACCACCGCTATTGGTCATTGAAGTTGTCAGCCCTTCAACCCAAAAGCAAGACTACAAAGCAAAGTGGACAGAGTACAGCGTTCTTGACATTCCAGAATATTGGATAGTCGATCCGCTCAGTGAGGTCGTTGTCATCTGCGCTCTCGAAGATGGCATGTATACTTCTGCTGAGTTTCGAGGTGAAGCAAAGCTTCAGTCGCCAACCTTTCCTAGCTTTAACTCAACGGCTGCTCAAGTGCTATCGGGCGGCTTGTAAGGGCGGCGTTGAGTTCGGCGGGCGAGAGCGATCGCACCTCAAATCCAACCTCAAAACTTTCTTCAGCCGCCTGCACCAGAGCCGCCGTAATTTTGCCAAAGTCGCTGGCAATCTGCCAATCTGCCGAAAAATCTGGTGGTAAAACCCTTTCACCAAATACCTTTTCAAATAGCTCGCCATCTGGACACAATCGCATAGAGCCATGTTGTAGAACGCAGTTCTCTCGATGCACCTGAGCGCTGCCAATCAGCTTGTAGCCATCTTCCATTATTAAATCGGCGGCTGTCGCGGTGCCAAAGCAGTTAGGATTACGACTATAGCCGCGCCCAGCCTCACCGAAGAAAAGCGCTATCCCCAAGCTGTGCCAGCCTTCGATTAAAAATTGGCACAGCTCTCGATAAACGTCTCGGCGTGACCCCTTTAGCCCTGAAGTGATTAAGGCATAGGTCAGATCGCCCTGATGCAGCACGGCTCTGCCGCCTGTGGGCCTGCGGACGAGCGGCACCGACTGGCCCTGCCAGCGCAGATTGTGCCAATGTGCTGGAAACTGGCGCTGGTGATAGCCAAGAGAAAGGGTGGGCGATCGCCAAGTATAAAACCGTAAACACGGCGGCTGTAAGCCTTTCACATGCTGATTGAGCAGCCAGCTATCCATTGCCATTTGCTCAGCGCCTGTGCCCTCATACAGCGGAATCAGTCGCCAGGATTCAGGCATCCTCTACCGCATTGTTTATGAGGGGTAAAGCCGCGCGCTTTAGAAGCGATCGCACAAACCATATAAAGAGCACAACTTCCACCAAAGCATTGACAACGCCATAGGTTGCCAGCGTTAGCGTATAGGCAGCCACGTCCTCCGACCCTGAGAAAAACTGAGAAAGGAAAGCAGGTAACCCTGTGCTGACGACCGCAGAGATGAGAATATAGGCCGCATAAACGATGGCTACGGGCTTTTGCGATCGCGAAAAAACCCAAATCAAAAAACCGACCTTCACCAAGACAATCACAGCCGTTGACAAAATCAGCGCAGCGGTAAGGATAGAGTCGTTGTTCATAAACTTGTCAAGCTTTAGGTCACACTATTTTAGGAAAAGTAACTTTTAGAGTAAGCAGTCAGTATTTAAGTCGCTGGATAGTCTTTCAGCAGCATCTCATCATTTTCATCGGCGATAGAGGCCACGATTGTAATCAGCCGTGAAATTTCGCTAGGGTTAATATCCTCCAGCGTCCGCGTTGCAAACACCACCACGCTTTGATCAATCAGGCCAAAGCAGGCTTCAAACGTGCTACCGCAGTTTAGCTCTAGCAGTCGGCGCATCATATCGGCCTCATTCGCGACCGGCAGCTTGTGCACGGGCGACCAAGTGGTAAACATGTCATTGGCTGTTTCACCCGAAAGCTGTACAAATACATCTACCGTGCCATAGCGAAATTTCCACAGGTGGCCGTCCTCGGAGTGATTAACCATCGCTGAGCCGTCTTGTTCCATGCTAGAGATAATGGTTTCAATCACATCAACATGGCTAGCCATCATCGACTCATCATCGCTATTTTCATCCAGGGTCATCGATTTTTCAGCCGCAGGCGCGCCGCTTGTCATAGCCATATTCCTTACAAAAGTGCAGATCTCATCCCCAACTCTATCGCTGGTTTTGATAAAAAGAAAGCCAAAAACTAAGCCGTCTAAGAAAAAATTAGAAGTTTGCAAATCCTGGCTGATGGCGAATCAGGCTCAAAAATTCCTCACGGGTCTTCGCATCTTCATCAAACACGCCAACCATCGCGCTCGTCACCGTCCAAGAACCGGGCTTTTGCACGCCGCGCATGGCCATGCACATATGGCTTGCTTCCATCACCACAGCAACGCCCTTGGGCTCTAGCACTTCCTGCACCGCTTCGGCAATCTGACGGTTTAGCCGTTCTTGCACCTGCAGGCGGCGAGCATACATTTCTACAATGCGAGCAAGCTTGCTCAGGCCCACCACACGCTGATTAGGAATGTAGGCAACGTGAGCGCGGCCCATAAACGGCAGCATATGGTGCTCACACAGGCTAAAAAAGTTGATATCCCGCACCAGCACCATCTCATTATGGCCTTCATCAAAAATGGCGTCGTTAACAATAGTTTCTAGCGTTTGAGAATAGCCCTGGGTAAGAAAGCGCATGGCTTCAGCCACTCGATGAGGCGTTTTGAGCAAGCCTTCGCGCTCAGGATCTTCACCCACGGAGCGCAAAATGGTTTGCACCGCGTCCATCATTGGCCCGTTGTCTTTAGTTGGGTCAATCGTAGAAAGATGACAGCTAGGCGACTGGGCGCGTTTGCTTTGGCGATCAGGACGAATTTGAGCGGGTATTTTTTTGCCGTTGTTGAGGCTGCTGATGCTGGGCAAAGCGCGATCCTCCTGATGAGCGGCTGTGCCATCGGTCGATCTCTGCTGGCTGCTGGCAGCCGAAATCCCATCGGAGATAGTCATATAAAAGGTATTTCCACTAAGTCAATTACTTGCGCCTAGAACCACCATAAGACTTGTCCATAAAAATGAGAAAACTGGGTTCTACCGTAAATAAATGTTACCTGTTATTGAAATATTATTGGGTCGCTGCCCTATTCGGAAAACACGCCAATTTGCCGAAACTTGTCGTAGCGCTGCTGTCTCCGCTGCTCGGGGCTGAGTTCCATCAGCACATTTAGATTCTGCGCTAGGGCTTGCTTTAAAGTATCAGCGGCCTCTATAGGATTGGCATGAGCGCCGCCAATCGGCTCGGGCAGTAGCTGATCTAAAATGCCCAGCTTTTTCAAGTCCCAAGCGGTGACCTTGAGCGCTTCTGCCGCCTGCGACGAGCGAGCCGCGTCTTTCCACAAAATAGACGCGCAGGCTTCGGGGCTAGCCACGTAATATACCGAATGCTCGAACATCATTAGGCGATCGCCTACCCCAATCCCCAGCGCCCCGCCCGATCCGCCCTCGCCAATTACCGTACAGATAATCGGCACCTCTAGGCGAAACATTTCGCGCAGGTTGGTGGCGATCGCCTCTCCCTGGCCCATTTCCTCGGCCTCAAAACCGGGCCAAGCCCCCGGCGTATCAATAAAGGACATAATCGGCATCCCAAACCGATTGGCATGGTTCATCAGCCGCATCGCCTTACGGTAGCCACCTGGGACGGGCATCCCAAAGTTACGCGCCACGTTGTCTTTAGTGTCGCGCCCTTTTTGATGGCCGATCATCATCACCGGGCGACCCTCAAAGCGAGCAATGCCGCCCACCAAGGCCAAGTCGTCTTTACCCGAGCGGCGATCGCCATGCAGCTCAATCCACTCGTCGCTAATGGCCTGAATGTAGTCGAGCGTACTAGGCCGACGCGGATGACGCGCGACCTGAATGCGTTGAGCAGGCGACAAACTCGTAAAAATTTCCTGCCGGAGCTGCTGAGCCCGAGACTCTAACTGATAAATCTGAGTAGACACATCTACATCATTATCTTCAGCCAGCTCTCGGATTTGGGTAATTCGAGACTCTAGCTCAGCTAGGGGCTTCTCAAAGTCCAGCAGGATTGGCTTACGCTCGGTCGTTGCCATGGGGAAACACAAAATCAGTAAGACTACTAGATTACCGTAATTGTTGGCCCCTAAGGTTATTGAGGGTTACGTTAATGCCGATGCGTTAACGCCTACGTCAACAAAGGTCTGAACCCATGTCGGCGAGAAGCCTCGCCAATTAGATCCATTTTCTCTAGCGTGATTTGATTGCGGCCCCAAGAAAAATTGGTGTGCAGCTTTTCAAACTCTAGCAGCATCGACTCAGCAAAGCAGGCGAAGAGCTGACGCCCCGGCACGTCCATGTTCACGATGTTCATAATGTGCCAGTCAATATCCAGCGAATGCTCCACAATGCCGCCCTTAAGCACATGGATGCCGGGATGCTTGAAGGCCACATCAATATTCTTAGGATAGCCACCGTCTACCATCAAGCAGGGCTGCTTCAGCGTCGTTACATCAACATCTAGGCCCTTAGGCAAGCTAGCGACCCACACCACCACGTCGGCCTGAGGCAGCGCCTCATCCATCGGCACCACTCGACCAAAGTTAAGCTCTGATTGCAGGTTAGTCAGCCGCTCTTGATTACGCGCCACTAGCAGCAAATCTTTGACACCCGTGCGAGCTGTCAGCCAGCGACACACCGCGCTGCCAATATCGCCAGTTGCCCCGCACACGGCCACGGTAGCATTACTCAAATTTATGCCATGCTCGGGGGCAGCTTCTTCCACCTGCTTGCAAATGACGTAGGCGGTGTGAGTGTTGCCAGTTGTAAATTTTGTAAAGTCTAAGTCCAAATTGCGAACGCGCTTAATTTGATCGAGCTTGAAAGTTTCAAAAATGATGGAGGAAAACCCACCCAAAGCCGTGATATTAATGCCGTTTTTCTGAGCGTGAGCCATGGCGTTAAGGATTTTGCGCGTGGCGGCTTTAATGCGGCGATTGGCGAGCATTTCTGGCAAAAAGCACGACTCGACGTATTTACCCTCAATGGTTTGGCCCGTAGCGCTGGTCACCTTGAAATGATCGACCGTTTGCGGCGGCGCGCTGCACCAAAAATCTAAATCCTGATCGGCATATTCGGGATAGCCCAAGTCGTGCGCGACCGCTTTGGCATGTTCTAGACTCGTGAGGTGACCAATTAAACCAAACATTCGGGGTTACTGGCGCATTGCGCCTTGAAAAGGAACTAAAAAAGAAGCAGATAAATACTGCGCAAGCCTCCTATCTTAACGCACCTACTTTTACAGCAGGGCACGGCGATAGGAGGCGTTACAGTCAACAAAATGAAGCTATTTAAACCAGCATCTCACCTGCGCGGGGTCGCGTTGGCAGAGGCTATGCAGCCGCAAGACCCTGAGCCGAAAGCTTCATGACTTCACGGCTAGTAAAGCCGATGTTGCCGAGAGCTTCACCGTAGGTAATCATAAAGTCTTCAACGAGGGCGTCTTTTTCCATGCCCAGTACGGCGGCGTCGGTTTCAACTTCGTTGAGCATTTTCCACACCAGCGGCAGGTTGGCGCGATTGGCTTCCTCTAGCTCTGCTTTGGCGGTCTCAAAGTTGGCCTTGAGCCATTCTTCGCCAAAGTTAAGGTGCATGTATTCGTCTTTGACAACGCCTTCGGTGATTTTGCGAGCGAAGTCGTCGGCGACAGGGATGTAGATATTGTAGGCAGCGATCGCAAACGTCTCAATAATTAAAGACTGGATCAGCAGGCAGGTAACGACCTTACCTTCAGCAAAGGCAACCTGAAAGTTGTCGTGCAGCTTTGCAAAGAAATCTTTAGCAAAAGGCATATCCGGCGTCACGCTCAGATTTTTGCCGCAGGCTTGAAACCCTTTCATGTGACGAGCTTCCATTTTCGCCAGCTTGATTAGCTCATCTTTATGATCGCTCAAGCGCTCGGCTAACTGCTTGTAGTTGTCATTAGCTTCGAGTTCTCCTTCGATCACAATCGCATTGATGCGGCTGTAAGCGTCCTTGTAGGTTTCACTCTGGAAGTCCATCACTGGGCTGGCTTCAAGGGTTGGCATGGCAGTTTTATCCTGGGTTATAGTAAGCTAGCTGCTGAATTGAGATGCCGTTTGACGATACCTTTGGGCACCTCCTCCTAACACACTTTTTTTGCGCTTTCGTTTCTAGCAAGAAGCCTCTCGCATTTTAAAAAGCCCGTAAAAGCTTTGAGGAGAAAGCCCCTAACAAACTTTAGCTGCGCATTTGGCTGCAAAAGGGAATAGCACTAAAGGCTTTTTAACACTTCTTACCAGCTTGTCTGCCTATAGGGTATCACCCCTTATATAGGAAAAACGCATTGTCAGGTGACAAGGCCGAGCAAGCAAATCAATCTGCTAGCAATCAATTGGTAATTCTTATTGACGCCTATTTCAAACCCTGTTGGCATCTACCTTTCGGCTGTGGACTGCTGAACAACTGTCACATAGCTGGCCCATTCTGAGCCTTTGAGCAACCTTGCGCTAGATTCAAGGGGGCGCAGCGCTAAACCACCTCGCTGGGCACGTCAATGGGCCTTGCAGCCATGCTTGCAGGCTGCGCCTCGCCGATGATTTCGTCATCGGGCAGCACTCTTAGCCGGATGCGTCGAGACGCGGCGCTATCGGCCTCTCCCAGCTGAACTTCTATAAGTTCACTGCACAATGGGCTGAGTGCGGCAAGGAGCGATCGCAAATGCGGCGTACTCTCACCGCTGTCAACATACACCCGATCTGAGAGCTTATTAATTCGCTTCCAGGCAGTGTAGAGCTTAACAGCCGCCTGCTCTAGCTGAGTGGCCTGATTGACCAAATCAGCGGCAGAATTCAAGCAGCCTACTCGCAGGGCTTCATCTAAAGCTAGCTCTAGATCTACCTGCTCGGCATCTAGGCTTTGCACCTGAGCTGCCGCTTCTATGTAGCGCGAAAGGTATTTGGCTTCGGCAGTTACCTGCTTAAGCGTGTCCACATCAGGATTCTCGTCTACTTCATTTTTTAGGGTCTGCTGATGGGAAGGAGGCAGCTTTTCCATTTCCCTGACCAAAGGCGTCAGATAGCGGGAAGGAATTGTGTTGTCAGCGGCTTTTTCCCGCACCGACTCAGGAATCAGATCGGAGTTCATCGCTGTCCAGTCGTCGGACAGGTTCTTGACTTCTTTGCGCGTAATTTGGTCACCGCGCCGTGCGGCCTCACTGACAATTTGCTGTACTTCGGGCGAAGCCTTGGCCGTTTCGATAAAGGCTCGCTTGCTAAAGCGATTGACATCGTTGGTTTCAATCAGGCCGTTTTCTAGCATTTGGTCGGCGCTGTTGGCCAGATCTATCAGCACGTAAGCCTGACTTTTGCTCACGTCTTTGTCTTTTAGCCAGTTGAGAAAGCCTGCCCCGCCATTGTTGGTTTGAGCGGCGGCTGTATCCTTTTTGGCTCGATTGGCCTCATTGTCCGCAGAGCCACCGCGCTTTTCGCGATCGCGCACCACTCGTAAGATGCGCCCGCGCCAAATGTCGGTTTGCAAATCGAAGCGATCGCACACCTGCCAAGCCACATCGACCTGCAAGTGAAAGTCATAGTCAGAGAGGTCGCTTTCTGCCTCGGGCAGCGAAACCTCTAGCTCAACCGAATGATCTGATCTAGAAATATCGGCAGTAAACTGCTTAGCTGTCATCTAAAAACCGGCGGCAAGGAGCCGAATTATTATGCCACAGCCGCTCCTTTACAGGGCCTGCATCTGTTTCTAATTCCCTCAGCTATCGGGCCAAGCTATTGAGCAGCGTGGCGAGCTGAACCACCACCCATACCGACAGCGCAGCGATTCCTAGCACTAGCGCTAGCAGAGCTATAATCACAGCAAAGGCGAAGATTTTATCAGCGGCTTGGCTCGGCTCAGGGCTGGCTATGTGCTTTTCGAGCAGGGCCACATTTTGGCTGTTCGCTTTCCAGGCCACGTCAAACACGTCGCCCAATACAGGCACCAGCCCAGTGAGCGTATCGAGCAAAATGTTGAATCCCATGCGGCCAATGGTCGGCGCAGGTAAACCCATTCGAGCCGCCTCAAACACAATATACACCGACATAAAGCCCGTGAGAACATCGCCACCGCCGGGGAGTAAGCCCAAGATCGGATCTAGGCCAAAGCGGTAGTTGGTGCCAGGAATGGCGATCGCATTATCCAGCAGGTGACTCATTTGCCGCAGCCGCTTGAAAGCAGCGCTGTTCAACTGGCTATGGGATGAGCTGGGCGGTAGGCGATGTGAAGAATCGGTGGATTTAGCGCGTTTGGGAATAGCCATTAGCAAACCATCCAAAAAAGAGCATTAGCTAGGTACGAACATTTTGAGTACAAAGATCTTAAACGATGGCTACCTGCGTTTTGATACGCTAGTCCATTATTGACCACTTGCAGTTGACTCCTCGCTTTTTACCATGGCAGAACCTACCACTCAAACTTGTTCCGTATGCAGCGTCAAAATTATCTCAGGCGCTGCTGGCGGCGATCGCGTCATCTTTTCAACTGGCCCAGAGGGTACTAGGGCCAAGCTTTGGGCCAGAGTATGCCAGTACAACAAAAAACCTGGATGCCTCAACGAGCAGGGCAAAAGCGAAAGCATCAGCGACGACGACTATTACAAAGACGCCCCTGTCAACGAGGCTTAGTCAATAGGGATGTCCTAGTCTTGTTTGGGGCTCTTTTGAACTAAGGTATGACCAATCTAGGCGGTTATACTGGCGCTGTGTATATGCAGAATGCTTCTGCTAATGAATGCACGGCCTTACGAACATATACAGCATCTACAACCCTTTGCATTCCTGAGCGTCTTGCGCTAATTCACTCAACCTAACTTTTTATGAAACCGATCCGCTCTCTATCCCGCTTAGCGCCTGCTTTCTTGCTATCAACTGGTCTGGCAATGAACGTAGGGGCGATCGCCGCCTCTGCGCAAATGTATAACCCCATTAAGCTAAGTTCACAAGAAGTACAAGACACGCTTTCGACTGCGGATATTCCAACTGGCACAGGTGGATTTGCCCGAGACTACACAATCGCTCTAGAAGCTGACGATCAAATCACTGTCGATGCGATTTCTGAGGAGTTTGACACGTTAGTAACCCTGATGGACAGCAACGGCGTGATTGTTAACGAAAATGATGATGGGCCCGATGGCAGCACCAATTCGCTGCTGTTCGCCCGTATTACCGAACCTGGCACCTATACCATCCGCGTACGGTCTTATGCGGGCGGCGGCGCTGGCCCTTTCTCGCTCAAGCTCACTCGTTTGCGGCCAATTTAGAGAAATAGAGGAAGCCGAGACATTAGGGGGATAAAAAGTTTCTTGCTAGCGTCCCCCTATTTTGTTACTTTGGTTAGGCGCAAAAAGCGCGAGCCGGGATAGCTCAGCTGGTAGAGCAGTGGACTGAAAATCCTCGTGTCGGCGGTTCAAGTCCGCCTCCTGGCATTTCATAGCGTTTCGAGGTCTAGCTGATACTTAGCGAGGTCAGTCCCGCAAGCGGGACACCACCACTTGACTCCAGCCCCTTTGCATTGGGGACAGTTTTCAAACTCTTCACCCGGCGCGTAGTTTAGGGGGTCTTCTTCACTCATGTCTATCAGACCGTTGCAGCAGCCTATTTCATCGCACTCCCGATAGTGAGTCGGGCAGTGCTGGCAGTTGTAGCACTCTCGATCATCCAACTCGTATTCGTCCATAGTTTTCTAGATTGGTTGCGTTGGGCTGCAACTACTCAACGTAGTTACAGCGGTTTGAGGGGGCAGCTAGCACAGAGATTTTACGATAACTCGACGATCTGCATATGTGCCAGTTGCCCGTTTAGTCCAAAAAATAGTCCAGGTCGTTTTGCCG
>JBARVS010000113.1:0-7287 GCA_049646385.1 Phormidesmis sp. | reverse complement strand
CTATGTAGTCCACTCTAGCTACTTCGCCGCTTTGCAAAAAGCCCTCAAGCTGAATTTGTGAGTTAGCCGTTAAGCTAACGTTTGAGATAGTCCGCTCTCGACGATTGCTAGCGCCAGCGCGTGTATTCCTGGTGTTTTCGCTAAACGTCCAGTCATCTACTACCTGGTAGTCGTTCATCCCATTCTTAACTCTCACAATCAAACGAGACTCACCGTCGCTTTCATCGTGATACACCACCTTCAGGGCATAGGTACCCGATGCGCCTGAAAAATTCGTGGTAGCCGTCCCGCTGGTGCCATCGTTGGCAATGCGAATGAGCTGGCCGCCAGAAGCAAAGCTGGCTGTTTCCTTCTCGTAGCCCGAAAGCGCCATCTGCTCGGCTTCGATTCGTATATTGGTCATAATTATGTAGAAATCCTTTGACAGTAATTGTTAAGACAAAGAGGCAGAGGTAAGCGTATGTTTATGCCCGTACAAAGACTCCGCCTATGTAGTGAAATTTCCGTAACTTTCTCCAGAGCTTTTCGAGAACTTCATCTTTATTGCCACAAACGTAGCTGTGACGTCTCATTGAGACGCCCAAGGCGCAGATCATAAAAGGCTTGTTCTTAATTTAAAAATTGTTCAAAGGAACGCCCCTAGTCTTGCCGGCTTTAGCTGCTGCTCACTGGACACGCTTGGCTAAGATGGCATTGCGACAGAAAAGGGCAAAAGATGGTTGCTCTGTTACTTTTTGTCGAAAGCTGTCTGAAGAATATGGAGCTGTAGAAATAGAAAATTTGATACGCCCTTTGTAAAGTCATTCTACAGCAGAGGTATGAGGGCTTGAGATGAAGTCTTAGTGAGCATAAGTAGGGGCGATCGCTTCTTTTGTAAAAATCACGATAACCATAAACATATTCACGCGATCGCCAGAACAACAGAGCAGCGATTCAAACAGTCGTAAAAATGAGCAATCCGTCACGCTAGCTGCTTTTATTTCAGGGAAATTTCAGAGTAGCGATAAAGGAAAAGAGACGTTCGGTTAAAGAGTAAATAAAGCTGCCTGGAAACTACATGAAAACACGGGTATCTGGAACTAATATCAAAGCGTTGGTGACTGAGCCAGACAAACTTAGATTTCCTTAGTCTATCAAAAACTTAAAATATAAATAGCTTTACGGCCCGTGCGTAGGCGATCGCATCAGTGTTTTAATCCGGCGTTTTAACAACTGCTCACCAAACCATAAACTCATAGGAACTCAGCTCATGGTGACTTCTCTATCTAGCCCGCAACTGTCAGATCTGTCGAGACGACGACCCATCACTCCGCTTAGCAGCAGCCATCATGAAGACCAATCCTCCTCTAACGATGTGGCGCTCTCAATCGTCATTCCTATCTACAACGAGGTCGAAACGCTGCCCTATCTTGTTGACCAAATAGAGCAAGGGGTATCGGCTTATCCTGATGCCTATGAAATCATTTGTGTTGATGACGGCTCTAGCGATGGCTCTGCGGAACTACTCAAAGAGCTAGCCAATCGCCACGAACGGCTGCGCGCGATTATTTTGCGCCGCAACTACGGCCAAACCGCAGCCATGGCCGCTGGGTTTGAACATGCCAAAGGACATACCATCGTCACGCTAGATGGCGATTTGCAGAACGATCCACGAGATATTTTAACCCTGGTCGCCAAGCTAGACGAAGGGTATGACCTCGTGAGCGGCTGGCGTCGAAACCGACAAGATGCCGCACTGACAAGGCTGCTGCCCTCTAAAATTGCCAATATGATTATCGGCAAGGTAACCGACGTAAAAATTCGCGACTATGGCTGCTCACTCAAGGCATATCGGGCCGATTTAGTTGCCGATATGAACCTTTACGGCGAGCTGCATCGCTTTTTGCCGGCCCTCGCTTTTATTGAAGGCGGTAGGGTGACCGAAGTGCCTGTGCGCCATCACGCTAGGCAGCATGGCAAAAGCAAGTATGGACTCGGTAGAACCTTCCGCGTCATCATGGACTTGCTCACCGTAGCCTTCATGAAGACCTTTTTAACTCGTCCGATGCATGTCTTCGGCAGCTTAGGAATGCTCTCGACGGGCGCGGGCACTTTGCTAGCGATCTATCTTGCCTTTATCAAGCTGGTGCTGGGTCAAGGCATTGGCGATCGCCTGCTGCCACTGCTGGCCGTCCTGCTCTTCTTAACGGGCATTCAGCTCTTCTGCTTCGGGTTGCTCGCAGAGCTGCTCATGCGCACCTACCACGAATCACAAAACAAGCCTATTTACCGAGTCAGAGAACGCATCACCGGAAAAAGGTCATAGCAGGGTTCGCAAGGATTCTACCAAAAAGCGCACTCGTGGCTGCGCTCCACATACAATCCCTATAGGACATTCATATGCAAACCAAAACACGTCAAATAGTCCAATCGCAACCTCAAACCAAAGGCATTGCTCAAAGCGTCCCGACCTGGCTACCCATCTCACTTATTCTTGGCTTGGCTACGTTTTTATTCACCTATCGCCTGGAGAGTGAAGGGCTATGGTTAGATGAACTCACCAGCGTGGAAGATGCCAGTCTCAGTCTCAAGGAAGTCTACCTTGAAAACCAGCTCAGACCGCTCTATTACCTTCTGCTCAAAGGCTGGATGCAGCTAGGCAGCGGTGACGGCTGGCTTCGTGGACTAGGGGTCATTTTCGCCATCATCAGCGTCTTTCTTATCTATAAGCTGGGTCGCCGTTTAGCCGGAGAAGCCGAAGGTCTCATAGCGGCCTTGATATTCGCGCTCTCTCCCTTAGTGGTTAATCATGCTCAAGAGATTAGGATGTACACGCTTAGTCTCTGCATGACATTAGCAGGCACTCTCTTTTTGGCTGATGCGCTGCTAACCAAGCGGCCTCAGCATCCTAGTCGTAGCGCACTGGCAGGCTGGTGTCTTTTTAGGCTGCTCGCCATCTGTACAGTACCGCTCAACGTTACCTTACTGGTGTCAGATGCCATCATCATTTTTTTCCGGTTTCGCAAAGAGCGCACGGTACTCATTAGCTTTGTCAAGTGGGCACTGCTGTTAATCCTGCTTTGGTCACCGTCTGCGCTATCAACCATTCAAGAAGCCTCGCCTTCAGGAACCTTCGCCAGCTATCACACCGAAACAGCCCCCCCCGGCCCAGCTCACGTATTCCGACTGCTCAAGCTTTGGACGGTATGGCCCTTTGCCGTTCAAGATAATGCGATCGCAGCAAAGCTATACAAGCTATTTACCCTATCGCTCGCTGGCCTCGTCGGGGCAAGCTTGTTCCGTAAGCACAAGTCACCTGCGATGCTATGGACACTGATATGGCTCGCCGTTCCACTACTGCTCATCATCACATTTTCTTATCTCAAAATTCCCATTTGGGAACTCCGCTACGTTCTTTTTGCTAGCCCCTATTTGTTTATTCTGCTAGCCGCAGGCATCACTCGGTTATGGAAACAGTGGAAAGTCAGCGCCATTGTCATCGGCATTGCCTATCTCATAGCAGTGAGTGGAGGCTTAGTAGAGTATTACACGGTGCAACAACGCTCATCCTACAAGTTCAATATTGCAACTATCGAGCAATACGAGCAGCCTGGCGATGCTATTGTGTGGAGCTATTATTACACCAAAGCCCTGGGGTACTATTACCATGGAACCGCCGACGTTTACCACTCCACTATTCGAGATATCAAGACAGATGCGGATCTAAAAAAGTGGGTTAGCCAAGTTCCAACCGGCTATAACCGATTATGGCTCGTCGAAGATGGATCAAATCCACTAAAAGAGGAATTAGAAGCGGAAATTTCTGAGACCTACGACATTAAACAGTCATTTGATTATGAGTATGGATCCAAAGTTATGTTACTCACGCCTCTAAAGTAAAAGCTATGTTTATCACGCCTTTCTTACACTGTTTTTGCCTATAAAAAAGAAGTATTACTTTTAGCTCAACTCATACGGTCAAAGCCGTACAAACTTTAACAATCTTAAGCACTACCGAATAACAAGCGACCATGACTACGAAAACCATACGGCTAAAAAACCCTAGTGAGGGCATAAAAGCGCTTTATCAGTGGATACCCATTTCGCTTATTCTGCTGACAGCTACCGCTTTGTTCACCTACAGGCTAGGGTCTGAGAGTCTATGGATTGATGAGTTATTTAGCATTAGAGATGCGTCTTTACCAACCCTAGTTGACGTTTACGAGGGGGTGAGGCAAAGGCCGCTTTACTACTTATGGCTGCATGTTTGGATGAAGCTTGGCAGCGGCGATGCTTGGCTGCGGTTACCCTCTGTTATTTCTGCTGTTGTTAGCGTCTTTTTGCTCTATCAGCTGGGGCGTCGTATTGCTGGAGAAACCGAAGGGCTCGTTGCGGCGCTCCTGATGTCGATTGCGCCACTGTTCATTCATCATACGCAAGAAGTCCGGATGTATGTCATGAGCCTTGGCTTAGGGCTAGCTGGAACTATTTTTTTAGCGAATGCGCTGCTGAGCCCACGCTCTCAAAAGCCTAGTCACAAGGTGATGGGCAGCTGGGCGCTGTTTAGGCTGCTTGCTATTTACACAGCGCCGCTTAACCTGATGCTGCTTTTGCCCGATGCCGTCCTGGTTTTACTGCGCTTTCGCAAAGAACGCGCTGTCTTGTTCAGCTTTGCAGCTTGGGCATCGCTAGTCGTTCTGCTGTGGTCACCATCTGTTTTATCGATTGCAGAGGCAGCAGCACCTACTTCAGAATTCACCGTTAGCCGCGCTCAGTATCTAGATCCGCCCGGTCTCAATAATTTGGTGTATCCTCTAAAGTTTTGGATGGTGCCCTTGCCAATTGTGAGAACAGGCGCTGCTGCACATATTTTCTATAGGCTATTCACCCTTCTAGTAGCGGGTATTGTAGGCGCTGGGCTCATCTGCAAGCACAAGTCACCCGGTTTGCTATGGGCTAGCGCTTGGTTTGTTTTTCCTTTAATTCCAATTATTGTTTTCGCACGCATTTCGGCTCAAATCTGGGAGCCTCGCTATGTGCTGTTTGTTCTTCCTTACCTCTTCATTCTCATAGCCGCAGGATTCACCCGGCTTTGGCGGCAGTGGAGAATAGCCGCTGTTGTAGCGGCGGTTATTTATCTGTTTGGGATGAGCTGGGCGCTGGGTGATTATTACACGGTTCAAAACCGTCAGGACTACAGGTTTAACGTTGAAACGATTGAGCAGTTGGAGCAATCAGGTGATGCTATCGTGTGGGGATATGAGTGGGATGAGCCGCTTCGTTACTATTACCATGGCGATGCTCAAACCTATTGGATTAGCATGAGCGATGTGGAAACGCCTGAAGCAATAGCACCCTGGCTCGATCAGCTGCCAACTGGCTATGAGCGACTGTGGGTAGTGCTAGAAGACACGCGGCCAGTCTTTAAAGAATTCAAAGCCGCGATCGCCGACAGATACACGGTTGACAAGTCCTTCTACTACAAACGTGATTCTACGGTTATGCTGCTGACGCCTACAAGCGCATCTGCGCTACCTGCTTCGGGCGATCGCTAACAATCGCTAACAATCGCTAACGCTAGGACTTTACCAACGGCTTTTAAAAAAGCAAAACATATGGTTGATTTTACGGTGGCCATTCCCACCTACAACGGCGCGCAAAGGCTACCTCAGCTATTAGAAAAGCTCAGGCAGCAAACGGGAACAGAGCATTTTTCATGGAATATTCTGGTCGTAGACAACAACAGTTCAGACCATACGGCTGAGCTGGTGAAAGGCTACAAAACAGAAGGTTCTAAAGAAAGTTCTGATGAAAACTTAGCGGCGATCGCGATAAACTATGCTTTTGAACCACAGCAGGGCGCGGCGTTTGCGCGGGTCAAGGCGATGGCGATCGCCACCAGCCAGTGGGCCAGCAAATGGGTAGGCTTTTTAGACGACGACGTTATTCCCGATTCAAACTGGGTCGCAGCGGCCTATGCCTTTGGTGAAAGCCATCCCAAAGCAGGCGCATACGGCGGCCAAATTCACGGTGCTTTTGAAGTCGAGCCGCCTGAAAACTTTAGTCGAATTCAGTCTTTTCTAGCCATTCGCGAGCGAGGCGCTAAGGCGCAACGTTACGATCCAAATAGCCTCAGCTTGCCGCCATCAGCAGCTTGGGTCATCCGCGCTCAAGCTTGGCACGAAAACGTATCTAGCAGTCCTAAGCTAGGCGGTCGCGCCCACGGTTCTATGGTGCAAGGCGACGACTACGAGCCCTTGCTTCATCTGCACAAGGCAAACTGGGAAATTTGGTATGCCCCCCATATGCACGTGCACCACCAAATTCCGAAAAGCAGACTAGAGCGTAGCTACCTGATGCCGCTTAGCCGAGGCTGCGGTCTTTGCATTTGTCAGCTTCGCATGATCAACGCCGAGAGCTGGCAGCGTCCTATTATCTGGCTTAAGCTGGTTTTAAGTAATTTATGCCGGGTCATTTCACACGGGTTAAAGTATCGAACCCAGCTCAATGATGACTTAGTCGCCGCTTGCGAAATGGAGTTTTTTCTCGGTAGCCTCATCAGCCCGTTTTACTATCTTAAGCAGCAGCTTCCCCGAAAAATTATTCTGCAAACGCCTGATGAGGCCGCACCAGTGCCACAGAACGCATCGCCCAGTTGAGACTATTATGTAAGGTGTAGCAGCATCAAAGCGTCTTGATAATTTCTAAGATTTTTGTCACTGGCTGGGTGCAGGCAGGTCAAACTTTGCTGTAGTGTTTTATCAACCCGATATTCTACAGAGTTCTTAGGACAGGGCCAATTATTATGTCCACCTTAGCCAGTACGTCTATGCCCTGGGTTCGCATTGCCAGTGGAATTGTTGCGATCGCGATCGCCCTTATCCTAATCGTTTTAGGCGGATGGTACTTTACGATCGGGTTTGGCATTATCGTGTTCCTCGGTCAGATGGAAGTTTTTGCGCTAATGCGAGCCAAAGGCATCAATCCTGCCACCCGCACTACGCTGATTGTCAGCCAAGTATTGCTAGTCACGGCTCACATATCTCCTCCGGTTGCCGACGCTATATTGGCGCTAGCGGGCACATGCATCTGCTTTTACCTGCTATTTCAGCCCAAATTTGCCACAATTGCCGACGTTGCCGCTTCTATTTTGGCTTTATTTTACGGCGCTTACCTGCCGTCTTTTTGGATTCGGCTTAGAGATTTAGGATCTGACGGCACCGCTACCCTACCGTTGGACGGCTATTGGCCAGAATCGCTCACTTGGTCAATACTGCCCACTGGCCTCACGGTGACGCTCATCGCCTT
>JBARVS010000112.1:0-6982 GCA_049646385.1 Phormidesmis sp. | reverse complement strand
TCGCCCTCTTTAGGGCTGCTATATGGCATCTGCGCTGATGATCCTATCAGGCTCGATAGTCAGGGCATTTTAGAAGATCTTGACGATAATTTGGATGGAGCATTTGATTGAAGATGCGCTATCTGCTAGATACTAATGTTTGTGTTGTATACCTAAATTCCTGCTCTGTGAAGCTAAATTCACGCTCTGAATAGTTCGGCTCGCGCCTTAAACGATTTAACACGCGAGCTAAACAACGTGAGTTTGGAATAAGTAGGTGAGCCTAATGATCTGTAGGATAGAGGAGGTCGATACTGATTTTATAAAACCATGGCTTTACCTCTACGAGTGACGCTAACGCCTGAAGAGCAAAGTACGCTGTGCGAACTACGGATAGCTAGCAGTGTGCCGTATCGAGTGCGAGACCGGGCGCATATGCTGTTGCTCAATGCCGAAGGCTGGAATGCGCCCGCGATAGGGTCAATACTCCACTACCACGAACATACGGTACGAGCGGCGATTAAGCAGTGGAAGCAGGAGGGGCTCTATGGGCTATGGGAAAAAGAAGGGCGGGGTAAAAAGCCGACTTGGGCGCCGTCCGATATCGAATACCTAGAGCAGTGTCTCAATGAGGAAGAGCGCACCTATAACAGCACTCAGCTAGCAGCGAAGCTAGCCGCCGAGCGCGGGGTGAATCTCAGCGCTGACCGGATTCGTAAACTGTTAAAAAAAAGGGCTACCGCTGGAAGCGCAGCCGACAGAGCCATCGAAAACGCCAAGACCCGGTAGCTAGAGCCGCAGTGGCGGCACAGTTAGTTGAACTCGAAGCCTTAGCCGCCGCTGGCCAGATTGTTTTGAAGTACCTCGATGAAACGGGCTGCTCTCAGTGGACACCTGTGAGCTACAGCTACAGTCCTATCGGTGAGCAGAAGCGCTTTGAGCAAACCGCCCGTCGGGGAGAGCGGGTGAGCATCTTGGGCCTCTGGGATCCCAACGAAAGCTTTGAGTACGCCTTGACGTTAGGGGGCTTCAATGGCGCCCGCTATCTAGAGGTGATGGATTGGTTGGCCACTAAGGCGGCTCAAACGTTTGCCCAGACAGGGCGGTTGACGTTTGCCGTGCAAGACAACTGCACCATTCATCGGAGTAAAGCCGTGCAGGCAGCTTGGCCGAGGTGGCGAGCACAAGGGCTATTCATGCTCTTTCTGCCGCCTTACTGCTCTGAACTCAATCCGATTGAGGGGCAGTGGCATCAGCTTAAAACGCATGAGCTAGCCGGTCGCATGTTTGAGTACGAAGATGACTTAGCTGAAGCAATTGTAGATGGCATGATTGACAGAAGTGTTCGCGGCGGATATGAACTAGACCGTCTTATACTTAATTTCGCCTAGCTACTTAGTAAACCTACAGATGCCAAGCCTGAGCTAAATCCCCTCCTCGGCGCTATCTTTTGGACATCAAGTGTGTAGAAGCCCTAGCCGCTACAGCCTGACCCGCTTAGTCAACACAACCATTACCTCATTGTGCCTGCCCGTAGGAATCGGCTTGCTCCAGTCGTTGGGCTCGGCGTAGTTAAGCTTATACAGCAGGCGAATGGTAGCCTGCACCGCCGCCACACTGCCGTACAACGTGTGACGCACAACCTCATTGTCGCGACCTGAAGGTGGAAAGCTATCGGCAGGAGGAACTATCGACGCCAAAGCGTCCGGGCTAGCAGAAATAAACATACGGGTCTGGTCTCCGAAGATTAGAAGGAAACCAGAACCCAACCTTACCTAGCCACCCCACGAAAGCGTATCGAAAATCGGGGTGGCTAAGGTAAAGTAAACCCTAACCGCCGGGATTGTCTGTGAATCCTGGGGGCGAGCTGTCGGTGGGTGCTGGTTACACCTGCCGATAGCGCCAAGTAAAATTGAGTTCTGATGGAAACAACTGTAATAGGCATCACAGCTTAAAACTGAACATAAGCTGATTTTGAGCTGTAGTCAAGCAATGAAACGATTATTTTTGAAAGATTCAGCAGGGCCGAGATCAGGTGCTCTGTGATGCGAGCTAGCCAAACGGCCCTAACTTCTATGAGCCCTGCCTGAGCGTTTCAAGCACGCTTTGATCCTCCATGGTGGTGGCATCGCCTACGACTTCTTCACCGCTGGCCAAGTTGCGCAAAAAACGGCGGATGATTTTGCCAGAGCGGGTTTTGGGCAGCGCGTCAGTAAATTGGATTTCGCCAGGTCGGGCGATCGCCCCAATCTCTTTCACCACATGCTGCTTCAGCTCAGCCTTTAGCTCGTCACTGGCCGTATGCGTCCCCTCTAGCGTCACAAACGCATACACATCTTCACCCTTAAGGTCATCCTTACGCCCTACTACCGCCGCTTCTGCCACCGCCGGATGCGACACCAGGGCCGACTCAATCTCCATCGTGCCCAGCCGATGGCCCGACACATTCAGCACATCATCCGTGCGGCCCATCACCCAAAAGTAACCGTCCTCATCCTTACGCGCTCCGTCGCCCGCAAAGTAAAAATGCTGGCCGTCTTTAGGCGCAATATGCTCCCAATACGTCCGGCGGAATCTGGCATCGTCGCCATACACCGTGCGCATCATGCTCGGCCAGGGGTGCTTAATCACCAAATAGCCGCCTTCATTGGCCCCGACTGAGTTGCCCTCGGTATCAACCACATCGGCCAAAATTCCAGGGAAGGGCTTCGTCGCAGATCCCGGCTTGGTTGGCGTTGCGCCTGGAAGCGGCGTCAGCATAAAGCCGCCCGTCTCGGTTTGCCACCAGGTGTCAACAATCGGACAGCGATCGCCGCCAATCACCTTGCGATACCACATCCAAGCCTCAGGATTAATCGGTTCGCCCACAGTGCCCAAAATCCGCAGCGAGGACAAATCGCGAGCGTTAGGCTGCTCCTCACCCATCTTCATAAAAGCGCGAATGGCAGTGGGCGCAGTGTAAAAGATAGTCACCTTGTACTTTTCTATCACATCCCAAAAGCAGCCCGGATTAGAAGGCCGGGGCGCACCCTCATACATCACGCTCGTCGCCCCGTTAGAAAGCGGGCCATACACGATGTAGCTGTGGCCCGTAATCCAGCCGACATCGGCAGTACACCAGTAAACGTCATCTTCTTGAATGTCGAACGTCCACTTAAAGGTCATGTGGGTGTAAAGGTTGTAGCCGCCCGTGGTGTGAACGACGCCTTTGGGCTGGCCGGTGGTGCCGCTAGTGTAGAGAATAAACAACAGATCTTCACTGTCCATCGGTTCGGCAGGGCAGTCGACTGAGGCGGTGGGCTGCACGTCATGCCACCACACGTCACGACCTTCTGTCCAGTCTACGGCCTGCTGGGTGCGCTGCACCACCAGCACGTTAGTCACTGAGGGTACGGCGTTATCTGTGAGGGCTGCATCTACGGCAGGCTTAAGGCCCATCGGCTTGTCTTTACGAAAGCCGCCGTCTGCGGTGATGACTACCTTGGCTTCGGCGTCGTTAAGGCGATCGCGCAATGCCTCCGCGCTAAAGCCGCCAAACACCACCGTATGGGCCGCGCCAATGCGTGCGCAGGCCAGCATCGCCACTGCCGCTTCTGGAACCATGGGCATGTAAAGGCCAACGCGATCGCCCTTCTTTACGCCCATGTCTTTGAGCACGTTTGCCATTTGGCACACTTCTTGGTGCAGCTCAGCGTAGGTAAGCTGGCGCGAGTCACCCGGCTCCCCCTCCCAAATCAGCGCCGTCTTATCACGCCTATCGGTCTTTAAGTGTCGGTCTAAGCAGTTGTAGGAGATATTAATTTTGCCACCGACAAACCACTTCGCCACAGGCGGCTGCCAGTCGAGCACGGTGTTCCACTTTTCAAACCAGTCCAGCTCTTGTTCTGCCAGCCTTGCCCAAAACGCCGCCGGATCCGCCGCCGCTTCGTCATACAGCTTTTGATAAGCCGCCATGCTAGAGATACGCGCACGGCTAGCAAAGGCCGGGTCGGGCGCAAACACCCGCTGCTCTTGCAAGATCGATTCAATGGTGGAGTCTGACATAGAGAACTGAGCCTTAGCGCGATAAAAACCTTTCAAAACCATACTGCGAAAGCTCGCGGCTAGTGCATCAAAGCTGCGTTCCTTAACATTTTCCTCGGCTGCTTTTGTCCCTAAAGATGCTGAAGCGCTTTACGACTCTTTTTACTGGTCTCTTTATTGGCCTCTTCATCGCTCTTTTCACCGCCCTTTTCACCGCTCCTTTCACGCTGAGAAGATTTTATAAAAAGCCTAAAGTAAATAGCCTGAGCCAACTCTTTAATCGGCAAGAGCAAGTAAGTGAGCGGGTTAATGGTGACGATAATGTTGCGAATGTCGCGCTTAGCCAAAAAGAGAATGCCTTTAGCGATCGCCCCTGCCCCCATCACGCCCACCGGGTTCAGCTCACTCTTAAACGGCCCCAGCACCAGCTTACGCACAATACAGGGCGCATCCGTACGACGCACGTTCACCAAGTCTCCCATCAGCCGCTTAGAGATTTCATACAGCGGGCTAAAAGCCGGATTCACCTCAGCTTCAGAGGTATTCACCCACACTTCTTTCGTAGCGCGGCCCGTGCGGTTGTTCACCGTTTCTAAAAACACCTCCATCATCCGCCAGCCCGACAGCGCATTCACTTCTAGCGACTGTTCTATCGCGCTAGGAGACTTTTCGCCCATCACATTAATGCCGTGATTAATGATTAAAATATCGATCTTTTGGAAAGCCTCCCGCAGGCTTGTCTCTTGCCCTGCCTGCCAAGCAATCACCCGAGTCGCGCCGGGAATATCTGTTGAAATATCTGCACTACGAGAAGTGGATAAAGACGTGCTCAGCGCAATCGGCTTGGCTCCTTGCTGGGCGAGTTCGGCGATTAAGGCGCGGCCCAAGGTGCCCGATGCGCCCGTGACCGCGACGGTTTTACCCTGTAAGGAAAGGGCGGTGCCCAGAATTTGATCGCTTAAGGGAAACAGTCCGGCGTAGTAGGCGTTGGTGTTGTCAAAATGGTGCCGCCAATGGTAGCTGCGGTTGACCTTGAAATGGCCTGGAATGGTGGTGAGGGGGCCGGGTTCGTGGGTGAGGTCGGTAGCGCTGAGCAGGCCGCGCGATCGCAGCACAGCCGCCGCCAAAAAGCCCGCCGCATACAGCACGCCAGCCCACAGTCCGGGAGTATGCGTAATCGTCGCCGCTAGCCCCATCACCCCCATCATAAAAACAGATTCGGGCGCATCGTTATAAAGCTGAGCTTTACGGTAGATTTCAGGGCTAATGGGCGTAAAGTCTTTTTTGTAGGCGCGGTGGTGCCAGTTATGCAGGCGCTGAAGCGGCGGCAAATGGTGGCTCAAAAAATGGTAGGCATCGCGCACCATTTCGACCAATAGGATAGATGCGATCGCCCAGCAAACCTGACCCAAATAGAAAGCTGCCATAGAAAAAAGCGTAAAAACGTCAGCGGAGTGAATCCCTCAAGCTAAATAGTAAACCCCTCTCGCTCAAAAGTGCCTCTGGCTAGCCAGCATACTTTCGCTACTAACTTTTGCTACTGATAGTCTGTTGACACTTATAGTCTGTCTACGTATAGTCATCATTGTTTAGTGCCGCCTTCTTCATGGATATCGTAGAACTTTTTGGCAGCAGAGTAAGACACTTTCGTAAGCTTAGGCAGCTTTCACAAGACCAGCTAGCTGAACTTTGCGGTTTGCATCGTACCTACGTCGGCTCTGTTGAGCGAGGCGAAAGAAACATTACCCTGGTTAACGCCGAAAAAATAGCTAGGGCTCTTTCGGTGAGTTTGTGCGACCTAGTTAAAAACAATGACTGAACAGAACTTAGAAAATATTTTATCAAGATATCAAACTGCTTTTATCGCGAAAGTCTACGCTGATGAGAATGATGACTTTGATCCCTTGATGAATGTATTTGGCCTATCCCCACAGCTGAAAAGGGAAAATAGGCAGTATTGGGGGCGTGAGCTTGGAATGTGCTGGCAGTTGCTGGTTGTTGAAGTATGCAGAACCTACTGCAATGATTTCCAGCCCGCATTCAGATTGGGAAGGGATGAACCTTGCGATTTAGTAGTTGGAAGTCGCGCAATTGATACCAAATATAGAATTGGCTCTGGCGATTCAGGAACTTTGAAAAAATTTAAGTCATACGGGCCGATTCTTAGAGAAAATGGCTATGACCCAATTCTTTTGATTCTTAGAGAAGATAACCTGCCTGCGGCTATTACGGCATGTCAAGTCGGAAGTTGGAACATTTACGTAGGTGATAGTTCGTTTGAGTTTGTGCAAAGCTTGACTGGATTTGATCTTAAAAATTTTCTTATAGAGAGAGCGGGAGCTTACTCTGCAAATCGCTAAACTTCTCAAGTCTTGTTCTGATAATTTCGACATAATCAGGGACGATCTCAATGCCGACATAATTAATATTGAACTGTTTTGCCGCAACTAGCGTAGTTCCTGATCCTGAAAAAGGATCTAGCAAAACAGAGCCATCAGTTTTAGGTACAAATATCTCAACTAGCTTTCTCATGAGTGCTAATGGTTTAACAGTGCAGTGAATGTTGAATTCTTCGCTCTTCTCTCTTGGAATATTCTCTAGGATATTGGATTGAAATCCACCTAAGTCGTTTTTCGTAAAGAATAGACCCGTTCCATACTCCATTAGGGTCTCTAAATAATTGTTGACAAGAGGCTTTTGCAATACGCAGATAGCTTCCCACTCGTTTCTAAGACAGCTATGCCATCCATTCCATGATTCAGGGTTTTGATGACCTTTCTTCTCAAGCTGCTTTTCGATGTTCACACCTTTGGGTATGCCGCTCGATCTTCTATAAACAACCATATCTCTTGCATAAAAACCAGCATTCTCAAGCGCTAGCTGCACATGCGCAACTGTACGTGTACTGTTAAAAACAAGGACTGTAGCACCTGGTTTACAGATACGAAAAAGCTCTGTGCCCCATTCAAAGCACCACTTT
>JBARVS010000111.1:0-9305 GCA_049646385.1 Phormidesmis sp. | reverse complement strand
GTCAATCTATTCAGCCGTCTGTGGCGGCATCTTCTATGCAGCTTCTTGATACACCTTTGGCTAGCCCTACCGATCATGATGTTTTGACTATCGCAGGCAAAACCTTTCGCTCGCGGCTGATGACAGGCACGGGCAAATTTAGCAGCTTGGAGACGATGCGTCAAAGCCTTGCTATGAGCGGCAGTGAAATTGTCACGGTAGCCGTGCGCCGGGTACAAACCAATGCGCCCGGTCATGAGGGGCTAGCTGAGGCCATTGACTGGCAAAAGATTTGGATGCTGCCTAATACGGCGGGCTGCACTAATGCGGAGGAGGCGGTTCGGGTGGCAAGGCTTGGGCGAGAAATGGCCAAGCTGCTAGGCCAAGAAGACAATAACTTTGTAAAGCTGGAAGTGATACCAGATGCAAAATATCTGCTGCCCGATCCGATAGATACGCTGAAGGCGGCTGAACAGCTGGTAAAAGAAGGCTTTGCCGTGCTGCCTTACATCAATGCCGATCCGCTGCTGGCTAAGCGACTGGAGGAGGCTGGCTGCGCAACCGTCATGCCATTAGGATCACCGATTGGCTCGGGTCAGGGCATTCGTAATGCGGCTAATATTGAAATTATTATTGAGAATGCGACTGTTCCGGTGGTGGTGGATGCCGGGATTGGCTCACCGAGTGAGGCGGCTTATGCGATGGAGCTAGGGGCAGATGCGCTGCTGGTAAATAGCGCGATCGCTCTTGCAAAAGATCCGATCGCGATGGGCCAAGCTATGGGCATGGCTGCTAAAGCCGGACGCCTTGCGTATCAGTCTGGCCGTATTCCGGTGAAAAACTATGCGATCGCTAGCTCTCCTACAACTGGCTATGTCAGTAGTTAACTTTAATACAGGCGATTTTTACAAGCCGCTAAAATTTTGCTGTAGAACCTAGCACCGAAAGTATCAGCCCGATCTCATCCAGAGGGTAGATTTCTACAATTTGCTGGAAAAGAACTCAGTTTTTTGTTATATTACTTAACATAGACAGCAACCGAGCTTAATATTATGCGCTACACAGAAGATGAAACTGGCTTGATGAATAACTTCGCCGTTGAGCCAAAGATGTACGAAGCCGAGCCCCCTACGGGTATTGAAAAGCGTAACTACATCATTTTAGGCAGCATTGCGGCTAGCCTAGTGGTTGGCTTATTCGCGTTAGCTGCTGCCGTTTCTTAAACGACCTGTCGTAAAGCCGATTGAAGGCTGAATTAAGAATTTATCTCAATGCGAAAAGGCTTGCCAAAACGGTGAGCCTTTTCATTTGGGCTGGTGTATCCAAGCTACGCTTGAGTTGTGTATAGAGAGTTGGTTTTTATGGTAGCGCGTTGGATATCTGGCCCTACTCGCAGCGGTAAGACTAAGCAGCTCATTGACTTTGCGGCCAAAACGGGAGCCGAGCCGCGTCAGCCCCTTTTGGCCTTTGCCGCCAACGGTGACAACCGCATGGTGCTGGCGAGCCAAATGACAGATGAGTTAGGCGATCGCGTGGCCACTTTTACCACCACGCCCGCAGGCTTCATTCAAGACGAAGTCATTCTTTTTTGGCCCTTGCTTGTTCAAGCGCTCGACTTACAGGCCCAGTTTCCACTAAAGCTACGCCCCGAAAATGAGCAGGCACTGGCCACTCGGCTGTGGCAACCTAAGTTGGAATCAGGCTCTTTGTTGGTAGATGGCTGGCGGCAGGCACGCCTGGTGCGGCGCACGCTTGACTTTTTGCAGCTCGCGTCTCAAGGCTGCATTCCAATTGAAGAAATTCCGCAGATGCTACAGGCAGGTATGCCCAGTGCGCTAGCCCCCAATGCGCTGTGGCAAACGGTGGGAGAAGCCTTAGTAGAGTGGCAAGACTGGTGCCTGCGTCGCGGCCTGTTGACCTATGGGCTGATGAGCACGCTCTACTGGCGACATTTGCTGCCTATGCCCGAATATCAGGCGCAGCTACTGGCTAGATTTGGCGGCGTCCTTGCTGACGATGTAGATGAATATCCGGCTATTATGGCGGCCTTATTTTCTGTGTTTTTAGAAGCAGAGCGGCCTTGCTTATTTACCTACAATTCTCAGGGTATGGTGCGGCTGGGCTTGGGCGCTGACCCCATGGCGCTGCTATCGTTGGCGGCTCGCTGTGAAACGCTAGAATTGTCGGCTCCTGGGGTGAATTCTTTAGGGCGCTGGGGCGATCGCTTTGCTCAATGGGTGGAAGATCCGCTGGCGGTGCCCGATTTGCCGGAGTCGGTCAGGCTGATTCAGGAAACTTCGCGGGGCCATATGCTGCGGACAACGGCGGAGGCGATCGCTCACATGATTGAAACCCATCAGGCCAAACCTCACGAAATTGCGGTAATTGGCCCCGGCTTAGATGCGATTGGCCGCTATAGCCTGATTGAAATTCTGGGCAGTCGAGGCATTGCGATTGAGTCGCTTAACGATCAGCGGCCTTTGGTAAGTTCGCCAATGGTGCGATCGCTGCTCTCGCTGCTGGCGTTGATTTATCCAGGGTTGGGGCGACTGGTAGATCGAGATGCGATCGCCGAAATGCTAGTTGTCCTCAGCCAAAGCCTTTCCATCTACGCGGCTCCTCCTAACCCGTCGCCCGCCACCCTAGAAACCAGCGCCGCCCCTTGGTTCGATTTGGTCTCTATCGATCCGGTTCGCGCTGAGCTGATTGCCGATCACTGCTTTGTACCAGATGTAGAAAATCCGCACTTGTTACCTGCCGATGCTTTTGCACGCTGGGACAGGCTAGGGCATCAGGCGGTGGCTGCCTACAGCCGAATTTTACAGTGGCTAGAGGTTCAAAAGCAGCTCCGTCAGCAGCGGCTAACCGCTAGCCCAGTGATGTCGGTTGATCGCATTGTTCAAGACTTTTTGTGGCGCGGCAATCATTTGCCCTATGACCAGCTCACTACCCTAAGAGAGCTGATGGAAACGGCTCAGCACTTTTGGGAAGTAGAGGAGCGGCTGCGCTTGGTAGACGGCAAAGCTGTCATAGAAGGATCTGATAAGTCACAGAGCGATGTGGGCCGCTTCATTCAGCTTTTGCTCAAAGGCACCGTATCCGCCAATCCCTACCCGGTAAAACCGCTTGCCCCTGAGCGCCAGGGCGTGACGCTTTCCACTATTTATCAGTATCGGGCGCAGCGATTGACCCACCGCTGGCAGTTTTGGCTAGATGCGGGCTCTCCTTTGTGGGGCATGGGCGGCGGCGAAATGTTTGGCGCACCAATATTTTTACAAAGCTGGGTAGGCCGTCCGATTACGCTAGTAGAAACTGAGGCCGCCAATGAAGCGCAGTTGGGGCGATCGCTGCGTGACCTGCTCGGACGCACAGTCGAGCGAGTGTTTTTATGCCATAGCGAACTAGCCCTGACTGGCCAGGAGCAAATGGGGCCGCTCATTTCACTGGTGGGCGCGGCTCAGCCAGCGGAAGATTTGCTGATGGATAAAGCGCCCGCGCTAGCTGAATAATGCTGTATCAGGAACTTCCTACTGCTTGCGTTTAAACAGGCTAACAACCAGCAGCGCAATCATAATTCCAACTGCAACAGGTCGCCAGTCTGTTCGGTGTTTGGCAGCTTCGATTTCGTTTGCGATCGCCTGCTTTTTACTGGCCCAGGGTTCGCGATTAGGAAGCTGCTGAGCTTTTTGCGCGGCTAGGCTGAGTTTGCCTTGAGCCGCTAGCCTATCCACTTCTTGAGAAGTTTGATCAAGCTGTTGCTGAGCGTTTTCAGCAGATTGCAGGAGGCGATCGCGCCGATCTTTCCAAGCTAGATGCAGGCTAATTTGCTGAGTGAGCTGAACGGCTTGATCGAGATTGTTCGCTCTTATTGCAGCTTCAGCCTTTTCGTAGAAGTTTTGATTGTCACGTTTTTCCTGCTGCCACTGCTGATACAGCTTTTGACTCTTTGGATAGAGCGAGCTGTACGCTGGAACCTGGCTGATAATGTTCAAAGCTTCGTCGAACTGATCGATTTGCTCAGCATAATGTTTTTCAGCAATGCTAATAATCTGCTGTGACCAAGCTGTGATGGCGTCTTTAGCCTGAGGGTATAAGGGGCCTTGTTGAATTTGATTGACTTGAGCGATCGCCTCCAACAAATGTCCTGAAGCCGCTAGGTCTGTTCCTTTTGCCATCCACTCTTCAGCCAAGGGCTGATGGCACTGCTTTTGCAGCTCTTGACCTCGCGAATAAAAGAGTGAAGTAGAGGGCACTTCTGAAACAATCTCCAAACAGTCTCGATAGTAACCGCTGTGCGCAGCTTCGCTGGCCTGATCGAGCATCTGCCAGTGCAGATAACCTAGATCCTGCTGGTGGCGCTGGCTCTCTAAGGCGCTATATTGCTGCGAGTTTATGTAAGTGATACAGACAGCGGCTGCCGATAAAAGCACAAACGCCAGCGTCAGCAAGGCAGCGATGATGAAGCTCCAACTATCATCTCGCTTTTGAACAGATTTTTGGTGAGGATTCTGCCGGTTAGAGATCATTTTCAGGGCTCCTAAAGGGTAGGAAAAGCACATGTCAGGTCATAGCCGCTGATTGTTAGCGAACTGCTAGCTAATTGTTCGGAGGCGATCGCCTCATATTGCTGGGCATAAAAGTTGCATCGCTAAAGAAAGGACACGCCCCTTCAGGCTTACTACTGTCAGACCAAAAGGTAAACTGTCCGGCAAAGCCAATGCCATGAACGGTATGACCGGGTAGATAAGTTGTGTACTGGGTAAAAAAGAGATAGTCTCTAGGCGCTTCGGTATAGACATGGACAATGCCATTCAACATGGGCTTTGTCAGCGGCCTAAAGGCTGTACAGGTGTTTTGAGATGAAAGGCAGCAAAGAGACTGAATTTCATCGGCAACATGGTCGGTGTATTCGTTTTTATGATTGGGGTTGGTGGCCGCTAGCGTTGTGCCCAAGGCGCAGCCTATTAACAGAAACGAGAGGTTTTTCATGGTGTCTTCAGAAAAATATAGAAAGGTTTTAATGAATGTTTTAGAGCAGGGGCTCACCCACAGGTTTGACAATTAGCGTATTTCCCTGGCGGCCAACGGCGATCGCTAGCTCTCCCGGCAACAGCGCCGCTGAGCCAGTGGTTTCACAAAGCTGAGCGCGCCAGCTAATGCCATCGTTTTCAACGGTGACACGACCAAATCTATGCAGATAGATAGCGCTCGTCACGCGACAGGAAAGGCTTTTGGTGAAAACTTCTATCGCAAGCTCCTCCAGCGGTGAGGCAGGCATTTGAACAGACATGTGAGGGAATAAAGGGTTGAACCATTGCATTGCTAAAATCCTCTTTAAAGAAAAAAGTACGAAAAAAAACAGGTGGACGAATCAGGCAAAAGACCTTTTCGATCCACCTGCAGAAGTTACATCAGTCAGGTTGGATATATTGAGTTGTGACGAGCTATGCACCAGTTAGCTAACGCTCTAATAAAGGATGCCGATCAAAAGCGATGACGCTCTGACGCGCAAACCTGCATAAACCAGCGCTCCATATTCTCTCGCTCTAGCGGCTGTATGTGGGATTTGGAAGTGGCACCAAGCTGGATTTTCATGCTTTGATGCCCCCCTTTGCCCTTTGAGGTGTTAACCCGCAGGTCGCCAAATCCTTCTGTGACAACTATTTGCATTTGGCCTATGACCATCAAAGTGATTCCCAAAGGCAACTGCGTATAAACTAAGCCGCTAGATATGAGCGTATCTCTTTTGAGCTTGCAGCTATGCGATCGCATAGCTCTTCCTTCGAGCGATCGCTCATCAAAGGAATCCGAATCGTAAACCAGAAATAACCTGATTTTTTCAGGATTTTCTTTAACGAACTGAAGATGGTTAAGCAGTTTATAGTTCATAGCAAGTGCCCTCAAGTTTTAACTATGTAACAGAATCCTCGCAAGCTGGGCAAAACGTTTATTCTTTTTGATCATTATAACTGTAAACCTTTGATTAATTTATTTTTGTTTCAAGGAATACATTTGAATAAAAGCCTGCTTTTGATAGCTTGATTCTAAATCAAAGGCATTTTCAAGCGGTTTCCGGTAGTATAACGCTTCAAAACAGCCCGTGCCAAAAACACCAGTGATATAGATCACCTATTTCAGCTTTTAAGTACCCGAATAAAAGTACAAGTTGTACTATTGCCCAGTGAGATAAGCTGAGCAATATATGACTATGCATTGAATTTTCGCTATCGTTATCACTCGTTATCACTTATTGAAGGCATAGGCTGGCATGAGCAAAAATTCTACGACCCCAAACCGCAGGAAACGTGATTCTGAAGATCAAAAGCGCGATCGCGAAGTTTATCGCTACCTACTAGCACTGAGCGATTTAGATCTACCCGACACGCCGCTGCCCACCCCAAACGAAACCAGCCTAGCTAAGCAATGGGGTTTTGAAAACAATCGGATTTTTATTCGGCGAATGCTGCGCTCTGTACTGCACGAAGAATATTACGCCCCCAAAGACGAGGCCAAGCAGCCCGTCCCTGGCCTTACGCTCTCTAAGCTAGTTGGCATTCTTTCGGCGCTGCAAAAGTATCAGCGCGATCAGCAGTCACAGCAGCCACTGGGCGATCGCCTAAAGCCCTACCGCATCATCACCCACTCAGAAAAGCGAAAGGCCCTACAGCTATTCTTTCGTCTCTCCGCAGACGAGCGCGCTCAGCTAGATCTTCCCACTCACTCCGTACAGGCATTGCTCGATCAAATTTTAGAAAAAGCCGATGCGCCAACATCCACCTACGATGATCAAAGCGTCAGTCGGCTCTATGACTTTTTCCTGCAGCAGCCTCGGCAAAACTCATTTCCAAAATTTGCTGAGGCCCTCAATAGCGACAACATTGCTGAGGTTCAAGACGCTGTTCAACAAATCGTTAGCATCTATACTCAGCAGCATTTTTCTGGCCTCAGCGATACCGATAGAGACAAGGTAGATAAGAAAGCGTTTGAAAGAGTAGACCGCGAAATTAAGCGGATTGAACTACAGTCAGGCATTGAGCAAGCCAACTACCTTTTGGACAAAGAGAACAGCGGGCTAAAAAAGAATCGCCTGTATCGGTATTTGACAGCCGACTTCATCCATCGTTTAGCCCATTCTGTGGTTGATAATGAGCTAATTGCAGACGATTTTCCAATTCACATAAAGTATTTTGAGATTGATCGCGTTAAGCCCCTGCCGCTGTACATCAAGCAAAAAGACGAAAACATTGGCGTATTAAACAACGCCTTATCTAAAGATGGCGAGCAAAGCAGCGTTAGCGGGCTAGAGCGCCAGGTCGCCTATCGCATTAAAGTGCATTTTTATATCAAGGAGCCTGAAAACTACGAGCTTCGGTTTAAGGATATAACCGTCATTAATCATATTGATGGGCAGGCAAGGCTAGAGTTTTTTGAAGAAGTTGTTGGCATTGGCTGTCCTACATCCCATATTACCGCAGCGATTGATCGCGTTCTGTTTTGGGATATTTTAATTCTTAAGGACTATATGCTGCTGGCCGATGGCATTTATTGCAGTGACCAGGCGGTGGGTGGTACGCCCAACAGCCCAATTTGGTCTCACTGTGTCGCTCGGCTATATGAAGCTAAAGATGTTGAGCGGGCGATTAGAGAAAACAAAGACTGTAGCGAGGTGGCAACCGCCGTGGAAGTTGCCAGCGCCAATTTCTGCGGATTTGATCTAATAGAAACAACTGCTAAAGCTGCCTTACACGCTCGGCTAAAGCTCATTAAGCAAACCTTGGAGCATCAGCCAGATGTAAGCGCCGAAAGATATCTCAAAGACCTTTGCTATAGAGTTGAGGAGATGACCGCCCTAAAACGGGCCAAGCGCCTTTTGAGCTTTTATCCTTTTTCTTTGAGGGCGATGGAGGGCCAGCTAGAAGCGACAATTTTTAATCAAAAGTATCGAAAGCGCAAAAAGGGATATACCTTTGAAGACTATGAGCCGGGTAAGCAGTGGAGCGCGGTGGCGATTGACGCTCAGCTTTTGATTGCCGAGGCCAACCTAAAAGAAGGGCTCACCCATATTGCAAAGCGGTGCTTAGAGGCGATTCGATGGCAGTTTGAACCGCCTGCTAGCTCGCCGGGAGACTTGCTGACGACTCGATATCACCTGTGCTGGTTTCGCTATTACTACTTAAGCGATTTGAGCGATCCAAACGGCCAGTTTCCAGATCGCTATTCTGCGATTCGAGAGTCCCAAAAAGCGCTAGAAAGCGCAGAAACTTGCTTACAAAGGCGGCTGAGAAAATACGAGAAGCTAGATGAGCTGCCGCAGGCGAATCTTAATCCGCAGCTATTTTTGCTCTCGCGCATTCACGCACATAAAGCCAAGCTACACATCTTTTTTTCTAACTACATGCCAAAGCTAGAGCCTTGGGAGACCTTGCTAAAGCCCGTTGAGCTATTAGAAAAGGCAAGAATTTATGCTGCTCGCGATGGCGACTCAGCGCTGTATGCGCAGTGGTCTGCCTATCAAAGCTGGTGCTATATTATGCTGGCTTACTTGGGCGTGCAAGAAGGCGTTGAGCAAGAAGGATTCAGCCACGACGACTGCCTAGAGCTGGCGCGGCGACTGGTTGACCATGCCAACCTCTGCTACTCGGAAACAGGTAAAATATGCTACCAACAAATTAAGGATCGCGGGGGGCGCACAACGCCCTATGTTTATGTGCCTAAGCTGGATGATGAAAAGGCTACAGGCGATCGCGATCGCCTATTAGATGCGGTAGATGCAGAAAAATACTACGAGAAGTATGGCAATACTTACGTGCAGGTGGTTCCTTTAATTCAGGAGCTGGTGGACGATAACAACGCCAAAAGCCATAGTCAGAAATACAAGCCGGGTAGCGACGTTGTGAGCTTAGATGTTTCTTTGCTCAGGCGGTGGCGTACGGACGAAGGCAACGCAATTTATTTGTTTGGTATGCAGTCTAGTATTTTGCTGTTTGCCCAGGGTATGTTGGTGCTATGTGAGGATTATAAAGATGATGACAAAGGTAATGAGGCACTGATAGCGGCAATAGAAGAGAAGGCATTGAGACTATTTACTTATTGCTGTGCGATCGCTGATGACGGGACTCAGCGCCGAGAAGTAAAAGATCGCTGGCCCACTGGCTCAACGACTGGCTCAACGACTGGCTCAACAACTGGCTCAACAACTGGCTCAAGCAAGCATCCACTCGTTTTAGATAGAGCTTTTCCCGAAGATTTTGAAGAAGAAGCTGAAGAGAACAATTTGCAGTCGGGAGATAGGCTGCTGCAAGGGTTATATCCTCACCGCCTCACAC
>JBARVS010000110.1:0-6981 GCA_049646385.1 Phormidesmis sp. | reverse complement strand
AGCGGGGTTACGAGCGACTAGAAGCAGAGTCTTTAATAAACTTTAGTGTTGGGAAATAGAAACAACCTATGTAGAAAGATTGATGTTTTTAAGTTTTGCTTGAAGCGCGTGAGGACTTTTTTGCTCTCAGAAACAGCTGACTATATAGAGGGTAGAGACGACCGGGCAACCTAGTTTTGAATATTAGTTTTGCCTTTAAAAATGCTATGGAAGCTCAAATTGCCGCTGCGCTAGAAGTCAGCGATTATAAGCAAGCTGCTCGGCTGCTCAAGCAGTGGCAGGTCAATGAGCCTCAAAACCCAATGCTGAGGCTGTATGCTGCTCAGCTACAGGAGCAGACCCATCGGCTAGAGGCGGCAGGAAAAAACTACTTAAAGCTGCTAAAACAAACGCCTAACAGCAAAATTATGGCTCAGGCGCGTGCAGGAATTCAGCGGGTGCAAAATAAGCAAGAAGAGCAGCAGGCCCAGGCGCTGAACCGAGCGAGGCAGGCAGGCGGTGATGAGGTGGCTGTTTTGGCGATCGCCGCCCCTTCAGAATCCAATCGTCAGCAGGCGATCGCAGGCGTAGCCAAAACTTTCAATCTCGATGCCTACACCGCCCGGATGAAAGTGCCCCCTAGCGGCTTTCGCCTGCATCGCATCGGCAGTTGGGGTGAAATCAGCTACATTGCCCAAGCGCTCAAGCAAGTCCAAGCCCCCACGCTATCTGCTAAGGTTCGCGACATTCAGGCGCTACAGACGTTTCAAGTCTGCTACTTTGAAACCCTCTCTCCTGAGCCAGCCGTCATCTGCAAAAATGCCAAAGGACAGCTTGGCAAAATTAGCTTTGACTGGTCAGAAGTCAGCAGTCAAGTCAGCGGACAGCTTCCTATTTTTGAGCAGGTGGTAGATATCGGCAACTGGGGAAAAACAATTCATAAGGAACAAGTGCAAGACTATGCGCAAGCTGTTGATTTGCATCTGAAGGAAAGAGAGATTGTTTTAAGGCTGTGCGATCGCCTCTATCAATATCAAAAAGGTATCTCTCTTTCTCAACAGAATGAACTCAACAGCCGTATTCAATGGAATCAGCTTTTAAAGATTCTAACCCAGTCCATTAGCGGCCCACACCGTAACGACTTCACCCGCTTCGGCAAAGGAGCCCTAGAGTTTATTCCACTGCTTCCCTCTGTCCCTGCCAACCTAGACATTGATCGCCGCGCCCCTAGCCATTGGGATCAAGCCTTTCATTTGTACAGTAGCCTTTGCTTTTTATCAATTAGAACGAGATAGCTGCCAATATTCTTTAGCGATTTGCCATTCTTCTTGAGTGTGAATGACTAGGACGGAGACTTTAGATTTTTTTGAAGAGATTAGGCGATCGCGCTCCCCTTTCAGCTCTCCTTTCTCAAACAGATCAATGTCTAAAAAAGCAAGAGAATCACAAACGCCATTGCGCACGAGCGGCGTATTTGCGCCCACGCCACCCGTAAATACTATCGCATCTAACCCCTTCAAGCTCGCCGCCATTGCCGCAATACTAGCGCTCAGCCGATGCATGTACATATCAACAGCTAACTTAGCTTGAGCGCTGCCTTCATCAATCGCAGGCTTAAGCTCTCGCATGTTTCCTGACAAACCCGACACCGCCTTTAGGCCGGACTCTTTATTAAGCTGATGGTCTAGCTGTTCGTAGGTGTAGCCTTTTTCTCTCATTAAATAGATCAAAATTCCCGGATCGATGCTGCCTGAGCGGGTGCCCATCATTAGCCCCTCCATGGGTGTGAATCCCATTGTTGTATCGATGCAGCGGCCATTACAAACAGCTGCTAAAGAACAGCCGTTGCCTAAGTGAGCCGTGACTAAACGCAAATCTGAGGGAGAATCTAGCAGTTGCGCGGCGCGATGGGCGCAGTATTGATGGCTGATGCCGTGGAAGCCGTAGCGACGAATGCCTTGACTCGTCCAGTGTTGAGGCACGGGATAAAGGGCGGCAACCTCTGGAATGGTGCTGTGAAAAGCGGTATCGAACACGGCATATTGGGGAATATTGCCCAAAAGCTGTTCGATAATTTGGATGCCCTCTAGGTTGGCTCGGTTGTGAGAGGGGGCTAAGGGAATGAGATTAGCGATCGCCCCTTTCACGCCTTCATCTACCCACACACTTTTTTGATAGTCTGACCCGCCGTGCACCACCCGATGCCCCACCGCATCAATTTCGCCTAGTTTAGAGAGAACAGCCGCCTTCCCCTGATGCAGCGTGTTCAGCATCCGGATAACGGCTTCGGCTCTATCGTTACTATCAAGATCGACCCTTACAGTTTTACCCGCGCCCGTTGCTATGAGCAAAGGCGGCGACTGCTGCCAGTCAATTTGGGCTTGCCACAAAGGTTCTATCGGATCTGCAAGATCTTGGGGCCGCGAATCGCCTAGTGCATACAGGTGACCTTTATGGCTGCTAGAACCTGCATTGAGCACAAGAATGTTCACGGGTACTCACTGGCTCTCTCGCTGGCGGATCTCGTCAGCCATGTGGCCTTCTCGCTCGCGTAACTCTTTGGTCATAAACGAGCGATCGCCCATTCTTTCTAGCATTGGCCCGTACTTACCAAATCTCACGACGCTTAAAGAAGCGGCTGGATAGTCGAGGCGATCGCGATACCGCCCCAAATCAATCCCCATCAGGCTACACAGCACAATCCGCAGCGTCGTTCGATGCGCCACTAGCATCACGTTGCCATCCCTGTGGTTCTCTTCTATTTCTGCAATCACGTTCATCGCCCGGTTGCGAACCTGCACGGCAGTCTCTCCCTTTTCGGGCGCGTTCCAAGCAGGCTCGGTCATCCAGTCCACATAGTTGCTGTGAAATTCGTCGTTCACCTCTTCTTTAGTTTTGCCTTCCCACTTACCGTAGTTACACTCTTTGATGCCATTGCGAATTTCAAGCGTTAGCCCGGTTGCCTTAGCCAAAGGCGTTGCTGTTGCGATCGCTCGCTTCATTGGGCTACAGTAAATCGCCTGCCAATCAAGACTTTTGTACTCATCGGCAAACGCCTGCGCCATTGCCTGCCCCGACTCAGTTAGCTCCACATCTAACGCGCCGCAGTAGCCCCTGTTGATGCTAAAAACAGTTTCGCCATGCCGCAGCATATAAAGTTTGAGACTCATAATTTCCTGTTGTTATTTTACTGTGTCGTCCTTTTAGTAAGGCCACTTCCAGTTCACTAGCTCATCTTTATCTTTACCATACTCATAGGCATGGTTGAGACCATCAATAATGGCATCTTTCATTCTTTCTTTCACATGAGCCGCCGCTGACTGTAGCTTTGGCACTCGGTTAATTACGTCAATCACCAGGCTAAAGCGGTCAATTTCGTTGCGCATGGCTAGCTCTAGCGGCGTGTTGATGTTGCCTTTTTCCTGGTAGCCATGTACATGGATCCGCTCCTGAGCGCTGCGCTTGTGAATCAGCTTGTGAATCAGCCAAGGATAGCCGTGAAAGTTGAAAATTATCGGCTTGTCTGTGGTGAAAAGCGTATTAAAATCCGTATCTGATAAGCCATGGGAATGATGCACCGGGTGCATGAGCTTGTAAAGATCGACGATGTTGATAAAGCGCACCTTGAGCGTAGGAAATTCGGCGCGGAGAATGGCGGTTGCCGCTAGCGACTCTTGAGTGGGAATATCGCCGCAGCACACCATCACAACATCGGGAATGTCGTCGTCGGTGCCCTGATCGTCGTTGCTCGCCCAGTCCCAAATGCCAATGCCTTTGGTGCAGTGGTTGATGGCTTGATCCATCGTGAGATATTGTAGGTGCGTTTGCTTGTCAGCCACAATCACGTTGACATAGTCTTTGCTGCGCAGGCAGTGGTCAGTAACCGATAGCAGGCAGTTGGCATCGGGCGGTAGGTAAATGCGGGTGACCTCTGGGCTTTTGTTGGTCACTACGTCAATAAAGCCTGGATCTTGGTGGCTAAAGCCGTTGTGATCTTGCCGCCAAACCACGGAGGAGAGCAAAATGTTGAGCGAGGAAATTGGCACTCGCCAGGGCACCAATTTTTTGCAAACTTCCAGCCACTTAGCGTGCTGGTTGAACATAGAGTCGATGATATGAACAAAGGCTTCGTAAGTGTTGATAAGGCCGTGACGACCCGTGAGCAAGTAGCCTTCTAGCCAGCCTTCAAGAGTATGCTCACTGAGCATTTCCATTACGCGCCCATCGGGAGAGAGCTGAGTGCCGTCTAAGTCGTCTGCGATGTAGTCAGCCATCCAAGTTTTTTTAGTGGCCTCATACACGTTGTCGAGCCGATTGGAAGCGGTTTCATCGGGGCCAAATAGCCGAAAGCTCGTCATGTTGTTGGCCATGACATCTCGCAGAAATTTGCCCATCACCCGAGTGTTTTCAGCTTCTGCGTTTCCGGGCTTGCCCAAAGTTACGGCATAGTCGCGAAAGTCAGGCATCTTCAAGGCTTTGCGCAGGCGTCCGCCGTTGGCGTGAGGGTTAGCGCTCATGCGGCGATCGCCCTTCGGCGTCATTTCCCTTAGCTCAGGTATCAACGTCCCGTTTTCATCAAACAGCTCTTCGGGCCGATAGCTGCGCATCCAGTTTTCTAACACCTGCACATGACCGGGATGCTCCATGTGGCTCATCGGCACCTGATGCGATCGCCACATGCCCTCTACCTTGTGGCCGTCTAGCTCTTTTGGCCCCGTCCAGCCCTTGGGCGATCGCAGTACAATCATCGGCCAGCGCGGGCGCTCGGGCAAATTCTCATCGCTGCTGCGCGCCTTTGCCTGAATAGCGCGAATTTGACTAACGCATTCCTCCATCACGCCCGCCATCTTTTGATGCATCGTCGCCGGGTCGTCACCCTCTACAAAATAAGGCGTGTAGCCATACCCTACAAACAGCGCCGCTAGCTCCTCGTGAGAAATCCGCGCCAGAATAGTCGGGTTCGCAATTTTGTAGCCATTCAGGTGCAAAATCGGCAGCACAGCCCCATCGCGCCGGGGGTTCAAAAACTTGTTAGAGTGCCAAGAGGTAGCCAGCGGGCCAGTTTCAGCCTCGCCATCGCCAATCACTACCGTCGTGATTAGGTCTGGACTGTCCCATACAGAGCCATAAGCATGTGAAAGGCTATAGCCCAGCTCACCACCCTCGTGGATAGATCCGGGCATTTCGGGCGTGCAGTGGCTACCAATGTGACCCGGAAAAGAAAACTGCTTAAAAAACCTTTGTAGACCTTCTGCATCCTCACTTTTATCAGGATAGTATTCAGAATAAGTACCCTCCAAATACACTGGCCCCAATACGCCCGGTGCGCCATGCCCTGGCCCCGCCATAAAAATGGCGTTGAGATCGTATTTTTTGATCAGTCGGTTGAGATGAATGTAAATGAAGCTTAGGCCGGGGCTCGTTCCCCAATGACCCAACAGGCGAGGCTTGACATGCTCTAGCGTCAACGGCTTTTGGAGCAAGGGGTTATCCTTGAGATAAATCATCCCGACGGCCAGATAGTTGCAGGCTCGCCAAAAGGCGTCCATTTTGCGGGCTTCTTCTGGCGATAAAACGCCTTCAAAAGAGGCGCTAGAAGTTTCTGGATGTTCCTTGTTGCGTTCTTCCGAGCGTTTTTCTGAGCGTTCTTCTGAGCGCTGGGGGATTGAGGCTGTCAAGGCGATCGCTCCTATGTTTCTTTAAACTTTGGCTTTTCTAAAACTGTGTCGTTAGCTAACCTTTGCTTGAACCTAACCGCCTAATTTTGACTCACTAGCGCCAGATGATGAGATGCGAACACACCCCTTCCATGGGTGAGCCGACAGCAGTTAAACTTACAGATATCACTTGCCATAGTAGCGATCGCTCACTGCTTAAAAATCAAACGTAAGGTAGATTACAAAAAGCGCCAGCACCTAATGAACAGTCAATCCCGAGAGTCTAAGATCTCAGTTCTACCTACCCTCAAGCCCATTTATTTCATCAGCGGATTGGGCGCAGATGAGCGAATTTTTCAGTGGCTGCGCTATGACGGCTATCGTCCTATTCACATTCCTTGGGTTTCGCCAGCGCGAGGAGAGTCTGTAGAGAGCTATGCGCATAGGCTGATAGAAAATATCAAAGACGAGCGCCCTATTATTGTCGGACTTTCTTTTGGTGGAATTGTTGCAGTTGAAATTGCCAAGCAAATTGAAACTGAAAAAGTAATTTTGCTCTCTAGCGTCAAGGACGACTCAGAAATCCCTTTGTATTTCAAACTGTTTCGAGCTTTTCCTATTCATAGAATTCTCCCTTTCAAAAGCGTTCTATGGGCGTTTTACTGGCTGGCTTATTGGCTGTTTTCACCTGAAGGAACAGAACAGAAGCACCTGCTTAAAACAGTCTTAGTCGAAACCGATCCGCATTTTTTAAAGTGGGCGCTGCATAAAGTTGTCGTTTGGAAAAACAAAGAGGTGCCCAGTACGATTGTGCAGGTGCATGGCAAGCGCGATCGCATCTTTCCTCGTCGCTTCGTCACGCCTGACTACACCATCGAAAACAGCGGCCACTTAATGGTGATGAACCAAGCCGAAGAAATCTCTAACCTAATCGAGAAACTGACGCTTTTAGCTTAGAATTAGAACAGCTTCTAACAGATCCATTTTCCGAATCGAGAGCTGCTGCTTTCACCGTTTCGAGCATTTCATCACGCGCTAATGACAGCGGCGCACCCTGCACATCTACGCGGTAGCGCAGCGGCGACAAGTAGGCTTGAATACCTTTTTTCTTACATTCAAAATGAAAGTCTTGCAGAGTTTTCTGCTTGTCCTTTGGCGTGGGCTCAGCGCCATAGTCCGGTGCTTCTACTGCCATTGCCTCTAGCATCCCCTCAAATCCTAAAAAAGCAATTCGATAAATCAGCTCGCGGCTGTATTCACCGTAAAAGTATCCCCCATGAACGTTTCGCTTGCCCCGCACCATGTCAAAGAAAAGCTCTGTATAGTCTTTTAAGCTCAAATGGGG
>JBARVS010000109.1:0-14260 GCA_049646385.1 Phormidesmis sp. | reverse complement strand
GACATGATCGATACGGCGGGGACGATTTCGGCGAGTGCGAAAGTTCTGCATGATAACGGTGCCAAGCGGGTATACGCTTGCGCGACCCATGCGGTGTTTTCGCCGCCAGCGGTTGAGCGGCTCTCTAGTGGGCTGTTTGAAGAGGTAATTGTGACGAATACAATTCCTGTACCCGCCGATCGTCATTTTGAACAGCTGACGATGCTATCGGTGGCCGATATGCTGGGCGAGGCGATATCGCGAATTCATGAAGAGAGTTCGGTGAGCAGCATGTTCAGGGGATAGTTTGCTACGTAGCTTAGGTTATGAGAAAGGGCAGCGATCGCACCAAAGCCATCACTACCCTCTTTCACTTGATCTATTGATCCAAACTATTGATCCAAACCGAATTTTCACCGAGCTGCCGAAAGCAATCCGCCTAGCCATTCGCCTGACCTAGCGACGAGAACGACGCTTGCGCTGACGCTGACGGGCTAGCGCTTTACGCTTGTGCTTTTCGGGAGGTGTCTCAAAATAGCGGTTTTTCTTGATATCTTGGAAAATACCTGCTCGCACTACTTTGCGCTTAAAGCGTCGCAGCGCTGCTTCGAGATTTTCGTCTTGTCCGAGGACAACTTGAGCCATATAATCTTCACCTCCTTATTAACCAAACTTAGCTCGAACGATCATAATACCTTAACGGCGAGCGATATTACTATGCATCATTACTGTGCACCGCAAAAACCCAGTGGCGATCGCGCAGTGATTAACCATCGGGCCTTTTTTGAGAATATTTGTTTGCAGATAGAACGTATGTCCCGGCTATCCCCATCTTCTAAAGGTGGGGCTGGATAGGGGTGACCGCTAGGGAACATTCTTGCGCTGTCCCGGTTTTTTGGTGTGGCCGCTTCCTCTGTTGTGATCTTGAATATATTCAATCAGCGTCGCAATCGGCGCACCACTCGCAGAGGCGTAATACTTTTGGTCGCCCCATAAGCCTTTCCCCCAATTGCAAAAATACGGGCGCAGCTCGGTTTCAAACTCTTTTCTAATAATCCGACTGGTAGCGCTCTTCATGCTGCCCACGAGCGTTGAAGCTGCCACAGAGGGGTGTAGGTCAATTGCGAAGTGAACATGATCAGCTTCCCCGTCACACTCTAATAGTATGCATCGGTTTTTTACGAGCACTCTGCCTGCAACCTCTTCAATCCGATCAATCATTTCTGCTGACAGACACTTGCGCCTATAGGCCGTCACAAGATAAGTGTGCAGGACAATACTAAAAACGCTGTGACTTCCTTTCCTGTATGCTATTGCCATTGTTCGGGTGAATGAGTATAATGATAATATGCTAACACGACGCACCACCTTTAGGCTTTATCCCAACGAACAGCAGGCCGCCAAGCTGTTTGAGTGGAAACGTTTGCATTGCTATCTGTACAATGCAGCGTTAGCCGACAGGCGGGATATGTACAAGCGTTGGGGCATTTCGGTTGACTACTATGGTCAGCAAAATTGCTTGCCAGCGTTTAAGGCTCAGTGGCCTGAGTTTACTGAGCTTGGTAGCCATGCGCTGCAAGCAACTTTGAAGCGGGTTGACTTTGCGTTTGAGCGGTTCTTTAAGGGTTTGGGTGGTTATCCCAAATTCAAAGGAAATCGCTCTTACAGCGGATGGACGTATCCCTGTAAGCAGTCGTGGAAGGCATTGACTGATGGGGGACACGGGAAATTGAAGCTCACCAATTTAGGTGAAATCTCAATGCGGGGTAAAGCTCGCACCTGGGGTATTCCCACTACCTGCACCGTCTTCTATCGGCATGGCCAATGGTATGTCTCAATCACGGTCAAATGTGAGCCAATACGGAAAACCGCAGGTGGCTCCATGGGCATTGATTTAGGTTGCAAAGATGCCGTGACTTTCAGCGATGGGACAAAAGAGGCTAAGCCTGCATTCATTGCAGCGGCTGATAAAACCGTTAAGCAAGCCTCTAAGCGCCTTCGTCGGAAACGGGCACCGAACCGTAACAAGCGAGTGCGGGCGTCTCGGCGGTGGCGTGTAGAGCGTCAAAAAGTCAGTCAGTTACAGCGGAAAGTTGCCCGACAGCGTGAAGACTGGATACACCAACTAACCAGCGATATAGTTAGCCGTAATAGCCTAATTGCTGGTGAACAGTTGAATGTTAAAGGGATGACTGCTAAAGCGAAAAAGGGCAAGCGGAAAAAACAAAAGGCGGGATTGAACCGATCTATCCTGTCGGTTGGCTTTGGCATGATTGGTCAGTTTTTGGACTACAAAGCGGCTGAAGCAGGCGGTTTCTATGTTGAGTCGAATACTCGCAAGCTTAAGCCTACCCAGCGCTGTGCAATGTGTTGGGAGCTGACGCCTAAGACGCTAGCTGACCGGGTACATGTTTGTTCTAATCCTGATTGCGGCCACGTCGAAGATAGGGACGTGAATGCCGCTCATGTGAATCTCATTGATGCAAAGGGTCGGGAACCGTCCTCACGCCGTCGAGCAGCGGCCTCTACTGATTGCGGAAGCATGAAGCAAGCGGCTGTGTTGAAACGTGCGAAACTTCAAACTTTAGAGGAAGTCGGGACTGAAACCCCGACCCTCTTTAGGGCGGGGTAGTTCATCTAACCCCAGCCGCCGCCAGCAGGACGACTGCGCGGCTCGCGAGGTTTTGCCTTATTTACCCGCAGCTCTCTGCCCATCCACTCTGCGCCGTCTAAAGCCTCAATTGCCTTGTCTTCGCTCGCTTCTTCTTCCATCTCAACAAAGGCGAATCCACGCGGGCGACCCGTCTCCCGATCAATCGGTAAAGTAATGCGCTTGACCTTGCCATATTCAGCAAAGGCACCTTCGAGATCTTCTTCTTTGGCGGTGTAAGACAAGTTGCCTACGTAAATTGACATGGCCTGCGGACTCTCCAAAAATAGTGAAATATTAAGGGCAATGCTGATTTTAATAGGCCGTTAGCTGCCCTTTAAAAGGCAATCTAAAACGGACTGAAAGCCTAGCCAGTAGGCGAATCCAGTATATATAATCATTAATTGTTTATTAACGATATCACATCGATCTAATCTGATTGGGGAGGGGTCGTTGGCCTGCTCTGCTTCGTTAACTTTTTTAAGAAATGTTCATAAAAACGCCCAGACAAAAATGCCCAGATAAAAACGTCAAGACAAAAAGCCAAGGGTGTCAAGCATCCTTGGCAACTGTTGAAATCGACTAGCGTTTTTGAAAACTTTAGAATTGAAGGCAGCGCCCGCTTAAGCTAGCGAGTTTTTTGTGACCACACGCGAGTAGGCAGGCCCCATACATAGATAAAGCCTTCAGCGGCCTTGTGATCGAACTTGTCATCTGCGCCGTAGGTAGACAGCTCGTCGGTATAGAGGGTATTTTCTGATTTGCGTCCAGCGATGATGGCGTTGCCTTTGAACAGCTTGACTTTCACGGTGCCAGTGACGCGCTCTTGAGTTTGCAAAATGAAGGCGTCTAGAGCTGCTTTGAGCGGGCTATACCACAGGCCGTTGTAGATCATTTGGCCGTAGGATTGCTCGATGTTGCGCTTGTATTGAGTGACATCGCCAGTGAGGGTAAGGCTTTCGATATCGCGGTGGGCGTGAATGAGCACTAATAGGGCAGGCGCTTCATAAATTTCGCGTGACTTAATGCCTACCAAACGATTTTCAACCATATCGATGCGGCCCACGCCGTGACGACCGACGGTTTCATTGAGCTGAGTGACTAGCTCAACCGGAGAGAGCATAGTGCCGTTCAAGCTGACGGGGCGACCTTTTTCAAAGCCGATTTCAACGTACTCGGGCTCGTCGGGAGTATCAGCGATCGCCCGCGTCATCACAAACACATCTTCAGTTGGCTCAGTCCAAGGATCTTCTAATGGCCCTGCTTCAACCGAGCGGCCCAGCAGGTTGCGATCAATGCTGTAGGGCGATTTCTTTTTAACCGGGAACGTCAGGCCAAACTTTTCACCATAGGCCATGGCTTCTTCACGGCTCATGCCCCATTCGCGGGCGGGCGCAAGCACTTTAAGGTCGGGGTTAAGCGCGGCGATCGCCACGTCAAACCGCACCTGGTCATTCCCTTTGCCCGTACAGCCGTGAGCCACCGCATCGGCACTGTATTTTGCAGCCGTCTCGACTAATAGCTTGGCGATTAAAGGACGCGCTAGGGCCGTAGAAAGCGGATAGCGATTTTCGTAGAGGGCGTTGGCTTGAATGGCCGGGAAAGCATAGTCGTTAATAAAGGGCTCAGTGACATCGGTGACAACAGATTCAGCCGCGCCGCACTTTAGCGCCTTTTGACGAATCGGCTCTAGCTCGTCGCCCTGGCCCAAATCAGCCGCCAGCGTAATGACTTCCTTAACGCCGTAGTTTTCTTTGAGGTAAGGAATACAGACGGTGGTATCTACGCCACCTGAATATGCCAGTACGACTTTATCTGCAAGGCCCATAGCTTACTCTTACCGTTTATGAAGTGATCAGCTTCATAATAGGCCAGTCGGTGCGGACTTCAACGGGCCTTGGCGAGTCAGTTGAGCTGAGCAAAAGCGCTTTAGCAGCCCCAAGGCTCAGGATAAAAGGTGCTGAGGACGTGGGGATTAGCGCATTTGGGCTGATAGCTAGGGGATGAAATAGAATGTGAGGAAACAAATACATTGAACTCATGTTCTTTAGCGTCGTTATCCCTACCTACAACCGCAAGCCGATTTTAGAAAAATGCCTGCAGGCAATGGAGCATCAGGTATTGAGCCCTGATAGCTCAGTAGAAGGCTATGAAATTGTGCTGGTAGATGATGGCTCGACGGATGGCACGGTGGAATGGATTCGGGCCAATCAGGAGGCCAATCAGGAGTCGGGTGGAACCGAGTTTGCGCATGTGAAGCTGTACGAGCAAAACCATGAGGGGGCAGCGATCGCCCGTAACTTTGGCGTTCAAAAAGCAGTTGGCGACACGATTATCTTTATTGACAGCGATTTGGTTGTGCTAGAGAGCTTTTTGCAGCATCATGCCGACGCGCTGACGAAAGCCTACGAGCAGGGCAACGAGCGGGTGTTTACCTATGGCCGCGTGGTGAATACCTGCAATTTTGACGCGCCCACGTCTGAGCCTTTTAAGGTAACGGACTATTCAAGGGCGTTTTTTGCGACGGGCAATGTGGCGATCGCCAAGCGCTGGCTATTAGAAGCGGGTCTGTTTGATCCGAAGTTTACGCAGTATGGCTGGGAGGACTTAGAGCTAGGCGTACGGCTAAAAAACAACGGGCTCTCGCTGATCAAATGTCCGGAGGCGGTTGGCTATCACTGGCACCCTGCTTTTTCGACCGAAGCGCTGCCCAAGCTGATCGATCAAGAAATTCAGCGGGCGCGAATGGGCGTCGTATTTTACCAAAAGCATCCCACGCTCGACGTGCGGCTGATGATTCAAATGACCTGGCTGCATCGCATTTTATGGGGCTCGCTGTCACTGGGCGGGCTGCTAAACGAGCGCACGATGGGGCCAACGCTGCGATGGCTGATTGACCGGGGCTACCCGCAACTTTCTCAAGAACTTTCTCGGGTGTTTTTGAACTGGTATAACGTGAATGCGGTGTATGCGGCTTACCGAGAGGCAAAATAATCAGGCAAAGCAATCAAGGTGAAGTAATCAAAAGGGCTTTTTCCATGGCTGACGATGCGGTTGAACTATTTCGGATGCTGGTAGAGGCAGGGGCTCAGCCAGGGGAAGATTTTTCGTATGACATGCAGAGTCGGTCGGCCCAAATTAGCGATCGCGCCTTTGAAAAGCTTAAAGCCGCCTATCCAGATATAGACTGGCCCAGCATCTGCGAGCGCGTAGAGGTAGATCCAGACTTGCCCGTTGAATACCTCAACACTTATTTGGGCATTGATTTTGTGGGGAGAATGCTCACTCGCATTGAGCAGCGGCTAGCCGAACTGCCCGAAGAACAAGCCACCTGGTATTTACAGCAGGTGCTAGGCGGCGTAGAGCAGCGGACAAACGTGCCTTTGTATATATTGCTGCAAAGGCAGCTATCGCTAGACAAGCAAGCCCGACTTGAGCGACTGCTAAGACAGCCCGCCGACCCCTGCTATGTGTGGATGAGTGATTTAATCGAGGCGGCAGGGGGCAAGCCTGACGATGTAGAAATCAACGGCGACGAGGCGTTGCTAACGCAAACAGGGTTGGCGCTACTGACGACGGTATGGGTGGGGGAATACGATCTGCTAGAAGAAGAGTGGACGGCAGAAGAACAGGATTAGCGGAACGAGTCTAGATCGGACAGGTTGACCAATAGTGCCGCGCCGTGGAGGGTGCTGTCATAACGAGCTAGATACATAATGGCTTCGGCCATATCTGTGAAGGGGCGATCGCTGCTGGTCGCTTCATTAGTCGCTTCATTGGTCGATTCATTAATTGTTTTATTGGTCGCTTTATTAGGCTCTTTTTGCGGCCCCGTTAAAACCTTTGAGAACAGCAGGCCCACATCAGCAGCCTCAACGCTTGGCAAAGCGGCGGGCGTGGCCCAAACGAGGTTGGCTGTGACGGTACTCGCGCTAAACTGCTGAGCGATCGCACGGGTCAGCGCGAGCACCCCACCCTGACAAACCGCCGAGAGCGAACCCTGACTATCAGCAGTTTGCTCAATCAGGTTAATGATAGTGCCCTCACTAGACTGCTGTAGAAACGGCAAGGCATACTGACAGCAAAAAAAAGTTCCTTTTAGCAAGGGTTCTACAATCCGATCCCACATCAATTCGGAAACCTCCATCAGCCCGTCATCCTGGGCATAGCTATTGCTAACGTTATTGAACAAAATATCTAAGCGACCATAGGTAGCAATGGTTTCGTCAATGACCGACTGCACGTCAGCGATCGCGGCAACATCAGCAAGCACAAACGTCGCCCGCCCGCCATCGCTCCGAATTTGCTTAACAGTCGCGAGCCCTTGCCGAGCATTACGACCACAGACAACAACTCTGGCCCCTGCCTGCGCAAACTGTTGAGCGGTATTTGCGCAGATGCCGGGGGCGCTGCTCGTAATCAGGGCGACTTTTTGGTCTAGCTGTTTATTTATGGGCATGGCCACTGCCCAGATGAGATGCCCAGATTAGAGCCAGAGGAAAGCAATGGATTAATAATGAGACATAAGCAGAAATTTTGACGGACGCGAAACTGTGACGATAGACGGATATCGTAAACCATAGGAACTTTTAAGAGCGGCTATAGCAACTGCTAACGGGCGCTAGCGGGTCGAGAGATTACTCACTGGGCTCTTTATTTTCGGCTGATTTCAAACGCTAAAGAAATTTTACGGATAGATTTATAGTAAAAACCTATACCGTCGAGTGATAGTGGGTCAATGTAGGTAAAAGCGAAAATCGTCAGCTCGGCAGAGTCATCTTTGGGCTCGTCGCTGTTGGGTCAACTGCGCAAACGAAGCTATTAGGCCAACTTAGCGATCTGCTAGCTTTTTTCAGTCTTTTATCAGAATTTTTGATGGATATGCCTGTTGACAAAATAGTTTTACGGCTAACTCTCCCAGCGGATTTAGACTTCGTTTTGGCGGCTGAGCGGCACCCAGACAATGCGCTTTATGTAGGACAGTGGAGCCAAGCGCGGCATGAAATGGCGATCGCCTCTGAAGACGAAGCTCATTTTATAGTGAGCCGCCAGGGTAGACAAATAGGCTACGTCATTTTAGCTGGGCTGATAAATCCTCACAGCGCCATCAGCCTGCGGCGAATTGTGGTAGTTGACAAAGGCCACGGCCACGGCAGAGAAATTTTGCGATGGGTGAAGGCGTTCACGTTTGAAACGCTGGGCTACCATCGCCTTTGGCTAGATGTGATTGAGACGAATGACAGAGCAAGGAGACTGTATGAGAGTGAGGGTTTTGTGACAGAAGGGAGACTCAGGGAGAGCTGGCGAACAGGCGATAGATACGAGTCAATGCTGATTATGTCGATATTAAAGTCCGAACACTCGTAGGATAGATGCCGCCCACCGCCTGCCCCACCGCCTGCCCCACCCGTGCCCCCTACCGACAGACGATGCCTAACAGTTCAGCCAGAAGAGCCTGCTGAGCGTGCATTCTGTTTTCGGCCTCATCCCAAATGCGCGACTGAGAGCCTTCCATCACCTCTGCGGTAATTTCTTCGCCTCGGTGAGCGGGCAGGCAGTGCAGCACAATGGCCTTAGCGTCGGCAACACTGAGCAACTCGCGGTTGATTTGGTAAGGCTCAAAAATAGGAATGCGAGCGTCGGCTAAGTCTTCTTGCCCCATGCTGGCCCATACGTCTGTATATAGAGCATGAGCCCCTTCTACAGCAGCTTTAGCATCATGGGTGATCGTCACTTCGCTGTGTCCCTGGCTAATCCCTTCAGCTTTTTTTACAATGGCCGGATCGGGCTCATAGCCTTTTGGTGTGGCAACGCGCACACTCATGCCCATCAGCGCGCAGCCCAAAATCAGCGAGTGAGCCACGTTATTACCATCGCCTAAATAAGTCATGGTCAGCCCCTTACAGGTGCCAAACTCCTCCTGCACGGTGAGTAAATCGGCCAAAATTTGACAGGGATGCTCTAGGTCGGTGAGGGCGTTGATGATAGGAATGCGAGTATGCTGGGCAAATTCTTCAACCTCGGCCTGCGCGTAGGTGCGAATGGCGAGCACGTCTAAATAGCGATCTAATACGCGAGCGGTGTCGGCGGTGGGTTCGCCTCGGCCAATTTGGGTGAGGTTTGAATTAAGGTCTATCACCTGGCCGCCGAGCTTGTACATAGCCGCTGTGAAGCTGACGCGGGTGCGGGTAGACGCCTTTTTAAACACGAGGCCCAAAATTTTCTGGGGGCACTGGGGGTTAATCTCTCCCGATTTTATTTGGGCTGCTGTGGTGAGCAGTTGAGTCATTTCAGCGGCAGTCAAATCCGCTAGGCTCAGAAGATGTCGTCCGGTCAGTGCTGCCATAGATTTTTTCCTCAGGTTTCTTTAGGCGAGAAGGGTAATGCTTTTGAATCACTGACGCTAGCATAATATTGAAGTTGCATACGTCAGGGTTTGATGATGGGTCTCTATTCACGGCTAATTTTTCCTCGGCTGCTAGAGATGTCGATGTCGTCTGAGCTGATGACAAGCTATCGCCAGCAGCTATTGCGGGGTGTTAGCGGCGATGTGCTAGAAATTGGCTTTGGCACGGGGCTAAACTTGCCGCACTATCCGGCAGGCGTAAAGTCTTTAACGACGGTGGAGCCGAACGGTGGGATGGGGGCGATCGCTCAAAAACGCATCACCGCCAGCCCCATCCCCGTAACGACCACTCAGCTCAGCGGCGAAGATCTGCCCATGCCAGATGCCAGCTTTGACAACGTAGTGTGCACCTGGACGCTGTGCAGCATCCCCAACCCAAAGCAGGCCCTGCAAGAAGCCTACCGGGTGCTAAAACCGGGCGGCAAATTCTTTTTTATTGAGCATGGCCTCAGCGACGAGCCCAACATCCAAACCTGGCAAAACAGAATCACCCCCATCCAAAAGGTAATCGCCGATGGCTGTCACCTCAACCGCAAAATGGATGAGCTAGTGAGAGCGGTTTTTGATGAGGTCAAAGCTGAAGAATTCTACGCCCCAGATTTGCCGAAGGTGATGGGATATTTTTACCAAGGGATCGCCGTTAAGTCATAATTCAACGGTTTTGGTTTATGCTTCTACGTCAGGCTCAACAGACACCGCTATTCTGTTCCATTCTACTAGCGGCAAGTGCTTAGAAGCTTCTGAGAGGGCGTTTTCCCAATATTCACGAATTTTTTCGAGATACGGATCGTCGGCTTGGAACTGGACGCGATCGCGCAGCTCAAGCGCATCTGTTGCATACAGCACCATATCAATTGGCGGGCCAACCGAAATGTTTGAGCGCATGGTCGAATCCATCGACAGCAGCGCTGTTTTAGCCACATCGTTCAGCGGCGAATCGCTTCTAATTGTTCTATCTAAAATGGGCTTGCCGTACTTAGTCTCGCCAATCTGCAAAAAAGGCGTTTCAGGCGTTGCCGAAATAAAATTTCCCTGGCTATACACCAAATACAGATTAGGCGGCTCACCCTTTACCTGTCCGCCCACTAAAAACGAGCTTTGATAGCCAATCCCATCTTTTTCCAGCCAAGGCCGATCGTTATCTTGAATCTCGCGCATAGTAGAGCCGATATAGCCCGCCACATCGTGCAGCGAATGCAGGCTATGAATATTTACCTCCGCGCCCGTTTTAAGATCTTGTTCTAATTTGTGTAGCACTGATTGAGAGGTCGAAAGACTCCCCGCCGTACATAAAATAACCACTCGCTCTCCCGGCACTGAAAAGTCAAACAGCTTTTGATAAGAAGAAATTTGATCGACACCTGCATTCGTGCGCGAATCGGCAGCGAACACCAACCCCTTTTCAACCATAATTCCGAGGCAATACGTCATTTTTTAAAAGCTTGTGAATAAAAGACTACCCGAGACTACCAAGAAAGGAGGACTTTAATGTAACGCCATAGATAGAGAAAGAGTAGAAAACTAGGCTCGCACGACTACCTAAGCTGTTTATACTTAAAGTGAGCCCAAACGCTAGGCAGGAGAGACCTATGGCCGACCACACAGCTTACCAGTATTCATTGAGCGCCAGTCAAACTCTATATATTGGCGGTCAGGGTTTGATGACAGTAGTGACGTTGCAAAGCGGTAGCGCGGGGCAACAACAGCAAAGCAGCCATCAGTTTTCTACCGGAAAGTGGACGGCCATTCCGCTGCTGTATCGCTTAGGTCAGGGCGTTGTTGTTGTTATTTCAACTATTTCTGAGACCTATTACCTGCAGGTACAGGGCAACCAAATGCAGATGAGCACAGGCGCGGTTTCCGATGATTTAGCGTCGCAAATGAGTCAGTCGCAGACCTTGCCACTACAGCCCGCTGCCGCCATGCCCGCTAGTATGCCCGCGATGGACATGCAGCCGATGCCACAAATGCAGCCGATGAAACCTATGCATTTAAAGATGGGGGATATGGAGATGAGTATGGGTGAAATGAGTATGGGAGAGATGAAGATGGGAAAAATGGACATGCCGCAGAGCGATCAGGAAAGCAGCTCCCAGCCAAAGGCAAAGCGATTTTGTACGCAGTGCGGTTCATCGGCTGAGGCGAGCGATAAGTTTTGCGGGCGCTGTGGCAATCGGCTCACATAAACGATAATCTGAAGGTACGATAGTTTTCCTTAAAGCCCGCCGCATGACCCATCTCAGCGTTAATCTCAACAAAGTAGCTCTGCTTCGGAATGCGCGATCGCTCACCATTCCCAGCGTTGTCAAAATGGGCGAAATCATCATCGCCGCAGGTGCTCACGGCCTCACCGTGCATCCGCGTCCCGACGAGCGCCACATCCGTCGCACCGATGTCTATGATCTGGCAAACCTGCTTGAAAAACATCCCACTATTGAATACAACATTGAAGGCAACCCGCTAGAAGCGCCTTTTATGGACATCATTCGCGAAGTGCGCCCCCATCAATGCACCTTAGTACCCGACGACCTCACGCAAAACACCTCTGACCACGGCTGGAACGTCGCTAAAGATGCCGACAAGCTCAAGCCCATTATTAAAGAAATCAACGAGCTGGGCTGTCGGGTGAGTTTGTTCATAGATCCTGATATAGAACAAATTAAGCGGGCGGGCCAGCTAGAGTGCGAACGAATCGAGCTATACACAGAGCCTTATGCAACGGCCTATCGAGAAGGCAGCGGCGATGAGAGCTTTGAGCGCTATAAGCGGGCCGCAGAATGCGCGCACTCAGTCGGCTTAGGCGTAAACGGTGGCCATGACCTAAACTTAGACAATCTGCCAAAGTTCAAAGAAATCCCTAATCTGTTGGAAGTTTCAATTGGTCATGCGCTCACAGCAGACGCTCTGGAAATGGGATTTGCAGGGGCGGTGAAAGCGTATCTTAAAGCATTAGAAATGTAAGTCAGTTATAGGCCAGTTAATGAGCCGATCAGCGGCGGCAAATCGCTTATTTTTGAGCCGCCCCCGACGTTTTGCGGCTACTTATCGCCGAGGCTTTTTTCGGCTCCAAGCTTCCTCATAGCGCCGCTGATTGGCCTCTACCGACTTTTGCAGATCCACGACTGGGTTAGGATAATCTACTCCTAGTCGAACCCCAAAGCGCTTTTGCTCATCTGAACTTAGCTGCCAAGGTGCATGAACTTTTTTGGGCGGCAGTGGCTCTAAAGCGGGTAGCCAGTGTTTTACATAGTCTCCATGAGGGTCGTAGTCTTTTGACTGCTTTGGAATGTTGAAATAGCGAAACCCACGAGCGTCATTACCGACCCCTGCGGTATAGTTCCAGTTGCCCCAGTTGCTGCATACGTCGTAGTCAATCAGCAGCGACTCAAACCATTCTGCGCCCATTTGCCAGTCGATACCGAGGTTTTTAGTCAAAAAGCTCGCCACGTTTTGCCGCCCCCGGTTAGACATAAAGCCAGTAGCAGCAATCTCTTGCATATTAGCATCAATCAGCGGGTAGCCAGTTTCGCCGTCGCGCCAGCTATCAAATCGCGGCCAGTCTTGCTGCCACTCTATTGGCAGGCCGCGAATGCCCCCTTTGCGAAACACTTTGCGGCCATACTTGGCACACACAAACCGAAAATAGTCTCGCCATATCAGCTCAAAAATCATCCAGTAGGTAGAGTTGTTCTTTCTGCGTTGATTCTCATACTTCTGAACTTCCTCATGTATTTTACGCGGCGAGAGCGATCCGTTTGCTAGCCAGGGTGAAAACTTGGAGGAGTAGTCTGCGCCTAACATGCCGTTGCGCGTTTCTTTGTACACCTGTAACCTATCAGCATCCCAAAAGTAATGCTGCAATCGCTTAAAGGCTTCTGTCTCGCCCCCTTTGAAGGCCAGCACGCCTTTAGGATCAATGAAGCTTTCTTCTGGCCCAAAGTCAGAGAGCGTCGGTAGCTTACCCCACTCTATTGCTTGGGCCGTTTGTGGAGGCAAAGCGGGTAGCTCATGGGGCGTTGGAAAAGGAGGCGATACCTGAGTTTCTGTTTCGACGGCTTTACGAAACTGGGTATATACTTCGGGCAGGTTTTTGATTTCAAAGGGAAGATCGTCAGGGTGATATAGCGTAGCGCCCCAGTACACTGCTGAGCTGACCTTAAGATCTTTCAAGGCTTTTTCAACGGCTTTGTCTACATCGTTTTCTTCTGGAGTGACTTCTTCGTGCCAGTATACGGCGTCTATGTTTAGCGCTTTGACGAGGGCCGGAATTTCTGTTTCGGGCTTGCCCTGACGAATAATCAGGTTGCTGCCGCGCGATCGCCACCCTTCTCGCAAATCTGCCACCGTTTCTAGCAAAAACTTTGCCCGGTATGCGCCCGTTTTAGGAAAGCCAAAAGACGTTTTAGCAAACTGGCGCGGGTCAAAGCAATATAGTGGAATAACTTCAGCCTTTTGTTCTAGCGCTCGATGAAGCGGTTCGTGATCGTGCAGGCGAAGATCGTTACGGAGCCAGATGAGAATGCGCATAAAAAATGAATGACAAGGAAGAAGCCAATAGGTTATAGATCGTAAACGAAGCTAATGGGCGATCGCAAAGTCCTTCAGAATGAAAATTACTAAGGCACAAAGGCAGAGAATTAATCCGGCAAAAGCATACAGCAAACCATTATGAGCGCTGCCAACAACCTAAAAGCACAGCTAGAAGCCGCGACAAAAAACCTGTGGTGGAGCAGCGAAAGTGACTATCCCATCAAGGTCGTGTGGCAACCGTCTGCCGCAGTTTCCGCCCCAATTAACGAGGCAACCGCGCGACAGCTCGCAGGCTGCGATCAAAAGGAGCCAATCCGGGTAGTAGCTATAGAAGATTTTTTTGAGCGAGCCACAGCGCCTAAAAGCTGGCATACGTCCGTGGAAAAAGCGCAGCTCGCTCAGCTAAAAGCGCTTAAAGACCTGCTATTAAATTCTTTAGCTGATTTACAGGTGTATCGCTACGGTGAGATAGAAATTACGGTGTATATCATCGGTACTGCCCCTGATGGGACTGTAGCAGGGGTTACGACGACCCTAATTGAAACGTAAGACCATTTAGATGAGACATTAGCTGACGACTGCTAGTGAGTGCGATCGCCTAACCCTCTTTTCAACCAAATCTTCAGCCAAATCCCCCGCTAAATCTTCAGCGAACACCTCAGCCGAATTGTTAGGGCTTTCAATTAGCTTAACCC
>JBARVS010000108.1:0-21539 GCA_049646385.1 Phormidesmis sp. | reverse complement strand
ATATTGTTATCCTGAAAACGGTTTTAATAAAAATCTGAGCCTTGCTTTTCCCTAAATTTTCCTTATCTACAGGTTAAGGCAGCTATAGGTTAAGCAAAAGGTTAAGCAAAAACCCGCTGAAACACTGAGTGCCTTTTAGGGCTTTCTTGAGAATACTAGCGAGTATCACCACAGAACTGTAGAGCTTGAAATCCCTGTGACCCACAACACGCTATCTCCCAACCCAGACTCTGCCCAGCCCGACGCATGGACGGCTAACAAACGGGTGACAGCTGAAGCAAACGCCATTCAAGACATTGTTCAAAACGATGGAGCCTGCGTTGAAATCTCAACGGAAAAGCGTCCCGCCAAAGAGCGCCGCATTTTAGCCACGGTCACCATCCCGCAGCCCGTTGAGCAAGTATGGCAGGTGATTACCGACTATGAGCGCCTAGCGGACTTTGTGCCAAATCTATCTTCTAGCAAGCTGTTGCCCAGCTCGGAAGGTCGCATCAGGCTAGAGCAAGTTGGCAGCCAGTGTTTCCTTAGGCTCAAGTTTTGCGCCCGCGTTGTATTAGAAATGACTGAACACTTTCCTCATGAGCTAGCGTTTGTTATGAAAGAAGGCGACTTTAAGCAGTTTGAAGGCGTGTGGAAGCTTCAGCCGATTGCTGACGGGCAAGGCAATCAGCACACTCGGCTTTTCTACAGCCTGTCTGTAAAGCCGCCGCGCGCGATGCCTGCAACTCTCATTGAAAACCATATGCGCCACAACCTAACGCTCAACCTTTTGGCGATTCGCCAGCGATCCCTAGAGCTAGCCTGATGACCGCGATGGTGATCTAGCCGTGACCTTCTTTATCTAAGAGAAAACTGACGCTAGATTTATCAAGCCAAAAAGCTCTGAGCGCTTTACGACGCTCGGAGCTTTTTGTTGCGCCAAGGATGCGCCAAAACAAAACCACGCTAGCCCTAGAGCCTGCGTGATAGCGCTTTTTATTTGATACCCCCAAGGGAATTCGAATCCCTGTCGCCTCCGTGAAAGGGAGGTGTCCTAGGCCTCTAGACGATGGGGGCCTGAGCAAAGTTGAACTGCGGTGGAACTGCGCAGGAAAATCGCTGCCTTCAGAACCTTTATAAGGGTAACTGCTTTTTGTGCCTTGTGTCAAACACTAATCGCGTATTTTTTGGGCTTTTTCAACTGGGCTTTTTCAACTGGGCTTTTTTAAGAGAATGTTTGGCGTTGAAGCTGGCCTTGGAAGCAGACGTTAAAAAAATGGAGCAAAGGTTATGTTCTTTGCCCCCAAGTATCATCTTAAGCCGCTTAGCGCTAAGCTAACCGATTGGAATTGCGCAGCCGAATGAGCTGCCTACGCATCTGCGGAGAGGCTTCATCGACGTTGTGAAGCTGGTGGATGGCAACATCGCTGTCTAGGGCTTCTAGGTATTCATCGCTGCCATAGGCAAAGGCATCTACTAGGGTACCAACTAGCCCTTCGTTATTAGTCATAGTCAACTGATCTTCAATAATGCGAAATTTGAGGCGTATCTCGCACTCATAAATTCCGACGTCGCTATCCGGCAAAGCTCGGTTCGTTGAACTGTCCATATTTTACAATTGAGTTCCGCAGGCTATATAAATCTAAAGAATTCGGTAGACCCTTGAATTCAGCGTCTAAGCATGTGTTTGCGGTTTAGGTACCGCCTTTATTCAGACCGTCTGAGTAATTATTGAATTCCCTTAATCCCTTTTTAGATAACACCTTCAGAAGTTGATATGAGAGGATTTTACCTCTCCTTATAGAATCAATTTTGGTCAATAAATAGGTATAGAACCGAGTTATTAAATTAGCAGCAAATCGTTTTCATACATCTTTTTATCTCTTCTCTTTTGAGTAGGGGAGAGTAAGTTTTTGAATGGCTAAACTAGATGACTAAAAACCGTATGAGCAGAGGATAAAAGTTATTCAAAAAGCTTTGGTTTACATTTTAGGGAGGAGTGATAAATGCGTTTAAGCCAATAATTATACAGATAAATTTTGATTTATCGATTCAATTAAGCTGACCTCAAAGCGCTAGACATTTGGTACACAAAGTGTACTAATTTTTAGTATCACTGCTAACCCTGACTGTAGGCTAATTACTCCGATTTGAGAGAGCCAGATAAGTATCACTGAGCCGTTGTTAACTACGTACGTATTTGATGTTTTTATGTAAAGGAATTGTAAAGTGAAAGGGTACCTTAACCCAAGTAGCCATACAAAATATTGATTAGCCGAGGGCTGATATTCAGATCTATCTTTAGGCGCAGCCTTTATGTTGAGGAAGCTAGTGAGGCGGGCGATCGCTCAAATAAAAAGGCATCGGCCTTCAAAAAAACCATAATTAACTTGTCATTCACCCATAACTGTATCGGCTGATACGGGGCTTTTTTCTGAACCTTGGCATTTCAGTCAGAATCGGCTAGAAACAGGTTTAGCTGACAGTGATTGGGAATGAGCTTTTGCACCCGTCACTTTATCTAATAGAATTTTTATTCAAGGATAAGCGTTGCCTTAAGAGGCGCTATCTTTAGTTGTTTGAGCGGGTGAGCGATCGCGTGGCAAGATTTTTCAAGCGTTTAAACTCTCAGCTTCAAGCACAGCCCCATAAGCCTAAGAAAGCGAAGCAAGAGCCGCCAGAACCCGAACAGTTGAGCAGATTTCAACTGCTGCTAGCAATGGCGGCGACAGCTCTAATTCTGCTAATCATTGCGCGCACGTGGCTATTTTTTGATCCTGTTCAGCTGCCGATCGCGTTGAGGTGGCAGGACGCAGGGATTGGACTAAGCGTGGGACTAGCGATTTCTGCTGTTAGCGGATTGGTTTATAAGCTGTGGCCTGCTTATCGGCAAAGCGCTGAATTTTATTTAGCCTTCGTGCTAGCGCCGCTGTCTCTTTTGGATTCTGTTTGGGTGGGTCTGTTGCCAGGGATGAGTGAAGAGCTGCTGTTTCGAGGGGTGATGCTACCTGCTATAGGGCTCAGCGTGACGGGCTTGGTGGTGTCTAGCGTTTGCTTTGGGGTGCTGCATATGTCTGGCTGGCAGCAGTGGCCCTATGCGATTTGGGCTGGCGCTATTGGGCTGGTACTCGGGAGTAGCGCGCTGCTCACGGGCAACCTGCTGGTGCCGATAGTTGCCCATGTTACGACGAACTTTGTTTCTAGCTTTGTCTGGCAGTGGCAGCGCTATTCTCAACGCCCTGATTAAAAATAGAGTGAAGAGATTCAACGGTCGCTTCACTAGCCTGATTCACCAGCGTCAAAGCCTCGGTAATAACCGCAGCGTCTGCACCGGGCTGACAGGCCCTTTCGGTAATGTATCGTTTCCAAATACGGCTCCCTGGCTGGCCGTGGAACAAGTGCATCATGTGGCGGGTGATTGAGTGAAGCCGAACGCCTCTGCCCGTCCAGTAGCTGATATAGGGCAGCATGGCCTGCACGACTTGCTGGCGGGTTCGGGGCGCTGCGGCGGCGCCAAAGATGTCGCGATCCGCATTGGCAAAGATGAACGGATTGTCGTAGGCGGCTCTGCCAATCATGACGCCATCGACAAAGGCAAGCTGTGCTTTGGCCTGCTCAAGGGTGGTAAAGCCGCCGTTGATTTCTATTTGCAGGTGAGGAAAGTCGTGCTTGAGCCGATGGACATCGCTGTAGCGCAGCGGCGGCACGGTGCGGTTGTCTTTGGGGCTGAGCCCTTGTAGCCATGCTTTGCGGGCATGAACGCTAAATCGCCGAGCGCCCGTTGCTGATACAACTTTGACAAAGTTGGCCATGTCTTCGTAGCGGTCAAGCTCGTCTATGCCAATGCGATGCTTGATGCTAACAGGTAAAGGGGAGGCTGCTATCATCGCCGCGACGCAATCAGCAACGCGCGCGGGATCGGCCATTAGGCAAGCGCCAAAGTTGCCGCTTTGAACGCGATCGCTCGGACAGCCCACATTTAAGTTAACTTCGCTATAGCCAAACTCTGCGGCGACTCGGGCGCAGTGAGCCAGCAGCTTAGGATCGTCACCGCCTACCTGTAGCACTAGCGGGTTTTCTTCGGCGCTAAAGCCCAGCAGCTTTTCTAGGTTGCCATGACGAATCGCCATGCTGGTCACCATTTCGGTATACAGCAAGGTGCGCGTCGTAATTTGTCGCATAAAGTAGCGATAGTGACGGTCGGTGCGATCCATCATGGGCGCAACGCTTAGCGGCAGCATGGCAGTCCTGGTTAATAGAGTCTTTTTGGCTGAAGTCTTGTTTTGGAAAGTCTTTTCTCTATAAAGTCTTTCCTCTATAAAGTCTTTCCTAACTATAGAACAAGCCTTCAAACGTTTGTTTTAAATCGTTAGCGATGCTTTTTTAATGAATTCCTGAGCCTGATCGGGCTGTCCCCATATCACCTGCTCATGCTTGTAGATGACCATACCGGGCAGTGCGCCTTTGGGTTTGTATACGTTTTTGGGCTGGGTGTAAATCACTGGCACCTGCTCAGACTGACGGGCACGGCTATAGTAGGCGGCAAAGCTAGCGGCTAGCTGTAGCGTCTCGTCGGTGGGGGTGTCGCCTGCGTCGAGCCTGAGTAGCACGTGGCTACCCGGAATTTCTTGGGCGTGAAACCACAGGTCGTAGTCGCTGGCCTGCTTGAAGGTGAGCTGTTCGTTTTGGCTGTTGTTACGACCGATGAGAAGGTCAAGTCCTTGGGGCGTTTGGTAGCGGCGAAAGCCCACGTCGTCTTTAGGCGTTTTGCTGCTAGAACGGCCCTGGCCTGAATTTTGGCTTGAGCTGGCCTGGTAGCCGGTGGTGTCGCGTAGATAGCCCTGATTGATAAGTTCGCTGCGGGTTTCTTCGAGCGATCGCAAATCAGCCTCACTTTCGTAAGCAGGCACCTGTAGCAAGCTCTCTTCGACCTGTTCTAGGTAGCCAATTTCGGTCTTAACCGCGTTTAACAATGGCACGACTGCCGCCCTCGCTCGCTTGAGCTTTTGATGCTGTTTGTATAAAGCCTGAGCGTTTTGCACGGCATTTTTTTCAGGGTTGAGCAAGAGCACAACGGGCTGGCCGCTTTCAAAGTCGGCTAGCTCAATTTGGGACATGCCCGCCTGCCAATGGTGCAAATTGGCCATGAGCAAGTCTGCCTGCTGGCGGTAATGCTCAGCTTGGTCGGACTGTTGCAGGCGATCGCTAAACACGCTAGCTTTCTGGTGCTGCTTAGCGAGCAGTGCTTTGAGCCTTTGAAAAATGCGGTTGTATAGGCGGCGAAACTCTTCTTGATTGAACTGATGGCGGTAATAGTCGTCTAACAGCGCTTGAACGTTGCTAGCGGGCTGGGCCATACCGATGCCTAAAACCGTATAGCCGCTGTGTTCTAGATCGAGCCAACCGGGTGTAAAAGACTTTGTTTCCAGGCACTTTAGCCAGCCTCGCCAGCTTGCAAAGAGCGTTTTCCAAGCATCGTCTGATAGATCGGTCGTGGCAATATCAGCAGGCAGCTCGGCGGCTTGGATGACTTGGCTAGCGATCGCAGAGCTGACGCCGCTGTGAGTTTTGATCAGCATTTTTTTGAGACTGCCGGGAATGAGCGTGATGCGATCGCGCCAATCTTCAAACGCCTCATCTAACGAGGGCAGCTTGCCGCGAATCGCAGGCGGATGCACATAGGTGCGTCCCGTTTGGATGGGCCGAACGCTCGACTGCTGCTCGCTCACCTGATGAGCAGCCGTGACGATCTGATGATCTGCTGTCGTTAAAATCACGTTGCTGTACTTGCCCATCACTTCGACATATAAATGCCACAGGGCAGGCTCGTCGGGGCGACGGGCAAACTGTAAGTCAAGCGCCCTTTCCCAAGGTGAAAGCGGATTGATTTGGGTGAGGGCCAAGCCACCTAGCTGATGCTTAAGCTGCTGAGAAAACGTAAAGGTATCAGGTCGCTTGGGCGGCGCTGTCGCCATGTGAATTCGAGCGGCCTGCGGATGCCAGGAAATAGCCAGCCAGCCCCGAGCATCCAGCGTGCGCAGCGCAACAAATAAAGTGTACGGATCGCGCTGATAGATCTGCTCGCATCTCGCTGGCAGCCAGCGCTGACGTAAATCGACACTGATGGCTGATAGGGTTGTATAATCGACCGGCTGCACGCGAAACCTCTGAAGAATATTCTAAATAGAATCTTTGAGTAACTGTCTATATATCTATATGAGTAACTATCTATAACAGCATTGTAAAAAGGCATTGGATAAGTGTTAGAAAATATCCGTTAAAGAATAAACATTTCACATGCAAGACCGGACGATTTACCGGCCGCTCTTAAAATATTGACTACCGCTGTCAGACTTTATTAATAAAATTTAGGTTAAAAGACACAAATTCATTCTTTTTCGCTAGCATTACACGGTGAGGCGTCAATTTAAGCAAACAGACCGTCGAATATCATTATTGAACCTATCACTAGCTAGCGTCACGATCATAACCGCCTGACTCTACTTGGTATTGTTCATTTGGTATGTCTATTATTCACAAGCTGATGTACGAGTGCGCTTACGTTGACCGTTGAACTTACTCGCTTCATGCTAAGCCTCACTCACTCCTAACCTTTTCGGCTCCTAACTACTTTAATCGTAATTCCACAGATATGAAGCTTATCAATATTGGGTTTGGAAACATTGTTTCTGCAAACCGAGTTGTTGCCATTGTCAGCCCAGAGTCTGCGCCGATTAAGCGCATTATCTCCGAAGCACGCGATCGCGGGCAGCTCGTTGATGCAACCTATGGCAGACGCACGCGCGCGGTCATTATTAATGACTCAGGGCATGTCGTGCTCTCTGCTATTCAGCCCGAGACCGTTGCCAATCGCTTTGTGACGCATAAAGACCTAAACTCTAAAGACGCTGCTCACAAAGACGTTGCTGAAAAAGAACTCGTCAACGGTCGTTAGTCACCCTTTAGCGCTAGCCCTCTTCACAATCGCGATCGCTCTTCTAAATAGTCCGAAATATCCCAGTCCGAAATATCCCGTCCTTGCATGATTGCTTCTTCTCGTCCCGCGCAGCTAGACAAACTCGTCAAACGATTTGCTCGTATCGATGATCCAAAGCGTCGGTATGCGCAGCTGCTGTGGTATGCCAAAAAGCTAGCGGCTTTTCCCAGCGAGGAGAAAACGCCTGAAAATAAGGTGCCGGGATGCGTTTCGCAGGTTTATATCACGGCTCGTTTGGACGATGGCAAAGTTACCTTTGAGGGCGACTCAGACGCGCAGATTACCAAAGGGCTGCTAGCTATGCTGATTGAGGCGTTGGGCGGCCTAACGCCGACGGAAATCGCGGGGCTAACGCCTGATTTTATTAAAGAAACTCAGCTAGATGTGAGCCTGACGCCTTCACGGGCCAATGGATTTTATAACATTTTTAAGACGATGCAAAAGAAGGTGCTGCTGCTAATGGGTGATGCTAGCTGAATTAAGCGAGCGGTTGTGCTTGAGCAAACGCATCAATTCGAGCGAACAGATGACTAACGGTGTTTGAACTCGTGTAGGGATTGAGCAAAACGGCTTTGAGCCAGCGCTGACCCTGATAGATGGGCAGCGAAAGAAACACAGCCAGCGATTGATCGGTGGGCTGATTGGCAGGTGAGCGCAAATACTGCTGTAGCTGCTGGTTGAGATTGTTTAGGCGATCGCTCTTTGATCCCTGGGGAGCCAGTCGAAAGCACACTAAATTCATTTGCGGCTCGCTCGCAAGCTGTAGCCAGGGTCGTGAGCGAATTTCGCTGACAAACTGAGCAGCCAAGGCATAGTTGTGGCGGATGATCTCAGCGTAGCCTGCGGTGCCGATGTGCTGTAGCGACAGCCACAGCTTAAGAATGTCAGGGTGGCGAGTGCCCTGAACGGTGAGTTCGCCCAGGTTGGCCCACTGCGCATCGTCACCCATGTATGGCGCAGATATGCAAAAGTGCTGCTTGAGCAGTCCAAAGTTTTTGAACAGCACGGTGGCGCAGGTTTTGGTGACGTACAGCCACTTTTGAGGATTGAAGGTAACCGAGTCGGCCTGATGTGTGCCTTTGAGCAGGTGGCGATGCTCAGGGGAGAAAATTAGGGCACCGCCGTAGGCTGCATCTACGTGGAACCAAAGGCCGTGAGTGCGGGCGATCGCGCCTACTTCTTCAATGGGATCAACATTGCCCGTTACCGTCGTACCCGCTGTCGCGACGATTGCAAAAGGCTGCTGATTGGCCTGCTTTGCTGCAGCGAGCTTGTCTTTAAGATCTTCAATATCTAGCTGGGCATTGGCATTGGTGCAGATGGCGATCGCCGCCTGTGATCCTAACCCCATCATCATCGCGGCCTTTTGCATAGAGGTGTGAGCTGCCGCCGACACAAAGAAAATCGGCTGACGTTTTAGATTGACGACACCTTTTTCTAAAGCGTTAAAATGCAGGTTGCGAGCGACGGTGAGCGCCTGCAAGTTGGCCAAAGAGCCGCCGCTGACCATCACGCCGCCGGAGTTTTCACCTAAGCCAAACTTTGCCGCGAGCTGCTGCATCACCAAAGGCTCTAGCCGCGAAAAGACGGGCGACATCTCAACGCTGAGCATATTGTTGTTGAGCGCAGCTACTAGCAAATCGCCAATCACCGACATCGTGGTGGGAATAGAGTCCATATGGCCGATGTAGCCGGGATGGGCGGCGTTCATGGCGTGATGGATTTGCGATCGCACCTGCGCTAACAGCACCGCTGCGGCGACAGATTTCTCAGGAATAGCGGCCCACTGCTTGAGAGTATCGGTAGAAAGAGGATCGGGAAGGGGCGATCGCTTCTCGGCGGTAGACAGTTCCGCTACCAGCAGCGTGACTGCTTTGTGCAGCAATGTCTCAACCTCGGCCCGGTTTGCGCCAGTCGGATCGATAAAAGCGGTGTTAGGCAGAATGCTCACAGGCAGGTAAAAATAAATAGCTTGCTCAGAAATTGTATAGCAAAGGTTCCAGCTACCATGACGCCTTCGACCCAAACGCTGGCCCTGGCGTGGGGATGCCTTGCGGCCCTCACCTGGGGGCTCACCGGAACCTTTATTAAGCTGCTTCCCGGCTTCACAACGATTGAAGTGCTGTCTGTTCGCATTGGCATTGCATTTTCGCTCACGCTGATCATATTTGCGGCTAAGCCTGCATTGCTATCAGCCTCTGTGAGGCTCATCCGTCAGCCGACTGGCATTTTGCTCTCTAGCCTGATGGTGTTTTACTACCTGTTTGCGGTGCGGGCCTTTCAGCTTGCGCCCGTGAGCGATGTGACGCTAATGGTAGGGCTCTCGCCTGTGATGGCGCTGGTTGTGAAAGCGATCGCGGGTAAAAAACTGGCCTTAGCCGAAGTCTTAGGCGCAGGTACCGCCTTCATGGGCCTGCTGCTGTTCGTGCTGCCTAAAATTCAGGGCGTTTCAGAGGGCAGATCGGTTTACTTGACTGGACTGTTTTTTGCTTTGCTAGCGGCCTGCGTTTCGCTGGGCTATGCAGCCCTTTTCAAGCAGCAGTCAGCTCGCCTGATGAAGCGCAATCTGGCTCTTGATCCCACTCTTGATCCCACTCTTGATCCCATTGTGGTTTCCTGTACGACCTTCGCAATTGGCACAGTGGTGATGATGCCGATGGCGATCGCCACTTCACCCCACCTTTTTTCAAAGCTGAATGCTGATTTTAGTACCCTGGCGATCGCCCTTGGCTTGGGCGTTATCTCCACCGTCGTCCCTACACTTTGCTACAGCTATGCTGCCAAGCACCTATCACCTGTTTTAACGACAGCGCTCAACCTGCTTACGCCCGTCTCTGCCGCTGCGATCGCGTTCTTTTTACTGAAAGAAACTATTCCGCTCCTCAGCATGTTTGGCGCAGGCTTGATTTTTACAGGCATTATTTTGCTGACAACCGCAAAACCAAGCGCCTCTTAGCCATGTAGCCTGTCAAACGGCTACCAGTGAATGCCGCACTCGGTCTTTTCAGTGCCGCGCCATCGGCCTGCTCGCTCATCTTCACCAGCGGCGGTTGGCGTGGTTAAAGGCTGATCGCCGATGCTGGTATAGCCCTGATCGTGCAGAGGGTTATACATCACATTGTGCTGATCGATGTAGGCCCAAATATCTTCATTCGTCCAGTTAGCCAGCGGATTGATTTTGAGTCGGCCTCCCTTTACCCGTTCGATAATAGGCAGGTTTTCACGGGTTTCAGACTGATCGCGGCGACGGCCTGTAATCCAGGCTTTGACCTGCAGCTCATCAAGCGATCGCTGCAAAGGCTCAACTTTGGTAATCTCGTAAAACTTGTCGATATCGCGCTGCCACAGCTCGTCCCCATAGCGCTGGGCAAATTCCTCACGCGAGCGAGCGCCGATCGCCCGGTAGGTGTGCAAGTCCAAATTATAAACAGACTTAGCCTTGCGAGCGGTTTCCAAGGTTTCAGGAAACAGATGAAGCGTATCTAAAAAGATCACGGGCAGCGGGTGAGCTAGCTCGCTGTGCAGCATGTGAGTAATTGCCAGCAGGCTAAAAGAGGTGGTTTGCACCAAGCCTGTAGGAATGTAGCAAAGGCACCAGGCTAAAATTTCCTGTGGGGTGGCCTGCTCAAGCTGCTGATTGAGCTTATCTAAATCTAGCTGTGCCAGCCGAATATCAAGATCGGAACTATCAGCCTGATGGCCTTGAGATTGCTGAGGGATAAAAGTTGAAGGGGCTTCTATGCACTGAACCATAAAAAATGCCGGGTAGTAATGCCGGAGGTGGTTATTGCCATCGTACTCCATAAACACGCATAATCCGGTCGGAATACCGGACATTAGCCGTCCGATCCAGCAGGGAGGGCACACCCGCCGCACAAAACATAGCGCGATCGCCACCCTCTAACCGGGCGAGTTAGGCGACAATAGCTACTGAATCAATCAGGAACAGCCCCCATGAAAACGCTCATTTTATACAGCAAGCCGGGATGCCACTTGTGCGAAGGACTGCAAGAAAAGCTCGAAGCGCTGCCTCTTCAGCTAGAAGTTAGAGATATCACCCAGAACGAAGGGTGGTTTCAAAAGTATCAGTATGAAGTTCCGGTGCTGTGCCTGCTAACGGCTGCTCGGCCCCCAGAGCAGCCAGCCGAGCAGCCAGCCGAACAGCCAGCCGAACAGCCTTTGCCGCGTGTGTCGCCTCGGGCTTCGGTGGCGCAAGTGGCGCGAATGTTACAGACGCATATCGGCCCATTTGAGGCATAATTCCAGCCAGTGAGTATTCAATTGAGCATTCACATTGTCTTTTGAGGAGAAATCACCCGTGCTGCTAAAAGAACTTTTTTCACAGCTCAAGGCGTTCGATGTGCCCAGCGAGCTAACCCATCATCCTAGCTGGACTCAGGAAGTGACGGGTTTATCGGTGAATTCTCAGGCGATCGCCCCCGGCAGTCTGTTCATTGGAATGCCCGGTGGCCGCGTAGACGGCGGTGAGTTTTGGCAGGGCGCAATTGAAAAAGGAGCCCTAGCCGCGCTGATCTCACCTGAAGCGCTACGAGCCAAACCCAATAGCGGGGATGCTTTTGTTTTGACAACAGCGGCGATCGCTCCCCTATGCGCAGAGCTAGCCGCCGCCTTTTACCATCAGCCCGCTAGCGCCATGCACATGGTGGGCGTCACGGGCACCAACGGCAAAACCACGACAACGCACCTAATTGAATATTTCTTAAATCAGGCTAGCCAAAAAACGGCCCTATTTGGCACGCTGTATGCCCGCTGGCCCGGTTATGAAAAAACGGCCCTGCACACCACGCCGTTTGCAGTAGATCTGCACCAGGAGCTAGCTGAGGCGCAGCAGGCCCACTGCCAAAACGTCGTGATGGAAGTTAGCTCACATGCGCTTGCTCAGCACCGGGCCTGGAGCATTCCTTTTGAGGTAGCCGTATTTACCAACCTCACTCAAGATCATCTCGACTATCACAAAGATCTTAATGACTATTTTGAAGCCAAAGCGCTGCTTTTCAGTGATGACTATTTGAAAGGTAAAGCCATTATCAACCAGAGCGATCGCTACGGAAAAAAGCTGATAGATAGACTAGCCGCCGATCAAGTTTGGACGTATGCCGTCGGCGATAATAGCGCCGACTTGTATGTTGAAAGCTTAACTTATGGGCCTTCAGGCGTTAGCGGAATGCTTTGTACGCCCGTCGGAAAGCAGGCTTTTGCTTCGCCGCTAGTGGGTCAGTTTAATTTAGAAAATTTGCTAGCGGCCACTGGTACGGCGCTGCATCTGGGCGTTTCGCTAGCAACCATTGTGGATTCGCTGCCCAGCTTTGGCGGCGTGCCAGGAAGAATGGAGCGCGTTCAAATTCAGGCTGGCTCGCCAGTAGAACAGGACATTAGCGTGATTGTAGACTATGCCCATACGCCCGATAGCCTGGAAAATGCGCTGAGGGCGGCGCGGCCTTTTGTAGCGGGTGATTTGATTTGCGTGTTTGGCTGTGGGGGCGATCGCGATCGCACCAAACGCCCCCAAATGGGTCGCATTGCCTACGAAGGCGCTGACTGGGTGATTGTCACCTCAGATAATCCTCGCACGGAAAATCCTGAGCAGATTTTAAAAGATGTGGTGGCGGGTATTGACGGGCCGCTAGAGGCAGATCAGGTGATAGGCGATCGCGCCCAAGCCATTCGCAGCGCTATTCTCAACGCCAAAGCAGGCGACGGCATCGTGATTGCGGGCAAAGGTCATGAGGACTATCAAATTTTAGGCACCGAAAAAATTCACTTTGACGACCGCGAGCAGTCTAAAAAAGCCTTGGAAGAGCGGCTGGCCAAGCCCTAACCTTGAAACCGACAAAGCAATAAGGGCGAAAATGCCGAACTTTCTGCCTAAACTCGATGTGATCTGAGGATGACTTGGGCATATTTAAGGAAACAACATTTAAATATTCTTGATTAGAGCAGCTGTTTTGCTATCAACGCTCACGCACGCTCACACTTTGTGCTTCGGACTCGTCCATCCGGTTGTCTATAAAAAATTTAAGCTAGTCATGCCGCCTTTATCACTCCAAACTCATTTGGTCAGCGCTCGGCCACAGCTTTCAGCGATTTCAGTTGATCCCAAAGGGTTCAAATCGGCCCTACAGTCGCTAATGGGCTTTTTGACCGCTCAGCAGATACCCGCAACGCTGTGGCTAAAGCTGCCTAAAGACGATGCTTGGTGGACAGATATTTGGGCATTTGGCCAGCAGGTTCCTAGCAGCAGGTTCTATACGCTGGGCGAGCAAACTGGCTATCCACCCGACAGTCTGGCCGAGCGCTTGCAGCCGATTGCCATTGAGCAAAGTGACGATCTCAAGCGGGAATATTTATGCATGGCCGTCAGCAGCAGCTTTGTCTGTGTGCTGCTAGCAGTTCGTATGCCTACTAGCACAGCCCCTAGCGCCGACAAACGCAATCTAAAGCTATATTGCTCTACTGCTGGGCCAGCGGCGGCGGCGCTCTCTACCGCGCTTAAGGAAATTCTTAGCTGTGGCCTAGAAACTAGCCCCGAGATGGCGTTAGCCCAGGCTTTAGATGCCTATGACAACGATGATTTAGCCAACGATCTGGCTGATGATCTGGCCGACGATTTGGCCGACGGCTTTTCTTCACAGGGGGCATCCACCATCAGCGATGCTGATAGGATCGTTCACACGGTGCTCAGTCAGTGGGATCAATGTTTTCCAGCTGAAGTGCTGAGCTGTGAAAGCCCGCTGCTGACAGAGGCGTTTTTGACTTGGCAACTACAGTATCAAGAAGAGCTGCGATCGCAAATAGCCCTCTACCGTAGCTCAGCCAAGCAGGAGTCCGCTGCCGCCTTTGCGCTCTCTTCGGACTTTTTATCGCAGGCTAGCCAGGAGCTTCAATCACCTTTAACCACGATTAAAACAGCCCTGACTCTGCTAGGCGCGCCCACCCTAAAATTAACGCAGCGGCAGCGATACTTAGAGATGATTAGTACGCAGTGCGATCGCCAAAAATCGCTCATCGTCAGCATTATCGACCTGCTCAAGGCGCAAACAACCGTCAACGCCATACCTCAAGCCATTCAGCTCGCCAATATTTTGCCCGGTGTGGTTAGCACCTATCAGCCCATCGCTGAAGAGCGCGGCATTAGGCTAGCCTACACCGTGCCCACCCATCTAACGGAGGTTCTCAGCATAGAGTCCGACTTAAGGCAAGTCGTCACCCATCTCATTCAAAACGGCATTCAATCTACACCCAAAGGCGGGCGGGTTTGGGTCTTGGCGGCACCTCACACCGACAGCGCTGTCGCCCTCACCATCAAAGACTCTGGAGCGGGCCTTTCTAGAGGCGAGGCCGCCAAGCTGTTTAATGCTTTTTATCGCAGCCCCGTCAGTAACGAGAATACTATCGGTTCTGGACTAAGGCTCACGCTAGTGCGGCAGCTCATCAGCAGAATGGGTGGCAGCGTTTCTGTAGAGAGCGCTCCCGACCAGGGAACCGTCTTTACAATTTTGCTACCTACTGCTGCTGGCCCGATAGCGACTCCTAACCGCTCCTTTAGCGCCGCTGCTGATACATCAGATGCAAACGGTGCTCATCAAAGCAACCAGCCGCACTCTAGCAGTCAGACATTGGCCAAGAGCCACTCAGAAGCTTTTTCCTACGGATTGCGGTAGCCCACAATAGCCATATCAGAAGCGCTGATTGCTGGGCGATCGCCAGGAGCGGCTAGCGGCCCTTTAGTCATCCTCACCGACGAGAGTTTCTATCAGCAACGCAGCCTGCTGTTGCTTTGAGAGCAAAAACTGATCGCACTGCTGTAGGGCACTCACTGCCTCTGCAAACTGCTCAAATACATCGGCTAGCGGCAGCTCGCCAGTTTCTAGCTGGTGGGTAATCTGCTCAATGCGGGCCAGCGTGTCTTCGTAGCGCCAGTCTGTAGGGAAATCTTTTGGCAAACTGTTAGGCTGTTTTGCTTTTGGCATATTTTTTTAAGATCAAAAGGCACAAAGCCTCGCATCCTTCTCACTTTTTTGACGAACTGCCTGCATTTTCTGTAGTGTTTGCAATTACTGTAGCTTTTACCTCACCTTTACCTAGCCTAATCTCCAGTTCAGTTCCTGGCAAAAGTGCCGCTGCTTCTATCGCAATCTTTCCTTCAGCTTTTACCAATGCATAGCCCCGCCGCAGCACAGCAGCAGGATCTAACGCGGATAGCTTCTCGCCTAGCAGCCGATGCTGATGCTGAGCGAGCAGCAAACGCTGGTCTAGACTTGCCACGAGCTGCTGCCGCTGCCAGTTCACATCGCGCTGCTGCTGAGCTAGCTGACGATCTATCCGCAGGCGTTGAAGCCTAGTGCGTAACGATTCTATTTCTAGCTGAGCGGCCTGCAATCGGCGAGTCATTACCTGGGTTGCTCGCTGCAAATAGTGCACCTGCTCGCCGTAAAGGTCGTCTAGGCTCGGCACAGCCTGTTCAGCAGCAGCCGTGGGGGTGTGAGCACAAACATCTGCCACCAAGTCGGCTAGCGACTCATCCCGCTCGTGGCCGATGCCCGTCACCACCGGAATTGGCGATTGAGCAATGGCTAGCACGACTTGCTCATGGTCAAAGCAGGCTAAGTCCTCACTCGCGCCGCCGCCCCTAGCTAGCAGCAGCACGTCAGCGCGACCGTCTGCTGCGACCCGAGAAATCGCCTTGGCAATCGAAGCCGCTGCCTGACCTCCCTGCACTGTTGCAGGCGAGAGCAGCACTTTAATACTAGGGTTGCGCTGCAGGAGCGTCCGCTGAATATCGCCCCAGGCCGCTGCCTGCAGGGAAGTGACTACCGCAAGCGTTTGCGGATAAGCGGGTAGCGATCGCTTGCGAGCCCCATCAAAGAGACCTTCGGCAGCAAGGCGCGATCGCAGCTGACGATATTTCATCGCCTGCAAACCTGCGCCCGCTGGCAGCACCTGCCACACCGTGAGCTGATACGATCCCCGCTTGGGATACAGGCGAATTTGGCCTAGCACAATCACCTGTTCGCCGACTTTGGGCATGGCTGTAATGCGAGGGAGCTGCGATCGCCACACCACACAGTTCACTGCCGCCGACCCATCTGGCTCCTGCAGCGTAAAAAAGCAGCCCTGACCATGGTTGCGAGCGCTAGAGACTTCGCCGACCACCCAGATTTTGCTGAGCTGCGGATTTTCTTCCAGCAGCAGCTTTAAATAATCCGTCAGGCCCGCTACACCTACCGCCACATCAGGCGTAGACTTTAGCGCAGAAGGCGGTGTGATATCGACCATAGTGATTGATGGATTACCCGTTGCCTAGATATTCATCAAGATATTTATGTATTGACTAGACAGGATTGAACAGATCGAGTAGATAATAGTACATACGTATTTTGCGCAAGCACTCATGGCCCATTCCATAGCTAACTCTACAGCTAACTCTACCGCCAAATCTGCGGCAAACCCCACACCCGCTAGCTCAAACGCTAGTTCAAATCGCCAGCAAGCACTAGGGCGTGTGCTTAGCCAAATTGAGCGCAGCTTTGGTCAGGGCTCGATCATGCGCTTGGGCATGGCGCATAAGCTTAAAGTAGAGACGATTCCCAGCGGTGCCCTGCCTTTGGATATGGCACTGGGCGGTGGCCTTCCCAAAGGGCGCATCAGTGAGATTTACGGGCCAGAAAGCTCAGGGAAGACGACGCTGGCCCTACATGCGATCGCCTCAGTTCAAGCCCAAGGAGGCACCGCCGCCTTTATCGACGCTGAACATGCTCTAGATCCAAGCTATGCAGCGGCTATCGGCGTCGATACTGATAATCTGATAGTCTCTCAGCCTGATAACGGTGAAACCGCCCTAGAAATCACCGATCAGCTCGTGCGCTCGTCGGCAGTTGATATTATTGTGGTAGACTCGGTCGCCGCCCTCGTGCCCCGCGCTGAAATTGAAGGGGAAATGGGCGACTCGCACATGGGATTGCAGGCTCGGCTGATGAGTCAGGCGCTGCGTAAAATCACTGGCAATCTGGGCAAATCCGGCTGCACCATCATTTTCCTTAACCAGCTTAGAGACAAAATTGGCGTCGTCTATGGCAATCCTGAAACAACAACTGGCGGCAACGCGCTCAAGTTTTATGCCTCAGTCAGGTTGGATATTCGTCGCGTTCAAACGCTTAAAAAGGGCGAAAACCAATTCGGCATTCGCGTTAAAGTAAAAGTCACTAAAAACAAGATTGCCCCACCCTTTCGGGTAGCCGAGTTCGATATTCTGTTTGGCACAGGCATTTCTACAGTCGGTTGCATCGTTGACCTAGCTGAGCAGACGGGTGTGATTGAGCGTCGCGGCGCTTGGTACAGCTATCAGGGGGATAACTTTGCTCAGGGAAGAGACAATGCGATAACTCATCTGACTCAAGAACCAAAGCTTGTACAAGCAGTAGAGCAGCAGGTACGAGTAGCGCTAGATGAGAGATCCTAAAACACTGCGCTTAGCCCATAGCTTTGCACTCGGCAGGGGTCACCTGATATTTAATTAAGTTGGCTAGCTCCTGAAGCTGATTGATGGCCTCTGCACCTTCAAGCTTCATGAGTTCACGGTCATCGCGCATCTCTGTCCAGGTAATTCCATAGTCAGAGACTAAGAAACGAATGAGGTGGTCGCCGCCTAAGCTCACCATAAAGGAGGCGCTATTAAGCTCCTCGCCGCAGGTATAGCAAGAGGCTAAGTATCCCCTTTTTTCTAAAACGACAGCCATGGCCTTCAGGTTTAAAACCAAGTCCTGGACAAACTGTCTATGTTGATTAGCAAGTCTGACAAACATTTTATTTCCTCTACACCATGGGTTAGTTTTACATAATTTACTTAACTTTTTCTTAAGAAGCCGGATACGGTTTAGCTAACTTATTAGCTCATTAAGGGGGCATCTCATAACAGCCCGCTAGCATCAATGAAACTAGCCCGTAAAACCGAACTAAACTCCGTTAAAGAACATCGTAACGTTTTATGACAATTTTGACCAAAGATAATGAAATGTACCCAGCAAATCGGTCGTAGTCATTGTTTTCAAATGAATGTGAAAGATGGCACGGCCTACGCAATATGCGCTTTCTATGGGATTTACAGCTACTTGTGTGCGTCTCTGGCGCATACAAGCTTTCAGAGGAGCAAATGCCTTAAATTGTTTTGGAGCGTGTTTGTTAAATGAAGCTTTGGCTAAACAGAGGGCTTAGATAAATTCCCTCAGATATGTTATTTTTCAAAGCGGCGCGTCTGGGTCAGTATGGGTTTATAAAAATCAATCAAAACTCAGCAGCCTATCCGTTGTAGCGCAGTTGAAATCTACTTATGGTGTCGTGCTCTACAGGGATCGAAATCGTGATAAAACTTGACATTCCGCACAGATTTAGATTCACTGCTGGCGATCGCGACAAGCGCTAGGTGACCTGGGTGCTAGGTGACGGGTGCTAGGTAACCTGGGCGCTAAATAGATTGGACACGCTAGTCAGTTAACGTCCACCAGCCGAAACCGGGCCCAATAAAGCGAATCGTCAGCCAAGCTGCAACCATCAAAACGATGCCAGCCCAGGCACCCGTCGTTGTCCAGCGAACGAACTTGGCAGCGGTTTCTTTGCTGATGGGAATGCCTTTAAGGAAGGGCTCTGGCTTACCATAATCTTCGCCGAGTGCTGCTTGTCGGCGCTTAGATTCTCCCATGTCGCTCCTCCCTATAATAATGAGTGTAGTAAATGAATAAGTGTAGTGAGTAGCATTTAGCAAGTTGTTAGCTAGCTGAAATACCTGAAGTACATAATAACGAGACCTTGCGCAAATTTTCAGATATCAGCGCTAAGTTATTAATTATTCAAAGAGGCTCATTAGGGTGCCTCAGCAGCATTGAGTTGAAACCAGTCTTCGTTGAGATAGGTGCTGCGAGCAATTGGGCTAAGGGCTGCTAAAACATTGGCACCGTAGCTGCGGTAGTTCACCCGATTGTCGAGTAGAGCGACGATGCCCTGATGGTTGCCCTGATGAGAATTTCGACTTTTTCGGCTTTGCAAAGGATTGGCTCGCGATCGCACCGGCGCCACCGCATGTTGCAGCTCGCTGAGCGCTTTAGGCAGCAAGTAAGCTTTGAACCAATCTTGTCGCTGCCGCTTATAGGCTGCTACTCGGCCCGCAACTAAAGGGTTCTCTAGTGAAGGAATAGGCAGCGTTGTGATAATCAGTAGCCCCGGCGCTACGCTGGGCGTGGTGAAATCTGCCTGATGCTGCCGCCAATATTCCCAGCCTGTAATCAAGATTCCCTGGTCACTCACGGGCGCTTCTAGCCTCACGCGCGACCCGAACTCAGCGGCTAAGACAGCGGCGAACTGCGCCTTAAGCGGCATATCACCAATGACAATTACGGTGGGATCGCTGGGAAGCCCACGCGCCCCTAGTAGCATTCTGATCTCTTGCAGCGCCGCAGCTTTAAAGTGGCTGGTGTTAGGCATTGGCAAGTGGTCGGGTAGGTAGAGCTGAATGAGGTCGTGGCGGCGATCGGGGCCAAACCGCAGGCAGGTCATCTCACCGAGTCCGAGGCGATCGCGATATCGCTCGGCGCGGGTATCTTCGTCTAGGGCTGCGCCAATGAGCACCACTGGCTGCTGGGCCCACATAGGCGCTAGGCTACTGCTGATTTCGGTAGGGCCACTGTGCAGCATGACGCTGCCCAAATCGCGATCTAGGCTACTCCAGGCAAGCCTTTCGGCCTGACTAAACTGCTGCCAAAACCGCCGCCACCGCCCCGGCAGCTGACTGATATCGCCGTAGGTTAGCAGCCAGTCATAAAGTTCGCGCAGCAGCGTTTGCTCAGGATCTGCGATTAGATGACAGCCGTAGGGATTGGCCGGGTGCTGAAAAATGGCGTGCGTTACTCGTACGCGCGTGTCGCGAATGAATTCTCGCTGGCTAGGATAAGCCAACATCAAATCTTCCCAGTCCTGAGCGCGGATCGTTTCGCTAAGCTGAGCTTGTGCCCAGCGCTCTAGCTCGCCTGCGCCATCTATTAGGGTAGGAATGCCGGCTGGGAAATGACGATTGCCCTGCAAAGCGGCTAGGTTTTGAGCAGATTTTTCTGGTTCACAAAGACGGGCCTGAAGCCAGCCCTGCGCCGAGGTAATGAGTAAGCCTTTGAACGTTTCATCAGGCCAGCGATCGCCCAAGCGCACAGGCTTACCCCCTGGTAGCCCCTGCTGCAAATTTGGAACGTCTTGATGTATTACCTGATCGATTAGCTCGTCGGGCAGAGCTAAAACGGCAGGTTCGGGCCATAGCAGCGCTGGAATCAAATAGCTCAGCCGATAGGAGCCCTGGTAGGCTGCCAAACTATCGGTTTGAATCAGGGCGCTACGGCCCACTCGCAGCGCTCTAGCCACCAATCTTGCCATTGTCAGGTGGTGAGGCCACTGGGCCTGTCCCTGCTCTTTGAGATAGGCCCGCAGGCGCTGATGAACTTCTGTTTCGATCACAGGCGTAGGGTAAAGGGCGTCGGCTCTGGTTTGCTTTTTGGGTCGGCTTTTATTGTGACATATCTATTGAGGCGTGCTGCGGTGTTGCGATCGCAACATTACCCCAAAGCGTCAGCGGGCAAAACTAAGCAAAAGTGAGCAAAAGCGTGATTGAATCGAAACCAATCGCAAAAGAACCACTGTGAAGATTGGGCTATGAAGATTGGAGTTGTCGGACTTGGATTAATTGGCGGGTGCCTGTGCTTAGACTTTAAGGCGCTTGGCCATGAAATTTATGGGGTCGCTCGCAGAGAGGAAACCTGCGAGCAAGCGCTGAAGCTTGGCATCGTCGATTACGCTAGCCCTAATATTGCCGAGCTTGCACCTTGCCAAATCGTCATTATCTGTACGCCGATTGCAGTCATTGTGCCAATGGTGGCAGCACTAGCCAAGGTTCTAGCGCCCGAAGCAGTGATCACAGATGTGGGATCGGTGAAGGCAGCTATTGTGGCAGAAGCCACGCTACAGTGGCCTGCTTTTGTGGGCGGGCACCCCATGAGTGGCAAAAGCGAAGCGGGTTTAGCCGCTGCTGAACCGGGCATTTTTCGGCAGCGTCCTTATGTCATCACGCCCATTGAGCAAACTCAGCCCAGCGCGGTAAAAATACTGGAGTCGCTAGCTGAGCAGCTTAATGCTCGGCTCTATCGCTGTACGCCAGCAGAGCATGATCGCGCGGTGGCCTGGATTTCTCACTTGCCTGTGATGGTGAGCGCCAACTTGATTTTGGCCGCAATCAGTGAGCCCGATGCCCAGGTATTAGTGCTCTCCCAGCAGCTCGCTAGCTCCGGCTTTCGAGATACTAGCCGAGTGGGTGGCGGCAATTCGGAGCTAGGGCTGATGATGGCCCAGTACAATCGCGATGAGGTATTGCGATCGCTCAGGCAATACCACGCCGCCATTGGCCGCACGATTGAGCAGCTAGAGCAAGAAAATTGGGGGGCGATCGCCCAGATGCTACAGTCCACCAGCAAGGCGCGCGGGAGCTTTTTAAAAGAACCAGATTAAAAGAGCC
>JBARVS010000107.1:0-22254 GCA_049646385.1 Phormidesmis sp. | reverse complement strand
CACCTACTCCTATCTCTCCTGTCCTTCCAGCGCCAATGCCTGAGGTAATTCAGCTACAGGTATCTCGCAATGCGCATTTTGCGCTGGATGAGGACTTTATTCGCCCCGAAAGTGCCGAAGTTCTTAACCGGATTGCTGAAGTATTAAAGCAATATCCCAGCATCGTTGTTGACCTTCACGGCCATACCGACTCACGCGCTAGCGTTGACTACAACCAGGATTTAGCCCGTCGCCGCGCCGAGAGTGTCCGCCGATATTTGCTGGGTAGAGGCATTGGTAGCGAGCGAATGACCCTACGATCTTTTGGTGAAACCGCGCTGCTAGTCGAAGAAACAGATCGAACAAACTTCGCTCGCAATCGCCGGGTTGAGTTTGTTTTTAAAGACGTACGCGGAGTCAACATTGTTTTTATCAACCAAGAAAACGACTTGCAAATTGAACCTTAAAAAAAGTCTGAAAGGGTAGAGAAAGAGAACTTTTCGGGTTCACTAATTTAGCTTGATTTGATTGTTTAGGATTCACGGCTAACTCATGGGTAAAAAAAGGCATTTCAGCATATTTGGAGCACTCACTCTGTTGAGCTGCTTTGCTGGCTTTTATGCACCCTCGGCCCTAGCCGAAGGCAGTAATGACCTTGTTAGTAGTGGCGGCGATCGCCCCTACCTAGAATTTCGCACAGACACTAACGGCGGCATTCTCAGAAGAACCATCATTAAGGTGTATGTCAATCAAGGCGAAACCATCGATCTAGGCTCTAGTGCGGTGGGACTAGGCAATGGAACAATTAACTATCGCAGGCCCAACAACACGAACGGAACCTGTGGTACCAGCGGTGTTATCGCCAATAGATCGCAAGAAGCTGCTGGGCCAGGAGATGGTACGGGGGGTACTTTTATTCCTTGTAAAGTCACCGTAGGCGCTGGTCAAACGGGTATTTGGGAAATTGACTTTGTTAGTCCTGATGCAAAGAAGGTGACAGGAGGCGACTCCAACCCACCGCCGATATCAGGCATAGCGAACTGGACACAGGCGAATAACTCAGGCTTGGTCTCAGCTTGGGATGTCACCGTTAGATCGAGCGGGGGCAGCAAAATTCCGGGGCGAGTGTATGCTAATTACTACGCTTTTAATATGGGTGATAATAGTCGTGAACTCAGTTCATTGCTGTATGTGCTCACCAAAGAAGGCTATCAGTACAGCATTGACTTGAATGGATTAGATCCATTTGGATTTATCTTCTTTTCTAACCGGAATGGTTTTTTTAATAAAACCACTGGCAATTCTATTTTTCGCTCGCTTCAGTTTATCAATTCCAACCCAGGAGATCTTCCACCTGGCTATGCCTTTCAAAATCCTAACGATCCGGACGCGGGTATCTACGTCACCCAAAAAACGTTCATTAATTTGCCAGATCCTAATATGCCGGCCTCGGCAAATTCACCGACAGGTATTACTTGGCTCTATAGCTTCCCAGTAGCACCTCCAACGCCAACAGGCTTCACCTTTACAGGCATAGAGGGCACGCCTGGACAAGCCGGAACGACGCCACTAGGCGGCACGCTAAAGTTCAACAGTACCTCAAACAATGCCTATAGTATTTCAATAGATATCAACCAAGACGGTATTTTTGGCAATGACGGAGCTTCTCCTGGTCAGCTGAGCGATCGCACCTTTGTGGGTCGCTCGGTAGTTGGGCCGAACAGCGTCTTTTGGGACGGCAAAGACGGCAAGGGCGCGACTGTTCCGGCTAGCACCATTGCCTATAACGTGCGGCTCAATCAATACGCCGGAGAAGCTCATTTTCCGCTGATTGACGCCGAGCAACACAACAGTGGTTTCAAAATTAAGCGGTTGAACGCACCAGTTGGCCCAACTAGCGCTGCTGAAAATCCTAACAATATCTATTACGATGACCGCAACACCGGCACTAACTATACGCTTTGCGCTGGTATTGGCGGAGAAATTGGCGTTGATTGCTATGGGGGGCCGCCGACGCCTAGGCAGGCGCTTTTGGGCGTAAACAGTTCAGCCGGACGCCATGAATTTACGAATGACTTTGGTAATCGCCGAGGCATCGATACTTGGGTGTACTACCCTTCTATTGATGTTGATCTATCGGGTGGCATTGTTGTTAGGCAAGCCGACTTGATTGTGAACAAAGCGGTTAATTTACCCGTCGCGAATCCAGGCGATACGCTCACCTACACCATTACCGTTAAGAACGATGGCCCCAGTAATGAAGATGGCATTACGTTTCAAGATAATGTCCCAGCGACGCTTAGCAATGTGACTTGGAGCTGTTCGATAACCAGCGGCACAGGAGCTTGTGGAACCGCAAGTGGTACTGGCAACGCCATTAACACCACCTTAAACCTGAATAATCAGGCAGTTGCAACCTACATTGTTATCGGCAAAATTGCAACAAATGCGTCAGGAAGCATCAGTAATACTGCCGAAGCTATTCGCAACAAAGATATTACCGATCCAAACTTAAACAACAACAAGTTCAGCGTTGTCACCACGCTCAACAGCACGCCGCCAGTGACAGGAGCCTTATGCTATGCGGTTGCCAATAGCAACGATCAGCTGGTGAAAATTGATATCAATACGGGTGCAGAAAATTCAATCGGCGCTGGGCTGGGAGTGCCTAATGTGGCAGCGATCGCCTACTGGCCCATCACTGGCACTCTCTACGCTTCTAATGCAAGTCAGCTAGGCACCGTCAACACCACTACGGGCACCTATACGAACCGTGGCAACTTTGGCTCAGGTAATGGCAGCTTAGGCACTAAAACTTTCAGTGCCGTTGATGGTCTAACGTTTCATCCTTTTACTGGCGAGCTCTACGGCTCGGTTCGCAATGCTGGCGGCAATGCCCTGCTAATCAAAATTAATCCTACTACAGGGGCGCGTATTGCCAATGCTTTTGGGACTGGCAACGATTATTTAGTGATTGCGATCGCCGATGTCGCCGATATTGCCTTTGATCCCGAAACTGGCTATCTCTACGGCATCGGCGGTGCTAACGCAGATCGCTTGATTCGGATCAATCCGACGACTGGTGCAATCATCTCTAATCAGCCGCTAGGAACTACCAAGATGCAGGGACTGAGCGCCTATAACAACGGTAGTCTTTATGGCACAACTAGCGACGCAGTCACCCAAAACAACAACCGCTTTTATCGAATCAACAAAGCAACTGGTGCAGCTACTCCTATCAATCCGTTAGCAGTTGGCAGAAGCTATGACGCGGTAGATTGCTTAACCGCCGATAGCAACCGAGCAGTCGGCAACGTTTTTTTAGATAAAGACGAAAGCGCGACGCTCAACGCGGGTGATACAGGTACAGCAAATGCCAACGTCAGGCTATATCGAGATCTCAATGGGAATGGCCAAGTTGATATCGGAGATATTTTGCTGACTTCACAAAACACGGCTGGAGCAGGCACCTTTGATTTTCGCTTTGCGGCGAATGGCTCATTTGTGATGGATGTCGATGCTACGACCTTGCCGCTTAGCAGCAACGTTTTTACTACCGACAATGTAGAAGTTGCTAGCTTTGGATCAGGCTTTGGCTTAACCGATACGAATAACAACTTTGGCCATTACACTAACTCTAATTTGGCTATTGTTAAGCGCATTACAGCAATCAACGGCGTTCGCCTCACTGATAGCGTCGATGACCCTGCCGACAACAATGACAATCATCCTAAATGGCCTGCTGGCACTAGCAGCGCAGGCATCAGCACCTTTTTGGCAGGGGCCACTGAAAATTTTGTTGAGCCGGGTGATGTGGTGGAATATACGATTTATTACTTGGCCACTGGGAACTATCCAGTGACGAATGTGAAACTGTGCGATCGCGTTCCCACCGGAGCCACCTTTATCCCCAGCTCAATGGTGCTATTCACCAACAACAACACCCGCATTCTCACCGATACCAACACCGATCAAGACGGTGCTGAATTTTCTCCTATCGGCACCCCCACCCCTGCCGTCGCCTGCCCCGGCAACAACACCAACGGCACCGTCTTGGTCAATCTGGCTCAGGCCCCGAACCAGCTACCCAATGCCACTGGCCCCGGCAATCCTAGCGACGCCTATGGATTTATTCGTTTTCGCGTCACCGTGAATTAAGCCTGCTAGACAAACTGAGTCATGCGATCGCCTCAGCCGCCGAAGAAGCTCTCTTAATAACTACAAACCTACTCAACCAAAAGCATGAAAGCACCTACTCGCCGCATATTTAGCCCTGCTCACGCTAAAAAAAATAGCAAGCAACAGTATTTACGCCCTTTTGTGGGTGCGGCCCTGATCAGCGCTTGGATGCTGCCAGCATTTGCCGGCGGCACAGCCGCCGGCACTTCCATTACCAACACGGCCTACGGCTCATTTGAAAACCCCGCCAATGCAGGCACTACTATTCCTGTTCAATCCAATACGGTGACGCTAACGATTGCAGAAGTCGCGGGTATTAGCGTGAGTAACCAGGGCGTGGTCGAAGCAGCCAGCGGTGTAACAGGCGCAGGGCCAGCCCAAGGCGATGGCGTAATCGGCTCCAACGATGTGGTGTACTTTACCTTCCGCATCACTAACATTGGAAACGATCAAACCCAATTCTTTATTCCTAATGCGCCCGCTAACGTAACCAAAGCCGCCTTTGGCGCAGTCGGCCCCATCAAAATTGTTGGGTACAACAACGGGACAGCTACCACACCTTTGAACATCAATGTCAACACAGGAGCTGCTACTGGCACCATTACCGGGATTCCAAATGGGGGTTCTGTCCCTGTCAATGGCTACATTGATGTTCAAGTTCCTGTTAAAGCAAACGCCAATCTGGTACCGGGCACAGACAACATTACGGTGGTACTAGGTAATACCGTTAGCCAAGCGCCCGCCAACCAAAACGTTCAGTTGGTTAATGGAGGTGCGTTCGGCGCTGGCGCTGGAAAAGATGTCTATACGCAGGACAACCCAGGTAACAGTAATGGAGATTTTGCGGGTTCGCCTGCCTTCGAGCGAGAAGCTAGCAGCAGCCAAGCCACCTTAGTAGGCGCTGCTAAGTTGGATTACGGTGATGCACCGGATGTCGCCGCAGGCACAGCAACGGGTGATTATGAAAGCGCACCGGATCGCGGGCCTAGCCATGTAGTTGGCTCAATTTATTTAGGTACTGTCGTAGACGCAGAAACGACCTTTGGCCAAGACAAAGGCCCACCGCCTGAAGATAATGGCGTGGTTATTAACAATGGCGGTACAACCCCCTCTCTTCATGGGCAAAGCCTGACTGCTGGCCAAAGCTATACGCTAGATGTGACCACTGTAGGAACCGGAAAAATTAGCGCCTGGATTGACTTTAACCGCAACGGTAACTTTGAAGATCCAGGTGAGAAAATTGCAACGGACGTGGCTTCTACTGGCGGTACTCAGTCCATCACGGTCAACGTTCCCTTTGGCGCAGTGGCGGGTAGCACCTATGCCCGATTCCGCTATAGCTCACAAACGGGGCTAACCTCTACCAATGCCGCCCCTGACGGTGAAGTAGAAGACTACAACGTTACGCTAGTGAGTTCTGCACCAGCCTTCCGACTGGTTAAACGAATTACCAGCATCGGCGGCACCGCAATTACTAGCATCAATGATGATCCATTAGATACCAATGACAATTCACCGCGCTGGCCAGCTAACTATCTCCAAGGCAGTTTCGCAGGCTTGAAGGCTGAGCCGGGTCAAGCGGTCGATTACACAGTGTATTTTCTTTCTGATGGCAATACTTCCATCAACCAAGTCAAACTCTGTGACCTTGTGCCCAACAACACAACCTATGTAGCTGGCTCCCTAAAATTGAGCCAGGGCGGCGCTGCACCAGCAATCCTCACAGATGCCGCAGGCGACGATCCAGGTGAAAGTTTTAACAGTTCAGCAGTCGTCACAGCACCTTGCCCCGGCACCACCAGCACTGACGGCGGCGTCCGAGTCAATGTTCCGGGTTCGCTGGCCAACGCAACCGGGCCGGGTACACCGATAACTTCCTACGGCTTCATCCGCTTTACAGTAACGGTGGACTAAGGCCCTTATCCGCCACTTAGATATCCATGTCTAGCGATAAAGCCGCTACCGTTATGAGAGGATAACCTGATTTAACGGTAGCGGCAGTATGGCTGAACTGTTTTTGAGTGAGCTGTATATTTATCCCGTTAAGTCGGCGGCGGGGATTGCCGTGCAGCAGGCTCAACTGACGGCGCGCGGGCTGCAATATGACCGCCGCTGGATGGTGGTGGACAGCAAGGGCAAGTTTATGACGCAGCGGCGCTTTCCTCGAATGGCGCTGATTGGCGTGAGCGTAGATGATGAGGCTCGCTGTTTGCGTTTAAGTGCGCCAGGAATGCCAAAGCTGTCGGTACGGGTGGATTTTTCGATGGGTCTTGATTTGGGGGTGCGCGATGAGCCTTTTAATCGGGTAGATGTGGAGGTTTGGGGCGATCGCACCACCGCCATTGCCGTTGGCCCCGAGAGCCAACAGTGGGTTACTCAATTCATCGGCGCTGAGTGTCAGCTGGTGTACATGCCAGATAGCTGCAATCGACCCACCGCTCACGGCCAGCTCGGTCATGATAATCTTGTTAGCTTTGCTGATGGCTACCCGTATCTATTAATTTCTGAGACTTCTTTAGCAGGGCTTAATCAAAGGCTGATAGCCCAAGCAAAAGAGCCCGTGACGATGCAGCGGTTTCGACCTAATTTTGTGATTGCAGGCGTGAGCACACCTCATGAGGAAGATACTTGGCAGCAGGTGCAGATTGGAGCGGCGGTGTTTGATTTGCCTAAGCTGTGCGATCGCTGCTCTATTCCTAATGTGAATCCTCAGACGGGCGATCGCAGCAAAGAACCTACCAAAACCCTATCCACCTATCGCTATTGGGATAAAGGCATCTGGTTTGGCCAAAACTGCGCTCAGCCATCAAACCATCAGCTGACCCAATCAATTACCCTGCGCGTTGGCGACCCGGTAAAAGTCATCGCCCCAAATACACCGTCTTAGAACAATGAGCCAATTTTTTTGGCCGTAATGCATTGCGTAGAACAGCAATGTGAGATCATACCTAACGAAGGCAGCTTAGGACTTATCAAAATGTCGATTCAAACGGTTTCTACGACCCCTTTTGACGATCAAAAGCCCGGTACATCCGGCTTGCGTAAACAGGTGCCGACCTTTCAACAGCCTCATTACTTAGAAAATTTTATTCAAGCTACCTTCAACAGCCTAGATGACTACAAAGGCAAAACCTTAGTCTTAGGCGGCGACGGACGCTACTTCAATCGGCCCGCCATCCAAACCATCTTAAAAATGGCCGCTGCCAACGGCGTGGGTAAAACGCTGGTTGGACAGGGCGGTATCCTCTCTACGCCTGCTGCTTCTTGCCTGATTCGTAAATACGACGCTTTTGGCGGCATTATTCTGTCGGCTAGTCATAATCCGGGCGGCCCAGAAGGTGACTTTGGCGTGAAATACAACGTTGCTAACGGCGGCCCTGCACCCGAAAACGTGACCAACGCAATTTTTGCCAATACTCAGTCTATCGGCGAGTACAAAATCACTGAGGCAGCAGAGGTTGATCTCGATAAGCTAGGCACCGAACAGATGGGTGAGATGACGGTAGAAGTTGTCGATGCTGTCGCTGACTATGCCGAGCTGATGGAGAAGCTGTTTGATTTTGATAAGATTCGGCAGTTGCTAAAGGGCGACTTCAGCATGTGCATGGATTCACTTCATGCGGTGACTGGCCCTTATGCCAAGGCAATTTTTGAAAAGACGCTTGGCGCTAAAGCCGGGACGGTCACCAATGGCGAACCGCTAGAAGACTTTGGCGGCGGACATCCTGATCCAAACTTGGTGTACGCGCATGATCTGGTAGAAACCATGTTTAGCGACGATGCGCCTGACTTTGGGGCAGCTTCGGATGGGGACGGCGATCGCAACATGATCCTGGGCAACAACTTCTTCGTCAACCCGAGCGATAGCCTTGCCATTATCGCCGCTAATGCAACCTTAGTCCCTGGCTACAGAGGCGGTCTTTCAGGCATTGCTCGCTCTATGCCCACCAGCCAAGCCGCTGATCGCGTCGCGAAAGAGCTGGGCCTTGACTGCTACGAAACGCCTACAGGTTGGAAGTTCTTTGGCAATCTGTTAGATGCCGACAAAATCACGATCTGCGGAGAAGAAAGCTTCGGCACTGGCTCTAACCACGTGCGCGAAAAAGACGGCCTTTGGGCAGTGCTGTTTTGGCTGAATATTTTAGCTGAACGGCAGCAGTCAGTTGAAGACATTGCCGTAGAGCATTGGAAAACCTACGGGCGGAATTTTTATTCGCGGCATGACTATGAAGGGGTCGATAGTGCCAAGGCGAATGAGCTGATGGAAGGCGTGCAAGCTCAGCTTTCAGCTCTCCCCGGTCAAAAGCTAGGCGACTACACCGTAGATTACGCTGACGACTTTAGCTACACCGACCCCATTGACGGCAGCGTTAGCAAAAACCAGGGCATTCGCATTGGCTTTACCGACGGCTCGCGAATGGTGTTTCGCCTGTCAGGAACGGGCACTCAAGGCGCGACGCTGCGGCTGTACTTAGAAAGCTACGAGCCTGATGCCAGCAAGCATAAAGCAGATCCACAAACAGCCCTAAAGCCTTTAATTGTGCTAGCGGATGAAGTTGCCAAAATCAAGGCGCTTACAGGGCGCAGTGAGCCAACAGTAATTACTTAAGACGCTGGACAAAGAGCGATGGACAAAACAATATGCAAACGACCGCCGAGTATTACTGCGCCTTTTGCGGCGAGCCTAGCACTACCTTTGTCGATTTGAGCGCAGGCAGCATTCAGTCGTATATAGAAGACTGTCAGGTGTGCTGTCGGCCTAATATCTTGTACGTTGCTGTAGATGAAAACACGTTAGAAGTCACCATCGAAACTGACTATCAAGAATAGCTAATAAGAAGGGCAGAAATAATACAATATGTCCCCGTAATAACCGTAGCAAAAAGGCGTTAATTGTCATTAAAAGCAGCGAATTCTAGCAAAGAGGCGACGGCTGCAAATATGTCTGCTACGATTTCCCCTATACTGCTGTCTATATGAAGATTGTGTGCAGTTTGGACGTTTGTCTAGGCATCTAAAAAAGCGACATGAAATATTGGGAATTTTTGATCCAAAAAGAAGGCGATCAAACCTGGCTACAGTTGGAAACGCAGCAGGTAGAAATTTTAGAGGGTCGCTATAGAATCGTTGCGCACACTGATCGCGCTAACGCTGGCATGGAAATTCGGGTGAGCCAGCTATTAACCGATGAGCTGCCACCTAGCCGCCGCGATCGCAAACGCACTAGCCAAACTAACGAGGCAGGCTTAGCCGTGGTGATGCCTTTTATGCATCTAAAGCCGGGGCAGTGGGAGCTGAGCTGTTGCAGCACAGACAGTTACAGCACAGACAGTGAATCTGCCCGTGAACCAACTGGTGAGCCAATAGAGAGCTGGCAATATAGCGTGCAGCTTCAGGTGTTTGCCCATACTGAGGAAGACTGGTCGGGCGAATGGCCCGTGCCGCTGGATTCGGAAACAGCCGTCAGCACCTTTATTGAGCATGATGATGGCGACGCTGTTAATTTAGAACTGGTTAATCAGGATCTGCCGCTAATTCAAGCTCAGGTAGAGCTAAAAACTCGGCTGCAAAGTCAGGGGCTAAAAGTGCCTGATAGCCTGTCTGAGAGAATAATGTCTGCTGAAGCAGGCGCTACGGATCTTTCGGCAGAGCTTGGCCATCCGTTTAGCTATCAGGTTGCGCTAAGGCAGCAGGCATATTTAGCTCGCCACAATCAACCTCTGACAATTATGGGCAAGGTTAATGCCCTTTTGGAGCGATCGCATGAAGGCACCTGTCAGCTCTGGATTAGGCTGCAAAACCCAGAGACTGCGCAAGTCATTATGGAGGCTCATCGACCGCTGAGTTTGGCGCGTTTGCCAGCAGACTTTAAGGTGCAAATTCAACTGCCCTCAGAAGTGACAACAAGGGTTATTTTAGGGGAGGTATCTTTGCGAACGGCGGCAATAGATCCTGATGAGAAAGCTGAAATCTTAGCGTTTACGGCCTTCACCATTACGGCAGGTATTGCTCAGCTGCTAGATGCGATCGCCAACCAAGCGCCTGATCTGTTTGAAGCAGAAGACGCTGCCGCTGTCGCCCAATACGTTTCGCCGCCCAATACTGCGCTCAATACCAGACTAGAGCCTTCTTTAATAAATCCTACTTGGCCAATTCCCTTGCTTGATCCTGCTCAGGCCAGCTTTGTGCCTGCCGTTGGCGTCGTGCTGCCGCCTCAGCTAGATTTTGGTGCGTTTCAAGGCGAGAGCAATAGCCAAGCCCCTCCCAGGGAAGAACGCACCTATCCCTATCCTGAGCTACCTAATTTTGCACCGCACGATAACGCCGCCAACCTCATTGTGAGCGACAGTCACAACAACCTTTCTGCTGAACAAGACAACGTTCAGCCGCCGCCGCCAGAGCAACCGCCAGAGCCGCCGCCAGAGCAACCGCCAGAGCAACCGCCAGAGCAACCGCCAGTATCACCCATGATGCCGCCTGAGCGTGCGCCGATGGTATCACAGCCCGCCCAGTTCTTAAGCAGCAGCATTGAAGACAGCGATCTGGAAGCTGATGAAATTTCTGCCGTCCTTGAGGACATTGATCAAGACTTACGATTAGAAGAATCTGAGCTAGACGCGCTTGAACCACCTGGAATAGAAGGGGCCATACCCCATCGTTTAACCACAGCGGAAACAGCTATGCCAGCCCATCATCTGGTCAATGACTCGGTGGATGAGCTAGCAGATGAGCCGACGGATGAGTCACCGGATGAGCAGTTAGATGAACTGTCTGAACAGAGGCTCAATAGTCAGGTAGCAGAGCCGATCAGCAGTCAAGCGAGCAGCCGATCTGTCGTTCGACAAAGTCAGTCCTCTTCTCAGCGAGACTCTTCTCAGCGAGACTCTTCCCAGCGAGACTCTTCCCAGCGAGCAGAGGCCAACCTAGATTTTCAATCGCTAAAGCTAAAAGATCACTTTTGGAACAGGCTTTCGACGCTCACCCGTGAAAGCCATCGGGAGGCCGCTAAAATTTCGCAAAATATAAAGGAGGCAGGCGTTAGCCGAGGCTCATTTACGCTTGCGGCTCCCTCGGAGCTTGAACGCGGTAGTGAGGTCGTCATTTACGATGAGCCCAGCGCAACCCAACGGCCTAACGATGCGAAAGAAGCTGACACTAAGCCAGTTAGCTTAGGCAGAGCCGTGCAACCCGCTGTATCCCAACCTTTCATCTCACAGCGCCTAGAGAGCGCTTCTACCCCATCCTCAGTTCAGCCGCTAGCAGCACAGCCGGATCAAAGGCAAACTCACGAAGAGCTGCCAGAAATGGCGCTGCCAGTTATTAGCGTACCAATGGGAGATTTGGTGGCAGGAGAAACTATTACGGTGACGGTGCGAACCCGACCGTCTGCCTATAAGCCTTTTGTAAAGCTATGGATGATAGATAGGCAAAGCCGCAGCTTGGTAATAGAGCCGCAGCTGCTGACCAAGCTAGTGCCTGATGCGGTAGGCGACTTAGAAGCCACGACCCAAATGCGAATACCGATGGACTGTTTAGATGTGCAGATTGCAGCGATCGCCGTCGATATGGCCACTCAGCAAGAAAGCAGCAAAGCAATCGTCAACCGACACATTGTTCCGGCCAATCAATCGTCACCTTTAAGAAAATTCAACTTCTAGACGGATTCAGCTATCCTCAATCTTGGCCCTAACTTAAAAACAACTATGGAAGTTATCTCTGCTCACACTCGTTTGTTTGTTTCAGATATTGCCACCTGCGCTGAGTTTTACAGAGACGTTTTGAAGTTCAAGCCGATCACTATCCAGATTGACAAGGGATATGCCGAGTTTGAAATTGGCCAGGGCGCTCATCAGATGAGACTTTCGCTGTTTCGTCAGCAGGAAATGTCTGAGATTTTGCGCACTAGCGAAAAGGCTCCCTCTGCTAATAGCCAAGATCGGTTTGGCCTGCTGCTCCAGGTTCGCAATATGGACGAAATTTATCGTGAGCTGCGCCATGCCAACGTCGTCTTTGACGAGCCGCCTACTCAAAACCAAGAGTTCGCGCTCAAGGTCGCCTACTTTCGAGACCCGGCGGGCAATTTGATTGGCTTGATTGAGTCTGTTATGTAGGCGTTCGGCGGATTGCCCTTATCCACTCTGCCTTTAGCCCTCATTACCGCTGGTCACCCACTCCACCAGCAGTCTAACGCCGTAGCCCGTTGCGCCGGGGCTATTGTAGCCGTTCTCCTTTTCAGACCATACAGGCCCAGCAATATCTAAATGCGCCCAGGATGTGTCTTTGACAAACTGCTTTAAGAACAGCGCCGCTGTAATTGAGCCGCCTGCTCTGGGCCCGGTATTTTTCATATCGGCCACAACAGACTTTAAGCCCTCAAAATACTTTTCCTCCATGGGCATTGGCCAAAGCTTTTCGCCAGAAAGCTCAGCGGCTTTAGAGAGCGATCGCGCTAGCTCTTCATCTGGGCTAAACAAGGCTGCAATGTCATCGCCCAGCGCCACGACACAAGCGCCCGTTAACGTCGCCAAATCGATCATGGCATCAACGCCTAGCTTATCGGCATAAACCAAAGCGTCGGCTAACGTCAGGCGACCTTCGGCGTCGGTGTTGTTGACTTCAATCGTTTTGCCGTTAGAAGCAGTGAGAATATCACCGGGGCGCATGGCATGGCCGCTCACCATGTTTTCAGTGGCAGCGCTGATGAAGTGGACTTCTACGTCGGGCTTGATTTGGGCGATCGCCTTAGCCGCCCCAAGCACAGCAGCCGCTCCCCCCATATCGATTTTCATCATCTCAATGCCTGAGCCGCCAGTTTTAAGGTTGAGCCCGCCTGAGTCAAAGGTCAGCCCCTTGCCGATAATAGCTAGCTTCCGTTTGGCCTCGTTCTTGGGCCGATACGTCAGGTGAATAAACCGAGGCGGCAAATCTGAGGCTTGAGCAACGCCTAAGTAAGCCCCCATGCCCAAGGCTTCACACTGCTCGCGCTCTAAAATAGTCAGCGATAGGCCGTAGTCTTTCGCAAGCTCAGCGGCAGTATCAGCTAGCTTATCGGGTGTGACAACGTTGGGCGGAGCGGCGACTAGCTCACGCGCTAAGATAACGCCTTCACAAACCTTTTGAGAGCGCTCAATCGCAGCCTCTTCGCCTGGAAAAGCGAGCAAATGAACCTCAGAGAGTTCAGCACCTTTTTTAGCGGCATTTTTGTCGGGCTCGGATTTGAAGCGATTGTCCTGACTGAGTGCCAAGATGGTGCCTTCACTCAGCGCCTGAACCGTTAAAGACGGGCTGTTATTCCACACCGGAAAGCTAATCGCCATAGAAGCACCTTTGGCTTTTTTGGCCAGTCGCGCCGCACTCGCTGAGCCCCGACGCAGTCCTTCTAATGCCATCGCCTCAGAGCTACCCAGGCCAACAATGCCGATTTTTTTGACGGCGGCATCCGGCGCAAGGCGAGTTATAGCGCTGGTGCCAGCTTTGCCCTCAAATCCTTCTTCATCAATGAGGGTTTGCAGCAGGCCAGCGACCTTATCATTAAGATCTGACAAGATACCGGTAAGGGGCAATGACTCTTCTAAGAGCCCAATAACCAGGCAGTCTCCCGTCCAGCTCAGACAAGATTGATCCGACGCTATAAAATCCATTCCTTAGTTCTTTGCTTAGATAAATTCCAGTTCTATAGTATCTACTGATTTCGGCGCTTTTCGTAATTTGCTATGTCTTTTTACCGAGGCAGATGCCTAATTTTTACAAAGCTGCCAAGCGATTCCCTCTCACCATCGCGCGATTTTTCTGCTAAAACGTCAGAAAGCACAAAAAAAATTGATTATAAAAAATTGACCACTTAAGTGATCTTTGTAGATAAACGCTTTACGAAAGTGACTATGCTAAAAACGCTAAAAGATAAGTGGCCGCTCGTCTTAATTGCCAGCAGCAGCGCCCTTTTAATCGGGATGGTGGTGGCTTTTCTAAAGACTACCGACGCCTTTACGCTCAACGGGGCGACTCATTCTAATATCGCTGCTGAGCAATTGCCCGACGCGGTTAGGTCTTCTGCTGTCTTAGGGCTATCTAAACAGACGCCAGCGGCTCGCGATCAGGCTCTTAGCGCGATCGCTCAGCAAAACAAAGGCAGTGAAGGCGATCGCGCCCGCTACCTGCTCGCCGCCGACTTAATTGGCCAAGGCAAAGGCGGCAGCGCCCTCCCCCTGTTAGAAAATTTAGACACGCGCTACACAGCCCTAGCCCCTTACATTCTGCTCAAAAAAGGTCAGGCCCAAGCCGCCGCCAGTCAAACCGCCGCAGCCCAATCTACGTGGACTCAGCTCGTCGCTAACTATTCAGACAGCGCCGCTGCGGGTGAAGCCCTTTATCGATTAGGCCAGCTAGAGCGACCAGACAATTTGAAACCAGCCAACGCACAAGCCAATGTGCAAAAGCAAAATAGCTCAGAAACCGCTCAATATTGGGATACGCTACTCACTCGCTTTCCAAACCATCCGCTAAGCGTAGAAGTCGCGCTAGAGCGCTTGGGCAAACCAGCGACTGAACCTGCTACGACAAGCGCCTTCGACGAACTAGCATTGCTAAAGCTGGTGGCCTACCACGGATTTAACCATCCAGACTACGGCCAAATGCTGAATCGCTTGACCCAAAAATACAGCAGCTCGCTGACCCCAGCAGACTGGGAGGCAGTTGGATTTGGCTACTGGGAAACTCAAAATTACGCGCAGGCGGGTGATGCCTACGCTAAAGCGTCTGGTACGCCGATAGGTCTGTATCGAGCAGCGCGCGGCAAAGAAACGGGCGGCAAAGCGGTAGAAGCTAGAGCGCTTTACCAAAAGCTCAATCAAGCTTTTCCTCAAGCGCCAGAAACCGCGATCGGCCTGCTGAATTTGTCAGATTTGCTGCCCCCTGCCGCTGCCCTGACGGTGCTCGACCAGGTGGTGGCGCGGTTTCCCGATCAGGCTGCAAATGCGCTAGTGAAGCGCGCTGACATTTTAGCCGTGATGAAAAGCCCTGCTTCGGCGCAGCAGGCCAGAGCCTCTGTGCTCTCTCAGTATTCTGAATCGGCGGCAGCGGCTAAAATTCGCTTAGCTAATGCAAAGGCCAGTGCGAAGGCAAAAAACTATCCAGCGGCGATCGCCTGGGCTCAGCAGCTGATTGCCGCCGCACCAGATGATGATTTAGCCGCCGAAGCAGGCTTTTGGCTAGGTAAGTGGGCGCTTTTACAAAACCAGCCAGAGGTCGCGCAAAAAGCTTTTGAGCAGGTGATTCGCAGCCACCCAGAAGCTTACTATGCTTGGCGCTCGGCGGTTCACCTCAACTGGGCAGTGGGCGACTTTGACACGGTGCGCACCTTTACGCCTGATATTGCTATTCCACCCAGGCGATCGCCCCTACCCACGGGCTCGGCTACGCTGCAAGAACTTTATTTGCTCGGGCAAGATCAGTCCGCTTGGGAACAGTGGCAAACCGAATTTGACAATGTGCGATCACCCACCGTCGCAGAGCAGTTTACTGACGGCATTTTACGACTGGGCGTCGGCGACAATCTCAACGGCATTTTCATGGTTTCTAGCCTGAGATGGCGCGAGCTGCCCGACGACAAAAAACAGTATCAGCTGCTCAAACGCAATCCCAACTACTGGCAGGCGATTTATCCGTTCCCTTTTTCTGAGATTATTCAAGGCTGGGCCAAAACGCGCCAGATCAATCCGCTGCTGGTCACTGGGCTAGTGCGCCAGGAGTCTAGATTTCAGCCTCAAATTGAGTCGGTGGTGGGAGCCGTTGGCCTCATGCAGGTAATGCCCGAAACCGCCGAATGGATTGGCGAACAAACTGGCACCCAGAGCTATAGCCTGACTAAGCCCGAAGACAATGTAAACTTCGGCACCTGGTTCTTAAACTTTACCCACGAGCAGTTTGATAACAATTCGCTGTTTGCAGTCGCTAGCTATAACGCAGGCCCCGGCAGCGTTGACGGATGGATTAAGGAAGGCGGCTTTACCAACGCTGATGATTTTGTTGAGAAAATTCCCTATCCAGAAACCAAAGGCTATATTGACTCTGTATTTGGCGGCTATTGGAACTATTTACGGCTATATAATCCTGAAATCGCCGCAAAAATTAAGCAGCTATAAATCTCGAAGAGAGGCCAAAGAACCACTTGAGCTACCGGAGACAAGGCGCTGCCCTATGATTACTGGCCAAATCATTGTTAGGATGATCGGAGATTATTGATAGGATGATTTAAGTAAACATACATAAGCAGTATGCGAAAACGCCTACTCTAGATCGGCCCGTCGTCACGGGTATATCAACAGTGGGTGAGTCGTCATTGGTTTCATGGAGTATTGTGACTAAATTTAGTGCCCCACAGCAGAATCAACTTGCACAAATTGGCGCTTTCTTGCGTGAACACCGAGAAAAGCAAAGCAAGTCATTAGAAGATATTGCGATTCGTACTTACATTCGCCCGCAGCTGCTCAACGGCATCGAAACTGGCGATCCTGATCTGCTGCCCGAGCCAATTTTTGTCCAGGGCTTTATTCGCAGATACGGTGAATCGCTAGGGCTCAATGGCATAGAGCTTTCTCAGCAGTTCACGGTAACCTCCGTGCCCTCTACTCCCCGTCCGGCTCCTCAGGCCCCACCGGACGACAGCACCACGACGCGGCTAACGCGCTTTAGTGCCAGCCAGTCACCTTCCAACGGGGCGATCGCCGCCAACACCCCCGCATTTAGCGTAGACAACCTGTCAAACGCGCCGCTCACCAGCAATACGGCTGACGACCTAACGCTAGGCAAACCCGACGTTGAACCAGAAGTCACAGAAATTCAGCCAGCAGCAGCGCCAAAGGTTGATCCGGCGGTTGAGACCGAAACGGCCTTAGACCGTGACCTTGTTGATCGAGGCTTTATTTCTGAAAGCGCCTTGGATCGAGCGGACGATCTTTTCAAGAGTACGGCTAATCCTATCTCGACAGACATTCCGGCAGATATTCCGGCAGATATTCCGGCCAGCAGCAACGCCATCAATGGATTTGTTACGCCAGCAGCCGATGCAGATTTTGTCAGTAAATCAGATAGTGAGCTAGACAGTGAGCTAGAAAGGCTGCTAAATGAAACCAAAGGCACCGCTGCAGAACCAACGGACGAAATGTCATTTGATTCTTTAGATTTAGGCACTACAGCCGCCGCTTCCGCTGAGCCCTCCATGCCCAATGCGTCTACTTTAGAGGCAGATTTTGCTAGCCAAGTAGCTGCTTTTGATCGGGCCAACTTCGATCAAAAGCAGGTCAGCGCCGATGATTTTCACGAGCCTGCCCTTAGCGAGTCTGACGGGTTGCCTGTAGACGGGTTGCCTGTAGACAGGTTGCCTATAGACAGTTCGCCACCTGTAGCAGAAAGCACTGCGCTCAACAGTCAGACCACCTTGGACAGCGTTCAAAGCAACAATAGTTTTGACGATAACCTACCCGCCGCTTTTACAACTGAAGCGAGTCCCCTTCCACCTCAAGCGAGCGCAGAGCCTGTTGGCGTAGAGTATGACCGACAAGATCAGCCGAATTTGAAGCCGTTTATTATTGGTGGAGTAGTGGCTGCGATCGCAACAGGCGCAATTATTCTCGCCAGCATTCTAGGCGGCGGTGGCAATCGTCAGCCCAGCGTTGCTAGCAGCCCCGCTGCCTCAAATGAAACGACGCAAGAGGCAGGTACACTGCCCCCTATTCCAGCAGAAACTACGCCGCCACCAGCCGCTGCAAAGCCACCTGTCAGCACAGCGCCTGTGTATGTAGAAGCAACAGCCACCGATGAAGCCTGGGTGAGCATTATTACTGACGGCAACACTGTTTTTGAAGGCACCCTTCAACCGGGCGAAAGCAAAGTGTGGGAAGCTCAAGAGAGCATCAATATCTACTCTGCTAACGCTGGCGGACTCGAAGTTGCCGCTAACGGTGGCAAGGCTGAAGTCATGGGTTCATCTGGACAGCTTGCCGAGAAAACCTTTACTCAGTAGCCGCTCTTTTCGGGCCGCTCTTTTTAATAGGTCACTCGATAGGCAACTCGCTGAGCAGTTTTTCAACAGGCCCGATACAATAACTAGCAAAAGGCCAAAGCGAAAGGCCGACCTTTTTTAATCGCTGACCTCTTACCCCAACGACGAAGCTTATGACGCCTCCCGCTGATCTTGAGACGGCAAGTCCTGCCAAACTCTGGGCACCAGCAAAGGGGCCAAACGGAGAGGAGCGCGAGACTTTTTTAGACGAAACTCCTGGCGACGTTGAAATGTCTTTGTTCGACCATTTGGACGAACTGAGGCAGCGACTTTTCTATGCGGTGATTGCGATCGCCATTAGCGTTATCGGCTGCTTCGCCAGCGTTCGGCAAATTGTCGAGCTGCTAGAAGTTCCCGCCCAAGGCGCAAAATTTTTACAGCTCTCACCGGGCGAATACTTCTTTGTCTCTATCAAAGTAGCGGGCTACAGCGGCATTTTGCTGGCTAGCCCATTCATTCTCTATCAAATCATTCAGTTCGTGCTACCGGGACTAACTCGCCGCGAGCGTCGCCTGATTGCGCCCGTTGTCATCGGCTCTAGCGTGCTCTTTTTTGCAGGGCTAGCGTTTGCCTATACTGCGCTAGTGCCCGCTGCTCTCAACTTTTTCATCAACTACGGCGCAGACGTTGTGGAGCAAATGTGGTCGATTGATCGCTACTTTGAGTTTGTGCTGCTGCTGCTCTTTAGCACCGGGCTCGCCTTTCAAATTCCGGTCATTCAGCTGCTGCTAGGGCTGTTAGGCATTGTAGGCTCTGAGCAAATGCTCTCTGGCTGGCGGTACGTGCTACTAGGCGCTGCCATTTTAGGCGCTGTGCTAACCCCTTCTACCGATCCGATTACGCAGAGCTTGCTAGGCGGGGCAGTATTATTTTTATACTTTGGCGGCATTGGGTTAGTAAAAGCCATTGGCAGGTGAGATTTCATACGGCGAACTCGCACAGAACAGCCGCTAGCCATCTTTAACGTCTAAAGCAGACTTTGAGCTTAGTTAGATCGAATCATTTTTTTGTTATTTTCTGGCTGCTGGCCAAACAGACTATCTAAGTAGATGCGACTAATCTGCTGCTTGGTGACGCCGTTCTGCATCAAAAACAGCGATATCGCTGCGCAGAACAGGCGGTCTTGGCTCCAATCAGAATGCACATCTAAATAGTGCTGAACTGAAAGATGAAGCTCTTCAGGAATCTCAACTGACAAACTAACGGACTGCTGCACCACAAAATCTCCTCAATGATGTTGACGGGTTGAATCGAGCTGGCTGAATAAAACTGAGTATTGATGAACATATTTATAAGCACAACAATCTTTCACGGTTTGACTGCGTGGGCGAATGTCCTCAGGAACTAGAGGACACTCAAACCGTTGTAGGCAAAGCGCTTCGCTGAAGTGGTATTCATTGTGGAACATGCCTTCAAAAATGGCAATGCTCTTAAGGGCGACGGGTAGTTTTAGCAAAACTTTGCGTTTGCGAATAAAGCGGCTTTCACCCTATTTTCCGTTACATAAGTCCACAATTAGCGCTCATAAAAGCAGGTGTTTGACTGCCGCCGAGTAATCCACAAAAATCAGTCAATTGACCTATCCACGCTTTAGCCTGTGGAAAACGAGGTAACTTCTGGGGAAAACTAGCGAAAAACTGTGGAAAGCCTGTGGAGAAGTTTGGCACTTTGCTAAGTATTGTTAACTTAGTAGATTCTTGACTTTTTGCTTTTAATAAAGCGCGTGGGCAGCTTATGTAACAGATACGACAGACAGCAGGCCATTTTCATCTTCTAAAAGTCCTTTAAGAATGGTCTGTTACCCGAGCAAGAATCTCTTTTACCTCACGGGGCAAATGGCGTACTATCTTGCGCTGCGCAACGTCAACCGTCACCAGCGTTATCTGGGCGCTTAGGCATAGCCGGGGTGATGGTTCAACGGTTTCGATTTCGTACAGCCAGTTCAGGCGAATGCCCTTAATGGGCGCTAGGCGCGTTTTAACGATCGCAGCCATGCCTAGCGTCAGTGGCTGATGGTAGCGAATCTGCAAGTCCACAACGGGGAGGTCATATCCTAAGCTGATAAGGCGCTCAAAGGGCACGCCAGCAGCTCGCAGGCACTCTACTCTGGCCGACTCCATCCAGCTTATGTAGGTGCCGTGCCAAACGACGCCACCATAGTCGGTGTGATGAGGCTGCACGCGAATGGGATATTCAAATCCTTTGAAACTATCTTTTCTTGCTTTTTTTATTTTTGGCTGGGCTGCTGGCGTAGATTCTGGCATGGGCTATTTTTATCTGATGAATGGTTTTAAGTTTGGTAAGCGATCGCTTCAATCTGTATCAGTTTATTTTTAAGTTGATAAGGTAAAGCAAGCCAAATGACCAAACGAACCCCATAAAAGCATTAGAAATTCCATGATTGAGACTATATTGCTGGCAGATTCGGGCATCGGAAACACGCGGGAAATGATGAAAAAGCTGATGCAGATTCCTCGCATTGAGCGATCGCGCATCACCATCCTTCATGTCGTGCCCTCTCAGTCCACCGCCGCCGCTATGACCGAAAGCTGGGAGCAAGGCGGTAGAACGCTGGCCGAAGCCGTTAGCGAACTTAAGCTAGACCCGTCGAGAGTTAGCGCGATTCTGCGAGAAGGCGAGCCGAAAGATCTAGTGGGTAAAGTTGCCGATGAAATTAACGCCGATCTCATCGTCATGGGCTCAAGAGGGCTCAAAGGGCTTAAGGCCATTATGGGCAACTCGGTGAGCCAATATGTATTTCAGCTCTCGTCACGGCCCATGCTGCTCGTTAAGGACGATCTATACAGCATTCAGGCCGTCAGACGCATTTTGGTCGCCCTTGATAAATCTGACTCTGCCAAACAAAGCCTCCAGGTCGCCATAGATTTGGCTAGAGACATTGAGGGAAGCGAGATTATTTTGGTGCACTCCGTCTCTAAGCTCAACGCCAAGCTGGAGGACGTTATTCGCGACAATCCCGCAAAAGATCCGGTGCTCGCTGATGCTGTCACGAAAGTGCGGCAGGCGGGCATCCGCTATCGCTGCGTTGCGCCTGAAGGCAAGCCCGGTCAGCGCATTTGTGAGCTAGCCGATCAGCTCAATGTAAATTTGCTCGTATTGGGCTCTCCTGATCGTCGGCCTAGCATTGCCAAAGGAATGCCTGATCTAGATCGGCTGCTGGGTGAATCGCTCTCAGACTACGTGCGGGTGTATGCTAACTGTCCGGTGCTGCTAACGCGGATAGAGGCATAGTGACATAGTGGCTGCGTAAAGGTTACGGTTGAGGGGGTTAAGGGCGACCATCAAGAGGCGCGCCCCTACGTAAATTGGCAGGGGCGTTGGATAGCGTCGTGAAGGGTGGCCTCGTAAATGACCTGCTCGACCTCGAAGGCTCCGAAGCGCTCTAGGTGAGGGTTAATGATTTGAGCGTCGAATAGGATAAACTGGCGCGATCGCAAATGCTCTACCAAAAGCACCATCGCCGCCTTAGACCCTTCTGGAATGCGATAGAACATTGACTCTCCAATAAAAGCCCCGCCCAGCACGATGCCTAAAAAACCCCCGGCTAGCTCATCGCCCTGCCAAGTCTCAAAGCTATGGGCATAGCCTGCCTTATGCAAGCTCACGTATACCGCCTTCAGCTCGTCCGATATCCAAGTAGTCTCCCTGTCGGCGCAGCCTTCTACAACCGCTTCAAAGGCGCGATTAATCGCAGGGGTAAAGCGCTTTTGGTTGAGCGATCGCTTCAGCGACTTTGGATAGCGAAATCGGTTGTCCAACGGAATCAGCGCTCGCTTTTGGCTAGAGTACCAGTTCAGCCGACCATCATCTTCGGCCATCAAAAAATAGCCCTGAGCATAGCACTGTAAGATTTGTGGAATAGAATAAACCATATGCCAATAGTAGGCGATTGACCGCTTTGTAACGCTACAGATGCGCAGGTGATAAAAAGCCTTTTACTGCCCCACAAACCAGCCTGCGCAATCGTTACAGTACGTAAACTAATCGCCGCTTTCATGCCGCAACCGGGCTTAACC
>JBARVS010000106.1:0-4151 GCA_049646385.1 Phormidesmis sp. | reverse complement strand
TTAAAAGCATTGATAGATGAGAGATTAGAGGATTGGGAAAGCAAGTTCGCGTGTTATCTAGATAACGTGATATCACGATTTTGAATAGGGTAGCGTGATATCACGTTATTGTGACGGCGTGATGATTAGAGAATTGAGCTGTAGAGAGGACGGCGTGTTATCACGTTGGCGTGATGCGGTGTTACCAACTGCTAATTAGGTGGTATCTTAAATTCAAAGGCAATGACCCCTGGCTCAGTGGACAACAGCAAAGGCGGCAGCGGCACAGCATTCATATCGCCGATCCCTTCATTTTTTGATATTTTTAGATAGACTCAGACTAAACTCAGACTACGTTTAGTTGATTTGTCATGCCCCGCGCCGTAAACACCGACTGTAAGCGCTGTGCTACCGAAAGCGTGGAGATCGCCCAAGCGAAAACCTGCTGGGATACCCAGAAGCCTCAGCGCTGTCATTCCCGGCGCGCCTATTATTTGAAGCAGGCTCAGAATAAGGCCAAGAAAAGGAGTCGCCAGCGGGCGGACAGGGTGGAGCAAGTGCAGGATATGGACATCCTGCCGATTGGCTACGCCGAACCGCCGGAGGTACAAATGCTTTTCTTTCAGGACAGGGCCGACGGAAAGCGCCATGCCCTTCAGTTCACTGTACTCGATCAGGGGGTGAAGATTGATGGCGTTAAGGCGGTTCATCTCAAGGGCATGAGCCAGAAGGCGTTGAGGAAGCATATTAAGAATGTGCTCGGTATCCTGGGGGCCAAGCATAATACTGAGTTCGCGGTGACGACCGCGAGGCAACCTATCCGGTTCTGTCCCCTCTGTTTGGCACAGAGCAAGGATAAAAGTGGTGAGGGCTAGGACACTGAGTGAGTGAGGATGCTCAGGCGGAATTTGCCAGCGGGAGGCTATCCCAGGAAAGATTGCTACATCTGGAGGAAAGAGCTGTTAGGTTCAGGCAGCTCGTAAATTGGGTCGCCCGCAAGCAGGTGGAGGGACATCAGTTTGGATCGGTCAATGGAGCGATGTTCGTGATCGCGGCTGAACTCATTAGCAGGAAGACTGACCGCTTCTGTGAGTCCGCCGAGGACGAGTTTGACTGCCTTGAAGCTTACGGCTCCGAGCCGGAACTCGATGATGATTGGCTCGATGAACTGACTGGCGAGAAAGACAACTTTTATTTCTCCACCGACAGCATTGTCCAGAGGTTACCCGACCTGCCCAGACGAAAGCGAGCGCGGCGGACAGAAGCGAACCTCGATGAAGAACAGATGGCCCAGGTCGTCGAAGCGGCTGTTCAATCCTTGGAAGACGCCTTGGCCGTCTCCCATGTGGAGAAGCCCCACGAATGGATCGAGAACATTAAGATTGCGCTTCGACAGAATGGCGGGGAGGCGACCTTCTGGCTCCTGCAACACAGCACCGGGCTTTCCCCAGGAGCGCTCTTTTTAGGGCTGCTGCTCGGCCACCAAAACTGGGTAACCACTCAGATTGACTTCGATGGCAACATACCAGGCTTCTACAGCAGCTTCTCCGTTAGATTGGCCAAGGACGACGATTAAGTTAGTCGTACCGCTGCTCTCAGGGTGCCTTAATTAACCGTCTTCGGGACTGTCTGTCAGAACTGGAAAAAGCTGCTTTTTGGGTGTGGTTCATCACAGGATTACACTTTCCCCCTGGGATCAGGTGGTTCAGCGAAGCGATCGCGAATAGGCTGAAGGATGTTGTCATTTTTCCAGTAGTGATCGCCCCTATGAGTCCAACCCTTTCCGTCGCCGCCAGCCTATCGCCCGATAGTGTGGCGATCGCTCAGTTGCCTAATGCTGGCTCTACACTTTCTGCCGCTGTGTTTTGCTCCGGTGCTTCTACCGCACGTGTGGGTACGGCAATCAGTCCAATTGCACTCAGCAATAGCAGCAGCAAAGCCATACTCATAGAAGAGGCCAGGGCTGATGTGGCTACCATTTCAACGTTAAAGCTCCACTTCTTCTGAGGGCTGTACATTGGCTCTTTCTGGCTCGGACTGATAGGCTGTTTGCTCTCCGGCTTCGTACTGATCGCCAAAGAAGTCGCTGTTTGAGAAGATGGCTTCTTCCCCTGTTTGATTTCGAGCATCTCTAGCAACGTCCTGAGGCTGTTCTCTAGCATCTTTAGTCGGTTCGACTGTTCCGTTTTCAAGTAGCTTTCCAGATTGCTCGACGAGACTTGGAGCTGTTGACTGTTCGCTTCTAACTGCTTCAACTGCGGGACTTGCTGTTCCACCAAGTACTGCGCCAAGTTCTTCGACGAGCCGTCGAGTATTGAAGTGTGTTCGGTGAGCTGCTGTATTGTTTGCGCTAATGTAAGCAAGTGCTGCACGAGCGCTTGATAGATGCCCGTCGATTCTCGATTTGCTTGCGACTGTTCGCGCAAACAAATCGTCAGGTGCTCGTTTGTCTTCGACCATTGCTCAAGCCTCTCCCATGATTGTACGTGATAGTCATTTTGCTTTGCTCTTAGCTGATCTATCTCCGATGAGAGATGAGCTAAGGCTTCAACGACATCTGCTAGTTCCATAGTTCAATCTAGTTTTTAGTTGACAGCCGTAGCTGCTTCTTTCTTCGCTTTGGCAACTGGGCGCATTTCATTGGGTATGGAGATCGTATCTCCCAGCATCCGCTCCATACGCATCAACCAGCCCTTTATACGCAGGTGCTGTGTTGGGTCTACTTGCAAAAAATCTTTGCTTCTAGCTTGCTCAAACGAGATACTTTGATCCCGCAGGCTATTCAGCGTTTCCGCATCTACTGAAGGGATCTCTAGCACTAGGCCAGACTGCTTTTTAAGCAGCGAATGCAAAGTTTTTTTCTTGTCGAATGTTTTCCAGTTGTTGTCTGAGCTACGCCCCATATTCTTCAGAAATATGTGCTTCACATCCGGGTTGTCTTTAAGCGACGTTTCAAACAACTCAATAGAATAAGGGTCTGAATCGCAAACCCACCACTTCACAAAGCTAATTCCGTAAGTTGCTGCGTCTTCAGCTAGGCCACACTCCTTCATCCAGCGATTGATATCTTTCTCGCCGCCTGCCGGTAAGTCCACTAGAATATCTTGTCGCCCTGATTCTTTTTGACTTTCTGCATAAGCAAGGCGAAAAATGATATCTGTCTGAGAGGACAGCCGGGGGTCGTCAGATAAAACTAAGAGCATTGCGTCTTTATACATTTTACTTAGTGTCTGACTATCAGAGTCAGCGTCTATCTTAATGAGTCCCACATTATTTTGTCGGTAGAACTCTATTAGTGCGTTGGCAAAAGCGGTCTTGCCAACGTTTCCTTTGTTGCCCGTAACGTAGTTAACTCGAATCGGTTGCATAGCGAATTTCTATTTTCTATGGGATTATCGGTTGTCAAAGATGGCCCTAGCCTGAGCTTGATGAGCAGCAATCTCCTCTTCTAAACTCAAGATATCTGGCTTTATCTTTCTAATTTTGTAAGCTGGATCTGACTGGGGTTGAGGCTTAGGTTTCTCTTTCTTCACAGACTTCTTACTAATAGAAGAAGCTGAGGATAAGTTTGAAATAGACGGTTTTGAAGGAGCTTCATTAGAAAGCTTGTTTGCTTTTCGCTGGGCGTAATAATAGTTTCTAAACGATTGGAAAGCCATTGAGATTTCCCCTCGCTCAGTTAGTACGCTGTAAATGCTTCTTAGCTTATTTCCCTTAATCCGATAATAATGCTCAATTGTCGGAAGAAGTCTGCTTATAGCGTCTGGATTAGGCTCTCGCTTACCAAGGTCAGAATCCATATCGAGGATATCTGAAGACATTTGCTTTAATTGCACATAAGTCTCTTATATCACACAAAGTACTCAAGTAAATAACAACTTAATTACATATATCAAGTACAGTCCAGGTACTTACTTAGTACGGTTCAAGTACAGTGCAGGTACTGCTTAAGTACAGTTCAAGTACAGTGCAGGTACTGCTTAAGTACAGTTCAAGTACGGGTAGTGCATTAATGTAAAGGATAGAGGAAAATAAGGCATAGCTGTTGCACCTTCAGCTTGCCTTTAGTCTTAGGCAACACCTCTGCCGTTTTTGGCACCGCTGCATAGCAGGCATTCACGTAGTCTTGCAGCCAACTGTCTGAAACGCCCGTGGCTCTCGCAATGCCTGCT
>JBARVS010000105.1:0-1759 GCA_049646385.1 Phormidesmis sp. | reverse complement strand
AAAGATACCGCCAGTAAAGGTGTTGTCAGCCAAAACCTCAAGCCTCAGCCGTCTATAGGTTTTTGGCTAGCTGTAGCCTTACTTTTAAGCGGGCTCATCGCCGCTAGCGCTCTACAGTTTGAAGCCTATACCACAACAAACCTGATCAAAGTTCTGGGTAAAGCGGGCGCTGGCTGGCTGCTGTACTTTATCTTCATTCGCAGACTATTTAGCACAGATAACCCTCAGCAGCCCTGGGCTTTTGAACGGCTAGAGCATTTAATTGGCGGGATGAGTTTAGTATTAATCTTGTTGTTTTGGATGGTGAGAGTATGAAGCTTTTAGACTTGATTTTCAAGCTTACCCTTTGGTTTTTGTTGACTGCCGATATGAGCTTTGCCAATGTTGTCATCGGCTTTTGCGTAGCGCTACTGCTGCCTCGGGTTAGCGATTCGTCAGCAATGACAGCACAGCAAACCGCTGCTGGCCGAGCTTCGGCGGTGGCGATCGCCCAGGCTTGGCTACAGATGCTGTGGAAAATTGCTGCCGCGATTCCTCGTGCCTACATTGAAGCCTTTGAAATGATCTTCAACCCTCACAGTTTTGAAGAGATTGTGATTGAGCAGGGCAAGCCTCGGCAAACGCGCGGCCTGGTGTTTTTAGATATTTTCTTAATTACCTTTACGCCTAAAACAATTGTTGTAAATTACGCATCAAACGGACAGTACACCGTGCACACCGTGAGCCGTAGGAGGCCATCATGAACTGGATGCTACTCGGAATGACAATAGCGCTATTGATGCCAGTGTGCAGGCTCTGCTGGGATAGCTTTGTGCTGGCCGACAGTCGGCGCACGGGCGTGTGGTCAAAAATGCTTGTGTTTGCCACTATCTCAACGAAAACATCTTTGTTGATTTTGGTGATTTCTGTCTTGCGTGACGATTGGATGATTGGGGTTGTCGGCGTGCTGATTTTAAGCGTGGGCAATGCTGCTTTAATGCTGCTAGCTCACGCGCTAAGAAGGCTGAACGCAGCCCCGCTAAATTTTATGGATTCTCTAGATCGGTCGTAAAAAAATGATAGATATTATCAGCGCTTTTTGCATCGGGTTAGGCACGCTGTTTTGGCTGTGGGGCACCTGGCCGCTGCTGGGCGATCGCTCCATTCTATTCAAGCTACACAGCCTATCGGTATCAGACACGCTGGGCTCTATGAGTATTGTGGTGGGCCTGCTGCTAAAGCTGCCGAGAGAGTGGCCGCTATTAGTGCTAGCGCTGTTCTCTCTGGCCGTTTGGAATACAGTGCTGAGCTACGTTTTAGCTTATGCGTACTGTGATAGTGGAAAAGTAGACAGTGGAAAAGTAGACAGTGAAAGAACAGATAGCGAAAGAACAGGGCGTACAGAGCTACAGTAAGTGAAGAAGTAAGTGAGGAAGTGAGCGAAAAAATGGGTGAAAATTCTTTCATGCTGATGATTGCAGCTTTGCTGCCACTGACGGGCGGTTTATTGGTGCTCCAAAAAGATCCCTATAGGGCTTTGGTGATTCGAGGCGTGCTAGGTGCGCTCGCCGCGCTCGCCTATGCTCTTTTTGGCGCAGCCGATGTCGCCCTTACCGAGGCGCTAGTCGGTACAATGCTCTCGATTACGCTGTATGCGATCGCCGTTCGATCTTCTATGAGTGTAAAAATAGGCATATTAAAAACCGAGCAAGCTGAGCTAGCCCTAGCCGCCTTAGAAGCGCCGCTAACCCGACACCATCTAAGCTGCAAAGTTTTGGCA
>JBARVS010000104.1:0-4364 GCA_049646385.1 Phormidesmis sp. | reverse complement strand
CTTTAATGCTGCCAAACATAGCCGGAAAGCGCAGCGGAATTAAATCGTGGCAGGTGACGACGGCGCGGTAACGGCGAGGTTGGCCTATCGCTAAAGGCGTCTCGGGAATCGGTGAAAATAAGAGCCGCGTTTGGTTTTGCTGGCACAGCTTAGAGAGCTGAAACTGAGTCCACCACAGGCGGCGCAAATGGCCCGATGTGCCCTGTGTCATATTGTCGGGTACGGCAATATAGTTTGCAGCCTTGGGGTTCAACTGGCTGGCAGGCGTCGCTGCGTAAAGAGGAGAAAGCGGCTGTAAGTAAGGCAGCAAATTAAGGGCGTAGGCAGTGGTGCCAGTAGGCCGATTGAGCAGGTAGGCCAGATTAACTAGCATGGATTTTTCTTAGCCAAACTTTAGCCGAATGAACTGGGCGGACGAGTGCGCGGAGCTGTCACAAAGTGCATCAGGCCCAGCCAGCGACCTCTAGCCGCTGCGCGATCTTCCGCGCCGCCAATCTTTAGCCTGAGCCACAGCGACTGCATCAAAAAATACAGCAGATTGAGCCCTACGGCGATAGGACTAGCATGACGGCGCAAAAAGGTGAGCTTGCTGAAAGTAGCGTGCATGTATTTAGGCTGAGTGTGACGGCCCGTAATGCTAGAGACATCATGTACAACTAGGGGGATTGGGGCGATCGCAATCTCATACCCCTGGCGGTAATAGCGCTCGCACAGGTCACAGTCTTCGTAGTACAAAAAATAAGCCTCATCAAACTGCGGGCAGTGGCCGATTAGCGCCAAATTGAGCACCATGCTACAGCCGCTCACCCAGCGCGTCCGCATTGGCCGACCCATCGCGTTAGTGACCTGATGATGAGAGCTAACCGAGCCCGTCCAGCGGTTGAACCGACCAGAGCCAAACCACAGCTTGCCTGCGATATCTAAAATGGGCGTGCCTAAGATGGAAATTTGCCGCTGGCTAAAGCAGTGCCGAACGGTAGAAACGGCGTTGGGCAAAAGCTGCGTATCAGGGTTAATCAGCCAGACTAAAGCTTGGGGCGATCGCGCATAAATCCACTGCAAACCCAAATTACAGCCCGCCCCAAAGCCGTCATTATCCGCCGCATCTAGCACCGTTACCCGCCCGCCCGCATAGGTTTGCCCCGCCAAACCATGCACCACCCGATCTGCGGGTGAATTATTCACAATCACGATGCCCTGATTAGCTTCTAAGCTGTGCATCAAATCGCTGATTAGCGCCGCGCTGTAGTAGTTAACGCTTAAAAAATACAGCGGTGGCAGGCTGGGCGCAGGCTGCTCAAGATCTCGTTCAGTTTCTACAGCGGGGGGGGCAGCGTATTCAATCTGTATCGACAGGCCAGCAATTGGCACATCTGTCTTTAGTTGATTCAGCTTAGATATTTTTTCTGCATCAGACATGCCTACTATGGGCTCCTTTTTAAGATGCGATAGGCGGTGCTGTAGGCAAGATTAAACCAACGGCGCGATCGCGCTCCTTGCAAAACCGGATGACGCAGATACTGTTGCCACACGTGGGGCGGGGTAAAGCTGCGGCGATCGCGCTGCAAAACATCCTCAGGCAGCCGCAGCGGATCGGCAATGCCCTGGTCTATTTGAGGCAGCAAAGACGGACGCACCCAGCCCAATTCTACTGAAGCGCGCACCGTATCGCGGCTAATAGCGCCAGCGGCAACGGCTTTTAACAGCGCATCACACCACAAAGCAGCCAGCGGATTGGCCACCGATAGCCAGGGCTGACGCGGCATGTCGGTATAGTGCAGCAGCGCCGTTGTACCTAAATCGTAGCGCTCAAGATCGTTCCAGCCTGCGGGCAGGGCGGCAGCTTTGTGAGTAGCCGGGGCCATTTCCATCACAAATTGTTTGTACGTCCAGGTTCCCCGCTCTAGCTCGCGCACTAAACAATCCACCTGCCAGCTTAAGCTTTCGCAGTTCAAAAGCATGACGCTGTACTGAGGCGATCGCCCTGAACCTACAGGCTCTGGCACCGACAGCAAATCCATCATTTCACCGCTAGGCCGTGCAAACGACTGCTGCCAAATTTCGCCAATGTCTTTAAACACCAGCATGTCAGAGTCGAGATAAATCGCCCTGCCCTGATAGCGGCAAATAGCTGGAATGGCAAACCGCTGAAAGCTAAAAGGCGTACGCGGCCTAAGCTGTAGTTGAGCAGGTGTCGGAATGTTGATGCCTGCGGCCTGCACAGCCTGATACAGCGGCGTAATCTCTACAGGCCAGCGGGTATGCGCTGTAATGGAATAGCTCAGCACCGCTACGGCCAAGCTTTGCTCTACTTGAGTACCTAAAAAAATCCTAACTGGCGTCATCCTAGCTATTCTGCAACAAAGCTTTGCTGGGCGGCAATAAGGCGATCGCACACCTCACGCACGGCCCCCTGTCCGCCGCTCTTTTGGGTGACATAGCGCGCGCAGGTAATGTTCTCAGGCATCGCATCAAACACCGTAATCGGCAGACCCACCGCCTGCATCACGGGCAAATCGCTCAGGTCATCTCCCATGCTGGCAACCTGCTGTAGATTAATGTTAAGGCGATCGCACAGTGCCTCCAGCACCTTAAGCTTATCTTTCACATCAATAAACACATGCTTCACGTTTAGCCGCTCAGCTCGGTGCAGCGTCGCCTCAGAAGAATTCGCCGAGATAATCGCCACCTCAACCCCCGAACCAATTAGCCGCTTAATACCCAGCCCATCTTTAACATTAAACTTTTTAAGCACCTCTCCCGACTCCGTATAGTAAAGTCCGCCATCGGTCAAAATGCCATCGACATCCAGCACCAGCAGCCTAATCATAGCCAGCGCCGCCGTCAAAGAACGTTTAGAAGCGCTATTAGAAGAGAGAGACATAAAATAAAGACTCTAAACAAACACTCACAGCCAGAGGCGCTCAGCAAAGCAAAGACCCACCCTACAACATAGCGCTCAACGGTAAGCTAACCCAACCTAGCCTCTAGCACACTTCGCCGTATGGCTCATAGGCAACGGCGCTTTAGTAGAGAATAGAAAAACCCTTAAAATAAAGAGCATTACACAAAAAGTCTAAGATATTTAGCAGGGATACAGATGAGTGATAGAGAGCCTATTCATGTTATTGGCGGCGGCTTAGCGGGGACGGAAGCGGCTTGGCAGGTGGCTCGTGCGGGAGTGCCCGTAGTGCTGCATGAAATGCGCCCCGTGAAAAAAAGTCCGGCTCATCACTCAGAGCATTTGGCTGAGCTGGTGTGCAGCAATTCTTTTGGGGCAATGGGCACCGATCGGGCCTCGGGGCTGCTGCATGAGGAACTGCGGCGGCTTGGCTCGGTTGTCATTGGTAAAGCGGACGAGCATTCGGTACCAGCCGGCGGCGCGCTCGCGGTAGATCGCGGCGTATTTGGTCAGGCGCTAACGGCGACGCTAGAAAATCATCCGCTGATAGAGCTGCGGCGAGATGAGGTGCTGAGCATTCCAGCCGAAGGCATTACGGTGCTAACGACCGGGCCGCTGACAAGCGCGGCGCTCAGTGAAGATTTAGAGCGGCTAGCGGGGCAGGCATACATGAGCTTTTTTGATGCAGCCAGCCCGATTGTAGTCGGCGAGTCGATTGATCAAAACGTTGCGTTCATGGCCTCTCGCTATGACAGAGGCGAAGCCGCCTATCTGAACTGTCCGATGAACAAAGAACAATATTTGGCCTTTTACGCTGAGCTATGCGGAGCTGAACAAGCAGAACTAAAAGACTTTGAAAGAGAGACAGCGAAGTTTTTTGAGGCTTGCCTGCCAATTGAAGAGATGGCGCGCAGAGGAGAAGATACCATGCGCTACGGGCCCCTAAAGCCAGTGGGCTTGTTTGACACAGACAAGTACGGGGCATTTGATGCGCCTGAGAACAAGGTGAATAAGCCCTATGCGGTGATTCAGCTACGGCAGGAAGACAAAGCTGGACAGCTTTGGAATATGGTGGGCTTTCAAACTAACTTGCGTTGGGGCGAGCAAAAGAGAGTGTTTCGGATGATTCCGGGGCTAGAGAATGCGGAGTTTGTGCGAATGGGCGTGATGCATCGCAATACGTTTATTAATTCGCCTGAGCTGTTGAAGGCCAGCCTACAGTTTAAGCAGCGGCCTATGTTGCTAGCGGCAGGGCAGCTAGTTGGAACTGAAGGATATACAGCAGCGATCGCAGGCGGCTGGCTAGCAGGCACAAACGCCGCTCGCATTGCCTTAGGTCAAACCCCGCTGACGCTGCCAGAAACCACCATGCTAGGCGCGTTAATTTGCTTTATTAGCGCCGCCGAGCCCAAGCACTTTCAGCCCATGCCACCCAACTTTGGCATTATTCCACCGCTAGCAA
>JBARVS010000103.1:0-6776 GCA_049646385.1 Phormidesmis sp. | reverse complement strand
ACCGATAAATCGCCGCTGTCGCCTCCACCAACGATGCGATCGCCGCTTAAAAAAGCCACCGCCCGAATGCCGTTAGTATAGCCACGGTAGGTTCTTACAGGCCGAACCTCTACGCTGCTAAACTGCTGTTTTGGCTTTTGGATAATGCTCTTTTCAAGCGTATTTGCTACGATCAGGGAAACGTCTAGAGAATCGTCCAAAGCAGCATCTAGAGAAGCGTCTAGAGAAGGCTTTAAAGCAGCGTCTATTTGCCACAGCATCAAAGCCTGCTTGTCACCGCCCGCGCAGAGCAGCAGCTTATCGCCCTGCTGTTGAAAAGCCACTGACCAAATGCGGCTTTGCCCGGTAGAGATGTCTTGAATATGCCTGAGCGTGTTCAAGTCCCACAGCATAATTTGGCAGTCATCGCCGCTGCTAGCGAGCAGTCCGCTGGGGCTAATGGCGATCGCCCGCACCTGATCGACGGGCCGATCAAATCGCTTTTTCAGCTGGCCACTTTCTACATCCCACACCCGCAGCGTTTTGTCCGCACCGCCGCTGACTATCTGCTGACTATCCGGGCTGAAGCTCAGCGTCTGTACCTTGTCTTTGTGTCCGATTAGCCTGCGAGGTTGAGGAATGTCTGCTGCTGATAGATCTGCCGATGATTCTGCTGATTGCGTGAGCTTGTCTATTGGCCAAATGCGAACGATGCCATCATCGCCGCCGCTGGCTAGCCATTGAGCATCTGGGCTAAAGGCAAGGGCTCGAATGCGGTTCTTTTGAGTGATACAAGCGCTATCGGATTCTGTCGCGCTCACAGCAGAATTTAGCTGGCAGGCCGCTTGGGTCGGCATCGACTCGGCTATTTGATCGGCAAACCGATTGATTAAACGACCGTTGCGGGTGCGATAGAGCGTGATTTTATCGTCGCCGCCGCTGGCTATGATCGCACCATCGCTGCTCACTGCGATGGCATGTACCCAGTCGTGCGCTGACTTTTGCCATACTTGAGTCGGCTGAATGGATCCTTCAGGTTGGTTAGCCGGCAGCCGCCATAGTCTGAGCCAGTTATCATCGCCGCCTGTTACTAAAAGGGGCTGATTAGGGACAAAAACAGTGGCTCTGACCCAGCCGCTATGTGCGACCCACTGAGCACATTTTGGGGCACATTTTTGAGCGCTGTTTGGCGTAAACCCCTGGCTGCTAGCTCTACCAACGGGTCTGCTAATGGGCCTGCTAATGGGGGTAGGCCATAAGTGAACGGTACCGTTGGCATCCCCGGCGGCTAAAAGCAGTGGCTGCGATCGCAAAGAACCTTTCAAATGGCTGCTTGATGGGCTGCTCGAAAAGGCAACGGCCATCACGTCGCTTAGCGTTTCTGTAAATACTGAGCGATCTAGCTCGCATCGGTTAAAGCTCACTTCTCTGAGCTGCACCTTTTGTAAATAGGCTTGCCAAATAGTCATTTGAGAAAAGTCTTTGCCGCAGAGCGCTTCGCCTTGGGCAAGCTGCACGAGTAAATTAACAAAATTGCCGCCAGCGTAGCCCAGCCGGTGGGGATTATGGGCTCTAAATTCGTCAAGCCGACCGCTCAAATGCACCTCTACCTGATGCAGGCTCTTACAGTAGTTTCTTAAGCGCTCTAATATGGGATGAACAATGTGCTTAAGCTGAAACTCTCTAATCCCATCTTCAGCATCTGCCTTCATTAGGGCATGGTCATTAAACAGCTGTAGGTCTTGCCGCATCAGGTCTAAAAACACGGCGCGAATGAATCGATTAAGCACGTAGCTCGCCACAATGGGGTGCAGCCTAAACGAGGTGATGCTCTCTGTTTGCTTGACTTGAATGAGCGATCGCCGCTGTAAAGATCGCAGCGTATAAAGCACATTGCTTCTGTGGTCTTCAGCTACGATATCTTCTTTTAAATCTTCTAAAGTGCAGGGCTGATGGTTAATCGCTAGCCAATACATCACTTCTTTTTCGGTTGGCGGCAGCCGTTTGAACTGAGTTTTTAAAAGACTTCTCAAATCGTCAAAAACAGAAATATCCTGTTCTAAAAAGTCTCGAATGCTGCCGCGAAAAACCTCCTTTACCATGTTGGTCGCCAGCCTTAGCGCCATGGGATGACCGCAGTAGCGAGCCACAAACTCTTGATAGTCCTTATCGTCTCCCCTTAGGCGAAACTCTTTGAGCATTGCTTCTGCTGCCAAATTGCTCAGCCCCTCTAGCATATACAGCCTGCCATTGGCATCGTTAGCTGAAAAAGAGAGAAACTCTCTGGGCTTTTCTCGGCTGGTCAATATCAGGCAGCTCGTTTGCTCAAGCTTGCCTCTCTCACATTCTTTGAGCGCGTTTATCAGCTTGCCATAGCTCTCAAACCCATCTTTATATAAGCTGGCCTGCTGCTGCCGAGTGACGTGAAACGTGGGGGCGCGGTGGCGATCGCTTGGCAGGTTATCAAGCCAGTAGTCGTCTTTGCCGCCGTCTTTGCAGTCAAGCTTTTCTAAATGAGCGCTCTCTTTAGTTTTTTTAGGGTGGGGTTTAGTCACGGCGGCGGCTGGGTTGCTATAGCTCTTAAAAACGCTGTCAAAGCCATCTAAAACAATCAGCGCACGCTGCTGAACAATCTGGACGACTAGCTGCTTAATCAATCGCTCGTCAGACTCAAGCTGATGAGATGAGATCTGAGCGTCTGCCCAGTTTAATCGGCTCAAGGGAAGGGTGGAATGGTCAGGCTGCGGCTGCACGGGCGGCTTTAGCTGGAGCTTTTTTTGAAGCGATCGCAGCAAGTCCTGCGGAGATTGATTGGCCTCTACCGCTAGCCACACTACCTTTTTAAACCGCTCGCCCACCGTTTCGGCCAGCCTGCGGGCCAAATAGCTCTTGCCAATGCCGCCGATACCACAAATGGCTAGCAGCTTCGGCGCTGTGGTCGGCTCAGCTATCCAGCGCTCTAGATCATTAAGCGGTTCACGCCGCCCTCGAAAGCTATTAAGCGTTGGCGCATCGCCCCAGTCATAGGTTGTTTTAGTTTCACGAGGCTGCTTCGTTGCGACGCGATCGCTAGTTTCTTGGCCCGGATTTATCTTTTCTGGCGATCGCTCGGCGGCAATTATCTCAATGACGCTTTCTATTCGGCTGCTGGGGCGATCGCCCGCTAGCTCGCCTGTTATCTCACTAACCAGCTCATCCGTTAGCTCACGATCATATTCCACTAGCCTTGCGCCTAGTTTTGCCTCCAGCGAGGCTAGCTTGCCAGGGCCTTTCCCTTTAATACCAAACTTTTTATACACCTCACCTAGCCGTTTACGAGCTGCTGCTTCAGAAATATCGAGCTGTTTTGCAATGTCCTTACTTTTTCGCTTTCTCAAAGCCAGCTTCAAAGCTTCTAGCTCACCTTCAGATACTCGTTTGTCTCTAGCAAGTTGATTGAGGAATCTTTCTGGAATTTCTGGGGATCTCACAAGCTCACTCTTTTAAATACAGAATGTATCAATATAAAACGCTGTTTATAACCGCTTGGCAGACCTTACTCAGCAAACCTTTAGGAAAAAGCCGCCCCAATGAGTCCATCCGAGATCTCTATACGCCAGCATCTTACAAAAAGCAGGCAACCCTATATGCCCACATAGCTTAGCCCAAACCCGTCAATGTGAGATCATTGGCTTTGGGCACCTTAACGAAACTCAACGTAACAGCTGAAAGCATTAACTGTATTGCAGTACACAGAACAAAATAGCCCTTTGACAAGAGAGAAAACCCGGTAATTTTCAAGGGGTTATTGCGAAAATTATAAAATACCGCTACCTTAAATGTGAGAAGTGTGTGAGGTTAATACATGACATAGAATGTGAGAACTTATTGAATGACATCTCACTTGCAAAGATTTCATTTGACTGTCCTCGCACTGATCTGTCACCTAATCCGTCAGGTTTTCTCCAATTGAGCAGGAAAAATAATGACAAATCCTACCCCTGACCCTTCTTTTAAGCCGTTCCATGTTTTTGAGCAGCTTCTTTTGTTTCCCTGGCTCTCCCCAAAACTACGGGCTAGCCCCTTCCTGAATATCGCAAACGTAATCAAGATACCTGGACAAATATCTCATCAGGGTGCCGTTTTTCCCCTTGGTCAGCTCCTTGGCAAAAATGGTGATGAAGTATTCCAAACACCCACTTATCTATCCCATACTCAGCCAGATCAGGCTGACAAGGAGGCGTTCATGCAAAATTCACTCAGCTCCAAAACCATCGTTAACAGCGATCCTTCAGCTCTCGGCGGTGTCAATCAGTCCCCAGAAGATCTGACGTCATCGGGTCTGCTGCTTAGCGCAAACAGCTCTGTAGAAGAGTCTCAGCAGCTAGCAGCGCTCAGCCGCGAGCTAAAGGCTGTGACTTATCAGCTATTTGATATTAAGGCGCAGTTGAGCGCCGCCAAAGAAGAAATTCGTGGCCTTTCCCAGACGAAGCAGCGCACCTACGATCAGATCTCTGAGCGGATGTTTCAGTTCGAGCACAGGTACAAGCACTCAGAGATCCAGCGCAACCAGATTCGTCACGCTCAAGATCAGCAGCTTGAGCGCAGGCTACAAAGCTTTATCCAGGAGACAATCAAAATAGCTTTGCACAACACCATAGAGCGACTAGGGCTTGCTCGGGTACGAGGCGGTGCTATTCCTGAGCCCGCCAAACGGCCCTCGACCTACATCGTTCCTAATCGTGAAAACACGGGCATTTATAGCTAGAGCCGTCTGTGTCTAACCATCGTCCGGTATAATTTGGGCTCATTATTTGAGCTTTTCAATTTATAACCTCTCAATCCATAACCTTCAATATATAAAAAGCCCTGGTACAAATCTTATCTGTGCCAGGGCTTTTTTCTTGGATGGGGTTGTGATGTATCAGCCCGCTACTTGAGAGGCTATTCTTCGGTGCCCATGATTTTTGGCACTTTAAAGAAGTCTTCTTCTCGCTCGGGCGCACTGCTGAGGATGTTTTCGCGTTCAGCAAAGGGCACGAGCTGGTCAGGACGTGTAATATTGCTCACTTCAATGGCCCGAGTGGTGGGCGGCACGTCTTTAGTCTCTAGCTCATCGAGCTGTTGAACGTAGTCTAAGATGCTGTTGAGCTGGCCGGTAAACTGCTGCTCTTCGGCTTCGCTAAGTTCTAGGCGAGCAAGGCTAGCGACTTTACGAACTTGGTCGATATCGATCATGGGTAAGTCGGCGGTATGGTTAGAGATTGAGCGGTGTTGAGTGTGGCTGTCTTAAACTGTATCGAGATTTAATCGGCCTGTAATTTTTAGCCAGTTTTGCGCTTCGAGATAGTTGTTGGGTGCCATACGAACGGCTTCTAGCCAGTAGCGGGCGGCTTCGTCGTAGAGATTATTGGCTTCGCTGTTGTCACCTGCTGACTCGGCTTGCTCGCCACGGTAGTGATAAATCACCGCTGTGTTGTTGAGCGCCTGAATCATGCGAGGGTTTAGCTCTAGGGCTTCTTTATAAAGCGAGAGCGCTTCGTCATGCTCGCCGTTGCTGGCGTGGATAAGGCCCATGTTGTAAAGGATGTAGCCTTTGTCGTAGGGATCTTCTTCTAGGGTGAGCGCTTCACGATAGTTGTCCATGGCTTCGGCGTATTCACCGTCGGCTTGGGCAGACATGCCGTCTCGATAGTAGGCAAAGGCTTCTTTGGCCTGCTGCTTGGCGGGCAGCATTTTCAAAATCATGTCGGCCATGACTGTGAATGATTTGTCGATGAAGTTATCGTTTTTTTGAGTTCTTGGCATGAAAATCCTGGGGCTTCTCTGAGGCTTCTTTAAGGCTAATTTTGACTGTTAGTCTGGCGGTTGTTCTGGCGTTTGCGGGTCTAATGCTGATTAGAGGCTTGGCCAGCAGGGTGTGAATTTCCTTAATGTTAAGGGTATCAAATGGCAGCAGCTGCGATCGCTATGCCGCAACGGAGCGTAATGGAGTGTAACGCAGCGCGGTGACGTTGGTAGGGGTGTTGGCAGGCTGCAGGCTGATTTGCTTAATTAAAAAGCTGACTAGCTCACCGATGGTTTCAAAATTAGTTTCGTCAAAGCGATCGCTCAAGTCTAGACCAAAGCGCTGGTAAAAGTCTTCGCAAAAGGTGATAGACCAGTCAAACCAGCAGACGAGCGGAAAGCACAAGTCGTCATTGAGGCGATCGCTTGGACGCACTCGGCTAAAGTCTAGCCCCGAATACTGGCTAAATGACTCGTAAATGAATGCGAGCATGGACTGCACGCTGTCGGTATTGTGGGATCTGTAGGTGCGATCGCTAAAGGTTTGGCACCAAGTAGAAATGCTGAGCGGCTGGCGAGCCCGTCGCTGCATGGTTTCATTCACCTGACGGCGAATCGTTAAATCAGGACTCATGTCAGCATAGGCGTTTATGCTGCTAATCAAATTATTGAGCTTGCTGAACGGGGCGTTGCTTGAGTCGATTGCGGGCTGCTGATTCATAGAAAATACCGATTCCGAAGAAACTATCAAACGATTGTGTGTTCAATATGCCCACGTACCCTAGAGAAATTACGGTATCGTTTTTCACAGTCTGTACTGAACTTTGGTTTTAGCCCTTGGCGGTTAATGCACTAGGTATTTGGGCTAGAGGATATCTCTCGCGGTTTGGGCGCATATCTTTTTTCAATCGCGCTGGCCGTCATTGGCTTGCCTACCCAAAAGCCCTGCAAATAGTCGCATTGATAGTGTGTGAGTAGCGCCTGCTCCTCTGGATTTTCAACGCCTTCAGCTACGACCTTGAGGCCCAAGC
>JBARVS010000102.1:0-4153 GCA_049646385.1 Phormidesmis sp. | reverse complement strand
GCCACGGTAACAGGCCGCTGACGCTTTAAAATCGCGCCCAGGCGAACCTCTAGCTCACCTAAGCTAAAAGGCTTGGTGATGTAGTCATCTGCGCCCGTATTAAAGCCACGGATCTTGTCGGCTTCATCGGTACGGCTCGTTAGCATAAGGACAAACACGCCCGTGCGCGACTGCATCTCCTTACACAGATCATAGCCGTTGGCATCCGGCAGGTTAACGTCTAAAATCACCAAATCGGGATTGAACTGCTCAAAAACCGTCAGAGCGCTTTTGCCGTCTTCAGCCGACTCCATCTGATAGTCTTGCTTGGCTAAAAAGCGATGAATAAGATTACGAATGGCGGGTTCATCATCAACCACAAGGATTTTGGCAGCGGCCATAGTTTAGAATCCTGGTACTAAAGCAAATAAGAGGTAGCGTAGAGGCACACGGAGGCGTAGACAGGCAAGAGGCAGCACGTGAAAGCGATGAAACGGCCCTAACAGCGCTACGAAGGCTTTCCTTACTGTACTTCCCCACATATTAGAAGATTCAGTAAAGTTTTGCATAATGCATTCACACCTTAGCAAAAAAAGCCTCCTTTGCCGGAATGATTTATATCAAACGCGCTTTTTCTAAAGAAACTCTTTTGAGTGCAGTTCTCGATTCAGTCAATCCGCAGTTACACTATTAGGTATATAGGTCATTACTGTGCCAGAAGCGATCAGCCAGACGCGATCAGCAACGGCCAGACGCGATCAGCAACGTAACCATAGTTCAGCTTCAGTTCAATTTTCAGGTAGTTCGATTTTAAGACAGCGCGATTCGGAGGGTCAAAAATGAGCGATCGCAACGTTCACTACGAAACGTTAGGCTTAACAGAAGCGTCTTCTTTTGAAGAGGTTCAGTCTGCTCGCAAGCGCTTGGTTGTTGACCACAAGGACAACCCTCAAAAAAAGGAGTCTATTGAAGCGGCCTACGACGCCATTTTGATGGAAAGGCTCAAGCTGCGGCAGGAAGGCAAAATTAAGGTTCCTGATAGGATTCGCTTTGCTGAGAAGCAGGCTAAGCCCTCTATCAGCACCTCCTCTCGGTCTGAAAACCTTGAGAGCAACGGGCCACAGTGGTTTTCGGATTTGCTCGATCAGCCTGAAAGCAAAGGCGACCTGCTCTGGCCGTCGATTATTTTTGCGAGCTTAGCTGGGCTGAGCTGGCTGTTGACCTCAGGGGATTCTTTGGGGGCTTCTATGGCCTTGGCGTTGGGAATGATGAGTGCTATCTATTTTCTCAACAAAAAGACCCGTAAGCTATGGCGATCGCTCGGGCTAACCAGCATTGGTTTGCTGGTGGGTTTGGGGTTAGGGATGCTCATTGTCCAAATTTTCAGCAGTCAGGGCACTGCTTTGGCCGATGCTCAAGTATCTTCTTTGGCAGCGAGCATTACGCTATTAGTGCTGTGGTTTGTCACTGGCTTTTTGCGCTAGCGCAGTTGACGAGGAAATATTCTATCTAAAGCCGTTATAAAACGGCTTTTCACATAGCCGAGCCCAAAGCACAGAGCTAGATAATGACTCTGTGCTTTTGAGTAAAAGGCTTTCACAGATTTTGATCTGAAGTTTTAGCTAAAGCTACCGCGCTCTACTTGGGCTAGCTCAATGGCTTCAAACAGCGCCTGAAAGTTGCCCTCACCAAAGCCCTGGGCCTGTTTGGTGTGTCCGGCTTCAGTATAGGTACTGCGCTCAATAATCTCTAAAAAGAAAGTGGGCTCTGGAAAAATGGGCTTTGTGAACGTTTGTAGCAGCATTCCCTGCTGTCCGCCTGCCCTCCAGTCTACCAGTAGCTGCTGCTGGCTCGCGGCTGAGGTGTCGGGCATGGGGCAGTCGGGTCGCTGGTGCAAGCTGCTGTAGTAGGTGGCTGGTACGCTGATGAAGTCTAGCCCTTGCTGCCGAAAGTGGGCGATCGCCCGCACCGCATCGTGGCTTTTGAGCGCGACATGCTGAATGCCCGACCCTCGATTGTGGTGCAAAAATTCTTGAATTTGTGAATTAGCCGAGCTAGGCTCGTTAATTGGTAGCTGGAGCGTCCCTTGAGGATGCGTTAAGACCTGACTGCGCAGCCCGGAGCGGGTGGTGGTGATGTCAAACTGCTGGCCGCCGTCTAAGCCAAATACGCGCTGATACCAAGCGACAGCCGCCGCTAGCTCCCCTTGAGGAACGTTGAGTACGACATGATCGATGGCGCAGAGCCAGCTAGCAGGAGGCGCGGTGAAAGAAACCATTTCCAGATGCGCCGCTATCCACTGGGGCGAAACCTCTACCAGGGTATGGCGCAAATCTGCCCAGCCCTGTAGCTGGCACTGCCGCAACCCGTCAGCATTGAGGCTAACTTGCCGGGTTAAGACTGCACCTGCGGCGAGCGATCGCCCCAAAGCTTCTTCAAAACAGTCGGTTGCAAACCCTACATCAGCGAGCCCCGGCGGATGGCGATGAAGATACGCAGCAGCGACAGCATCTGCCTTGTCAGAGAGCCGAATCTCAATCGCCCCTTGAGCCAGCACTTTAGTCGCTTCAGCGGCTGTGTGCTCATCAAAACCAGGCTCATCAAGACCGGATTCAAAACCGGACTCAAAACCGGGCTCGAAATTAGAGCTAAAGCCTAGCTTGCTGATAAACCAGTCTCGCCAAAGTGCTACATCTTCGACATAAAAGTGCAGATGATGGAAATGCATGGTTTCTCTTGTCGTTTAAATCAATCCAACTGTAGCTGACGTAGCCAAACGCCTCTGTCGGTATCTTCGAGCATCTGTAGGCTAGCGTGCTAGAGGGTCGTTGTTGCCATCAAAAGTGCCAAATAATTATAGGGAGCGGTGTTTAGGGCGATCGCTTGCCCATAGCCTAAAATCATAACTTTTATCATGATTTCTATTGCCAGCCTACTTCTAAAACCCCGTGCAAAACATCGGGTAAAGAAACGTTGAAGCCTCTTGCAATAAGTGCATTTAGGGTGAGCCGCCTGCTCCATTCCATAAAAGCTTTACGCAGAATTGCAGCGATGCCATCAAGATTTTCTGAAGTTGCTTTCAACAGCCTCCGTGAAAATATTGTCAGGATTTACACTCGCTCCTATGTAGATATGCGCAGAGGGTTTTGGCTTTTGCTCAACTGTTTTTGTGCCTCCTTCTGTGTTAAAACCGCTAGGTACGTATGCATTCTTTTGATTTAAGCGGGTGATAGAGAGTCATTTGTTAGTCGCTAAAGCATCAGCGCCGCCTGTGATCGTTGTGGGTTTGCCCCGCAGTGGTTCTTCATATCTATCCCACGTGCTCTCTCGCATGGACGAGTGGTTCATCTTTGATGATCTCTATACCCCTATCAAAAAGCAGCCGCTTTAAATCTTTCTGGCTGGGCTAATTTGGCTGGAAAAGATGTTTTAGAAGAATACGCGAGGATAAATTTTCACTGAAGGAGACATTGAGGGAAGGCTATTCGGATGGTTCAGCGGATTACCATCAGCCCACAGCAGCAGCAGGGATCGTTGATTGTCCTTCGCTCAGACCAAGTTCACTATTTGGTGCGGGTGCTGCGGCTGCAGAGGGGCGATCGCTTCATTGCTCAAAACGGCCAGGGACAGCAGTGGCTAGCTAAACTAGGCGAGCAGAGCGATCGCGCCCAAATACTAGAAGAGCTAATCGCATCTGACAGCCAGCCCTTTCCCCCCATTCGTCTGATTGCAGCACTGCCCAAAGGCAATGGCTTTGATCAGGTCGTTCGCCAAACTACCGAGCTAGGCGTGAGCCATATTTATCCGGTTATCACTGAGCGCACCCTGCTCCGGCCTAGTGAGAGCAAGCTCGCTCGCTGGCGGCGCATTGCCGAAGAAGCCTCCGAACAAAGCGAGCGCGTCACGGTTCCGACAATTTCTGAGCCCGTTGACTTTCAACAGTGCATAGAGCATCCCGCTTGGACAAAATCTGAAAACAGCCTAGAGGAAGAGCTACGCTGCCTTTGTACCGCTCGCTCCGTCTGCGAATCTGCCCAAAACCCTCAGTTGCTAGCCCACTTGCTCACGCACCAAAGCGCTGATTGCGCGCCCGCAAACTTACGCAGCGTGATTTTGGCGATTGGGCCAGAAGGCGGCTGGACACAAAGCGAGATTACGGTTGCCATGGCCTGCA
>JBARVS010000101.1:0-2266 GCA_049646385.1 Phormidesmis sp. | reverse complement strand
AAAAGCTAGAGAATCACATCGGTGCAATATGGCTGTTCATTCATGAGTACAACCGCTCAATCAGAAAGAAGATGGCAGAAAGAGAAGATCCTGTTTTTTCCTCTGTCCTTTACTAAAATGCACTACCGTCCCGGCGATTGCAAGGTGGGTAGTTGAGCGTTCTAATGCTTGGATGGAACGCTGTAAAATTTTGGCTGAGAACTACGAGAGAACACTAGACAATGCCAAGACCAAACTCAATCTATGCTTCGTCAGGCTAATGATTAAGCGGCTTGCAGCCTCCGGATAGAGACCCCAAATGGGTTCTATAATTTAGGCATCTTCTCAAGAACCCATGCAGGAGCAACGAAATGAACATTACTGAATTGGTCATTCAAGATATTTCAACCTTCGATTCACTAATTGAAGCGCCTATCGAAACCTTTAGCTTCGACTTCATCTACCAGGACGAGGCACCCTCTGATGTAGACCTGTTTGAAGCTCTGCTACCGTCGACTACCAGCGAAGAACTAACTACTTTGGCTATTGAGGACGCGATCACAGGACTCGAAGCCACATATCTGCACAGATCTACCAACTTCTTCGACACAGCTCCTCCGGCCAGTCTCAGCCAACCAGATCTAGGAAGTCTAACTGCTGAGACAACTATCAGTTTTGGTGATCTCTATGATGACCCAATTGAATATGGGACTCCGCTGACCGATGCTCAATACTGGCGGCAACAACAGGGTTCTGCTTCCTGTGCTGTTGTAGCTCAGATTAGTGTCTATCAATCTCTCACAGGTCAGTACATTTCGGAGTACGACGCTAGCGTCTACGCTCAACAGCAAGGGTGGTTCGATCCTGTCTTGGGCACTCCACTAGGGTATACTGGCCACATTCTTGATGGGTTGGGCATTCCAACTTACGAGATATCTAATGCCTCGTTCTATACTTTGGAACAAGCTTTGAGCTATGGGGACAAGCCAATTGTCGGACTAGATGGTAGCGAGATTTGGAACCCTATGCGCAATTGGGATGGTAGTTCTATAGAACAGGCAAATGAAGGCCATGCGGTTTGGGTAACTGGCATCGATTATGAATGGAATGGTTCGCTCGGCGTCATCGTCAACGACAGCGGACATCTTAATGGAATGGCATCTGTCATTGACTACTACGACTTCATGAACGCTTGGCAGGACTACGGCTACTTTGTGTCGATTGCGGATAGTGCTTTCGTCTAAGACGCATCCATTTAATGGAGTACATTCATAGGTCAACTGCGGACGCGACGGTGCCGGGAGCGGCCAACTGTCTTCTGACTAGCCCTTATCTCAACCCAGTTGATGAGTAGTTGCCTATCTTTATACTAGAGCGCTTCAGATTGTTTAGGCTCAACGATAGGGGCCTCTACTGGCTCAAATCTACCAAAGAAATACGCTCTGAGTCCGTCGGTAGGTACGCCTGTTATCAAAAACTCAGCCGCCTCAGTAAACAGAGAAGGTTCAATGATATTACCAACCTTGAAGGCTTCGGGAACAAGTGTATCAGAAGCCTTCAAACCCAACTGCCGTAAGTCGCTTATCAACAGTGTTTGTTCTTTCTTGTCAAGCGTCACAAAAGTCTCATAGACGAGGGCAAACATCTTATCTGCTTCACGGTACATATTGTCATTTTCTCTCAGGCCTAGCTCACCTAGTCGAGCGTCAAAAGCAGGTGTCGAGAACAACATGTCAGCATAGGTCAGTACCCGCGATAGATAAGCCGTTGGCAGCTCAGGTGAGTCTTCGACAGCAAATGCCAACCGTTCTAAAGCTTCACCGTGCTGGTCTCTAATCAAAGCATCCTCAGCAAAAATCAGAAGTCGCTCATAGTCTCCAGCCGTTCTTATTTGAAACAGATAGGTCATATCAAGCGGCTCGCCATTGCCATAGCTCACAGAAAGACCTTCTACCACTAAACGATATTCTCCTGTTATCGGCAGTAGAAACGCTGAGCGGAATTCTTGAGGCTGCTTGAACGTAGCAAAGCTGGGATACTGATAGCCTGAAGAGACTAGTTTTCCTGACGAATCGTAAAGCTCCAGCAACTGCGGAAAAAAGAATCGCTCACCTGACGGATCTACCGCGTACGCAACTATAATATCGTCGGCTTTTCCGCTAAAAGTAAATTCGCGAAAAATACTACCGTCATCCTGTGTCTCTATTTTAATCTCCATATCTGCACCCGTAGAAGCAGGCTCAGCATCTTGTGCAACCTCACTCACCGTTACAGGCGCAGCATTAGC
>JBARVS010000100.1:0-26669 GCA_049646385.1 Phormidesmis sp. | reverse complement strand
GTCGGCATCCTCTACCAATGGGTGAGGGTTCTAGCAGTGAGTAAAGGCCACCTGCAATTGGCATCATGAATACATCGACATTCGGAGACACTTAACATGATTGTTCGTCGTTACTGGCAACCCTTTCAAGAGTTCAATACGGTTAAGCAACAGCTTGACCAGCTTTTTGATGATTTCGCTGGCGTAGAGACCGCGCCGACTACTTGGACACCCGCTGTATCCTTGGTAGAAAGCGAAGCAGCCCTCACCCTGCATGTGCAGCTACCGGGCGTTGATGTTAATGGCATTGACATTCAGGCTAGCCGTGAAGTCGTGGCTATTTCGGGCGATCGCCCTACTCCTGAACTTGCCGACGGCACTAAGCTACGTCGCAATGAGTTCCGCTATGGTGCTTTCCGCCGCGTGGTTTCACTGCCAGTCGCTATCGATCCTAAGAACGTCACTGCTGACTACGAAGCAGGCATCTTAGTGCTAACGCTGCCCAAAGCAGAAGATGAGCGCAACAAGGTAGTGAAAGTAAGCGTAGCGGGCGCTGAGCGGCCTGCGATCGCTGAAGCTGATACGGCTGAAGCTACAGAGGCTCAATAGTCATAGTCACGGTTGGGCGGCGAGTCTTTAAGTTGGGAGACTCGGGACTTGCTGCCTTACTGGACTTTAGATTTTCCTCAATACCTTTCTAGACAAAAGATTTTGAGACGACAGGTTTAGGTACACCTCGGCGGGCGATCGCACTGATCGCCCGCTTTTTTTGCGCTCACCCATCCCCTATGCTAATAAAACACCTCATCTAAGAAAACGAGATGTCCAGCGGTAATCTTCCAGTAGTAGAACAGGCCGACAAGTCGCAGCCAGTTGCGCAAATCGGCCTGCTGACGATGCTGCGCTTAGGCGTTTTCAATATGGGTCTTGGGATTATGTCGCTGCTGACCTTGGGCGTGCTTAACCGCGTGATGATCGATGAGCTGCGGGTGCCTGCGCTGGTGGCAGCAGGGGCGATCGCCGTGCATCAGTTCATGTCGCCTGCGCGAATTTGGTTTGGCCAAATGTCAGATGCTAAGCCTTTATTCGGTCATCACCGCAGCGGCTATATCTGGCTAGGCATCGTCAGCATGTGGGCAACGTCGTTTATCGCCGTGCAGGTGATGTGGCAGCTTGGTGAACATATTGCTCAGTTTGGCTGGGGGGTGGGCGCTTATCCGTGGGTGGGTTTGCTGGCTGTGATATTTGCCTGCTACGGTCTGGCGCTCTCTGCTACGTCTACCCCATTTACCGCCCTGCTGGTGGATGTCTCTGACGAAAAAACCAAGTCTAAAATCGTGGGCATTGGCTGGTCTATGCTGATGCTGGGAATTGTGGCAGGCGTTGGCATCATCAGCGCGGTGCTAGGCCCGTTAGAGGGAGCCACTTCGGTCGCAGCGCTGCGCGGCCCGATTAATCGGCTGTTTATCATTGCGCCTGCCATTGTTTGCACCCTAGCGTTTGCTAGCACCGTTGGCATAGAGAAGCGCTACTCTTTGCTGGAGCAGCGATCGCTAGCCAGTGGCCGAGAAGATAGCGTCACGCTCAAGCAGGCTGTAAAAGTATTGACCGCTAGCCGCCAAACGGGATTATTTTTCTGCTTTTTGCTGGTGCTGAGCCTGAGCCTGTTTGCTCAAGACACGGTGCTAGAGCCTTACGGTGGGCAAATTTTTGACATGAGCATTCAGCAAACGACCGCGCTCAACGGCTTTTTTGGGATGGGTACGCTGCTGGGCATTATCGCAACGAGCTTTGTGCTGGTGCCGCTAATCGGGAAAAAGCGCACGGTGAAAGTAGGCTGCTTAGCAGCGGCGGTTTGTTTGATTGGGCTAGCGGCGGCTGGCGTTACGGCAGATCCTTGGGCGCTGCGAGGAGCGGTGGGCTTGTTTGGCTTGGCAGCGGGTCTGCTGACCACGGGCTCGATTATTTTGATGATTGACTTAACGGCGGCTGAAACGGCGGGGACGTTTATTGGCGCTTGGGGGCTGGCGCAGGCGATCGCCCGAGGCAGCGCGTCTGTATTAGGCGGCGGCCTGCTTTCGATTGGTAAAAACTTAACTGGAGCTGCCACCGCAGCCGCACCCACTTCAGCGCAACTGCTGCCCGCCTATGCGCTGGTGTTTGTGACTCAAGCGGTAGGAATGCTGGTGGCAATTATCCTCGTTAGCCGAGTGGATGTGCAGGAGTTTCAGATGGATGCGAAGCGGGCGATCGCCGCAGCCCTAGAAAGCGATTTAGATTAAAGAAAGATTAAGCCCAAAATGTTGGGTTAACTGCTTTGAGTAGGGACTTTGTGTAGGGATTGGTGCGCCCATGTCGCAAAATGTAGGAACTGTAGAACAGAGCGATCGCTCAAAGACCTAACTAATGACAACACCTGATTTTTGGGATAAGGTAAGCGACTTTGCCCGCTCAACCACTGACGAGGTAAGCCAACCCTTGCTAGAAGCCTTTGGCAGCGCCACCGCTGAGCAAAAAGCTGACGGCAGCCTAGTCACCCAATACGACAAATGGGCAGACGCTGAGCTGAGCGGTCAGATTGCAAAAAGCTTCCCTGACCACGGTATCCTCAGCGAAGAAGCCGAGCATATTTTCCCCGGTACAGACTGGTGCTGGGTAATCGATCCGATTGATGGCACCACTAACTTTACGCGAGGCATTCCGCTGTGGGGTATTTCGCTGGGTCTGCTGTACAAAGGCACGCCTGTATTTGGGCATGTCTACATTCCTTCTATCGATCAGCACTTCTATGGCTTTTGGCCTGGTGATTCAGGGGTCGATCAGCTAGATCATTCCCTCGGAAAGATGCCAGTCGGTGCTTTCGTCAATGGAAAACCGATTCATCCAGCGGCTGATGCCCCCTCTGGCTCGCACTTTTTCAGCCTGTGCGCTCGCAGTATGAAGGTGCTGCAAAAGCCCTTTCCCTGCAAAATTCGGATGCTGGGCGTTGCGACTTACAATCTGCTCACAGTAGCTTCGGGCGTTAGCTTGGGCGCGGTTGAAGCTACGCCTAAAATCTGGGATATTGCCGCAGTGTGGGCGATCGCTCAGGCGGCGGGTGCAAGCTGGACAGCGCTCGATCACAAACACTCGTTCCCGCTAGTAGCGGGTAAGGATTACAGCACCCATCCTTTTCCTACGCTGGTGACGCGCCCCGATTTGGTCGAAAAGTTTGAGCCTTTGGTCAGCGTAGTTTTGCAGTAGTCAATCTTTGCAGTAGTCAATCACAGCGGCTGACGACCTTTGGATAGACTTTTGGAGATGAGCGGGCAGCAGCAGGTTCCTAAAAATAGCGCTAGCTGAGCAACGACAATGCTCGGCCCCGAAGGTAAGTTAAGTAAGCCTGAGAGCAGCATTCCTATCGCCGCGCTCAGTGCCCCTAGTCCAGCAGATAGCAGCACATAGCCTGTGAAATTACGGCTGAGCCCTCTGGCGGCACAGGCGGGAATAACGATGAATGCGCCCACGAGTAAAACGCCAATCGCTTTGATAGAGGTGGCTACTACCAGTGAGAGCAGCATCATGAAAGCGTTGCGGTGAAGCCATACGTTGACGCCACGGGCGATCGCCAAAGGCTCATTGAGCGTCAGCAGCATTTGAGTGCGAAAAGTAAGCCCTATAAATAGGCTGCAACCCAACAGCAGTAGAGCACTGATCGTTAAATCCGTTTTTTGCAGCGCTAAAATATCGCCAAACAGCAAAGAATTGAGGCTGCCCTGATAGCGCCCTGACAGGCTGAGTACGATAACTGCGATCGCCAGAGACGATGAGTAGATCACGTTTAGCAGCGCGTCAGTCCACAGGTCTGTTTTTTCGATCAGGGCGGTGACGCAAAGCGCGAACGCCAGCGCGAACGGTAGCACCACTAAGGAAGGATCGCTAACGCCGCAGATAATGCCGATGCTGACGCCTAGCAGGGTGGAATGACCTAATGCATCGCTAAAAAAGGAAAGCTGACGGACAACCGTGAAGCTGCCGAGCAAGCCACCTGTGAGCCCGGTAAGGATGCCGCCGATCAGCGCGCGCTGCATAAAGGGATAGGAAAAAAGTTCAACAAGCATGATCGCGGTGTCGATAGCGGACAAACTCAGATCCGTAGGTTGCTGATAGATTATCGGGCGCTAGCGCTATTTCGGGAACGCCCTCGCACAGCAGCCGTCGGTTAAGGCAGATGACGCGATCGCAATGCTTACGCACCATATCTAAATCGTGAGAAATCTGCAAAATTGTCCAGCCCTGTTCTGCCTTTAGCTCGTACAGCAGTTGGTAAAAGTCGGCCTCGCCTCGCATATCTAGGCCAGCGGGGGCTTCGTCTAAGATTAGGAGCTGGCGCGATCGCACCAAGCAATAGGCCAGCAGCACCCGTTTGGTCTCACCACCCGAAAGCCCGCTGATAAACTTGCGAGCCAAATGTCCAGCCGCTACTCGTTCTAACGCATGGCGCACCGCTAGCTGACGAGCCTTGGCCTTGGCCCAAGGGAGCTGCAACCCGAGCTGATCCCAGCCCAGCGCCACCAGCTCGCTCACCGTCAGGGGAATTCGCCTGTCTATCAAAAAGTTCTGCGGTAGGTAGGCCACCTGATGACGCACTGATGCTGGCATCGGTCGATTAGCGCCAACGGTTTGGCCCAGCAGCTGCACGGTTCCCCGCTCACGCGGCAAAATTCCCAAAATAGCCTGCACCAGCGTGCTTTTACCCGCCCCATTAGGGCCAACAACGGCCACATCAGTACCCGCCTTCAGGCTGAAAGAAACGTCTTGCAAAGCAGCCTGCTGCCCTCGCCGCACCGTGAGCTGGTCAATCGTAAGTACGGCCCGAGTCGCTACGCTGTGGTTATGCATGTCCTTCAAGTCTCCCAAAAACCTAATCTCCTAAAAACGCCGAGACAAAAACTATGGCGTCGCTTGACCAAAAGCGGCCTCAAGATTTTCCAAATTTTGAGTCATCACTGTGAGGTAATAATTAGGCTCTAGCCCCTCGGGGCCACTCGTTTCCATGGGGTCGAACGTGGAGACCGCTACGCCCAAGTCCTGTGCCATCGCATCAAAAGGACTGCCCTGCTGCTGCGGCTCACTCAGCAGTGTCTTTAGGCTAGAGGATTGAGCGGCTTTAATCACTCTTTGAACATCAGCAGGTGCAGCGCTGCTCTCAGGCACATTCACCAGATATTGCACCTTCAGGTCGTAGCTGTGAGCAAAGTATTCAGCAAAATCGTGATAGGTCACAAAGGTTTTACCCGCGTAGGGTGTTAAAGCTTCACTCATTTTCTGGTCTAGCGCCTGAAGCTGCTTGATGTAGGCGGCGGCATTAGCGGTGTAAATTGGCTTGCCTTCAGGATCAGCCGTCGCTAGCGCGTCTCGAATATTTTCTACCTGCTGAATAGCTTTTTTAGGATCTAGCCAAATGTGTGGATCGCTTGGCCCGTGCTCGTGCTCGGACTCGTGCTCTGACTCGTGTCTGGGCTCGTGTTCGGACTCATGCTCATCCTCTGCTGCTATCGGCTCTATGCCTTCGCTGGTATCCACCACTACTAGCGCCTGATTGCCCGCGTTAGCAATCAGATCTGATAGGAAACTCTCAAGCGATAGACCGTTCTCAATCAGCACGTCGGCAGCTGCGAGGCTTTGGGCGTCCTGAGGCTTAGCTTGGTAGTCGTGGGGGCCAATGTTGGCGGGAATGAGCTGGGTGACTTGAGCGCGATCGCCCGCCACCGCCTTGGTAAAATTCGTCATCGGCACAAAGGTCGTCACTACCTGCAAAGCATCGGCCTTTGAACTGCCCGCAGGCTGAGGATTTGCCGTAGGCGTCGCTGTGCAGCTTGAAAGAAGAATCGCCGAGCCCAGCCCAACGGCTATTTTTGATAGAAAAGTCATTACGTTGACTTACTCCTTCCAGCTAAGTAATAGATAAGGGTGAACAAAAAAGACCTCTACAAAATATCATAGAATGATAATCATTATCACTTGATGGGTATAGGAAGAATTCTGCTTCAATTCAGTCAAAGCGCCAGCATTTGCAAAAGCCAAAGCCTAGAGAATCGGCGATACCTTCATGCAAGACGCCTTTTCAATCGCAATGCGTCCCATATCAAGCTGCTGGGGCGTCACCGTCCAGGTTTCCTGTCGATTCTCAGTCAAATCTGCAATCTGCGTTGTGACTTCTACCGTTGCCTGGTCACCGTTTATCTCGCCCGTAAAAGTTTGCCGATAGCGGGCTTCTCCTTTCTCCGGATAAACTATTGTGCCAGCACTTTCGCCCGTAATTTTTTGCCCATCGGTGATCTGTAAACGAATGCCAAGCCAGTTCTGGTCGCCTGCTTTATAAAAACAGTACTGCTGCCCTGCTGATAGCTTGGCATTTGGGGTGCTGTCCTGTGCCTTAGTCTTTTGGGTTAAATCACGAGCTGGATTGCTTTGTTGGCTTTGAGCAGGCTGTTGAGTCGCGCGCGCTGAAGTATAGCCGCTCATGCTGGGCAAGGCCGAGCCCTCTGGCTTGGCAGCTGGCGCTTTAGGTTGGCATCCCGCTATGAGGGCAGCCAGCATAACGACTGTGACAAACAGCCATCTTTGGTGAAGCTTGGGCGATCGCAAACCAGTATCCCTAGTTAAAATCATCATCAGCCCTTAATACTAGCCGTAGCCCCTTTAACTAACTTAGCGATATACAATTTCTTAGCAATTCCTCTTCTTACCAACTTCTCAATCGCCTGTCTATTTTGAAACACCCTTGTAAAAACCTATAAAACTAGAGCCTTAGCAACCAACCTATGACCTTTAACATCGGAGATCTGGCCCTAGCGTATTCTGTGCCTGATGCCGACAGCAACACCGCCAGTCTATCAGCGCTCAAAGGCAAACGAATCGTTCTCTTGTTGCAAAGCGAAAACCGAATCTCATACAGCGCAAGTCGTCGTCGATATTGATGGAGCTAACGGCAGCCTCTTAAAACTTTTTGTGAGGACTTTTCTGATGCCCAAAGAATTCTATCTGCTGCGTCGGCTGCGGCCAGTGCGCACCCTGTTAGGGTTACTGCTGCGCCGTCCTATTGTCGGCACCAGCGTGATTCCACTCCTGCCAGATGGCCGTATTGTCCTGATTCGGCGGCGTGACAGCGGGCTGTGGAGCTTACCCGGCGGCATCGTCGATTGGGACGAAGACATTGCCACCGCTGCGGCCCGTGAGCTAACCGAAGAAACTGGGCTAACGCTCACCGAGGTGGGCCGACTGGTCGGCGTCTATTCTGCCTCAGGTCGAGATCCTCGATTCCATTCGGTATGCATAGCTTTAGAAGCCAAAGCAGAAGGCTCCTTTAACATTTTTGATGAGGCCGAAGTGATTGAAGTACAAGCATTTCACGTGCAAGATTTGCCTGTTGAACAGCTCGCTCATGACCACACCGAGCAGCTAAAAGACTACTTTTCGGGTAGAACCGTACTGGCTTGACTTCTAGCTTGGACTTCTAGCTTGGACTTCTGGCTTAACTTCTGGCTTAACTTCTGGCTTAACTTCGCGCTTAATTCATCAAGTGGCGTCGCTTCCGGGGCCTGACGGTAGCCGGATCGATAGCGACTGATGCAGCTGCTAGCGTGGTCATTCGCTTAGCCTGCGTCAGGATATTGATTTGGTAAACCAGGCCGTGGTCAATGTCTAACGCGGTGAGCCAGCCGCTTTTGGGATGATAGGCTCCGGTATCAATATCCAGCCAGCCGGGGCCTTTTGCGATTTGCCCTGGGCTCACCCCCGGCAGCGTAAACGTAATGGTATGCCCGGTGATGATGCACTTATCATCAAAAACCGGGCGCGGATAGCTGTGAAAGGTATCCCGAATCCAGCAAAAGTCCATCTGAGTTTGTTGAGCCAGCGGCTTTTGCGGATTAAACCCAGCATGTACTAGGAAAACATCGCCCAAATCTATATAAAGGGGCAGGTTTTTCAGCCAATCTACATGCTCTAAAAGCGCTTCGGTACTTGGATAGCTCGTCAGCGTAGGCTGTCCGCCGCTGTTTAGCCAGCTTTGAAAAGCGCCGATGTTAGGATTTTCATCGGGAAAGGCATTGAGCAGCAAATGCTCGTGATTTCCGAGCACGCAGGGGTAGTTGTTTTTTCTAACAAACTCTACAACCTGGGCGCTTTTAGGCCCACGGTCTATCAAATCGCCCACGAAGTGCAGGGTATCTTGCCCAGTCGGTGCAATCATTACTATCAGCTGCATTAACCCATCGTAATGGCCATGGATATCTCCGATGAATATACGGCGGCTCATGCAGATACGGCGAGGATGACGGGTTAGTAGGACGACTTGAAAGGTCTAAGCTGTGTGCTCATATTATGCCTAATGGATGGCAGCCCTCACCAACAATGCTGTAATCGAATGCCGAAACTTGATAATTTAGATAGTTTTAATCTGGCTTCAGTTCGGCCTCAGGTGAGCTGATTAGTCAGGTAAGTCGGTAACTTGGATAACTAGAAACTGACTGCGTGCCTCACCTGTTGAGCTAAGAACCTGCCATAGCACCATGTAGTTATTGTTGCTATCGGCATCGTAGGGGTTTTCCCAATCGGGAAGTTCCTTGAAGCTAAGCGCGCCGGTGTTTTCGTCCATGACAAATCGATTCATGTCTTCACCATCTTGCAGGCGATAGATAAGCTTGCTACCAGCGACATCTTGAGCCTTGACCTGAGCAACGGTAGGGCTATTTTCGGCAACCTGAATAAATGCGCTGCTGTCTTCAGCGTTGCCTTGAGGGTAGGTAATAGTCAGTGAGGGGTTGAGCCCAGCCGTATTGACTGCATTGGGAATGGGTGCGGTATTTGCGCTGTTGTCGTAAAGCTGCTCTTCGCATCCCGCTAGCATTGCAAATAGGAGCATAGTCCACAAGCTAATGATGGGTCGGGCTTTGATGATGCAGGCTAACCTTGAGGTTGCTGGCTGATGGGTTGTTAAGAATATTGCATGAGCACGAGTAAAGTGGCGCATATGAAAGCTATTGAGAGACTACAAAGAACCACTATGTACTTAAGGAATGTGGATGTTAAACAAGTAGTTTTGAGCACACAAGCACTTTAGATTACTTACGTATCTTGGTATGACAAGCTTGCCAACAAGCTTTGGTCAAAAGATGTGAGGACGTGAGTAAACATCAGAGATGCAAGCATGAGGCATCGCTTGAAGTTTATCTTCACTTTTATCTTTCAGTCAGCTGTTTGATAGTCAGAACAGTTTTGCTAATTGTGTGCGTTAAAGGTTTTTCTCTACCTCGTTGAGTGGAGTCCAATAAGTGAGGCGACTCCTTTGAAAGGCTTTCCTAAGATGCTTTGTTCCGAATAGCCGATCTCTGTGAGTGTCGCTATGTCAGTTCCCCTGATGATTTTGATTCGATGGTTTGGACTGGGTGGTTTTAATACCTAGTCAAGACGCTTATGTTTGAAGCTGCTTTTAGAGACGTTAAAAAGGCTTCAAAAGCTCCCGGTGGCGATCGCGAAAATATGAACGCCTTAAGCGCCTGCTCTTTGTATCAAATATTACTGTCAAAAATTACACGCTATGAGAATGTATGCATATTGCAGCATAATAAATGCACGCTAAGCCATAAAAGACTACGCTGGCTCAATGACAAAACCAGCGTCGCGAATCATGTCAAAATCCTGTTGGGCTGACTGGCCGGGGGTGGTGAGATAGTCGCCAATGAAAATTGAGTTAGCAGCGTAGAGGCCGAGGGGCTGAAGCGATCGCAAATGCACTTCCCGCCCGCCTGCAATCCGAATCTCTTGCGCTGGCAGCATGAGCCGAAATAGGCACAAAATCCGCAGGCATCGCTGTGGGGTGAGTTCGCTGCGCTCGGCAAAGGGCGTGCCTGGAATGGGAATTAGAAAGTTTAGCGGCACGCTAGTGACATTGAGATCCTTAAGAGAGGTTGCTAGCGAAACGATGTCATCGTCCGACTCGCCCATGCCAAAAATGCCGCGTGAGCAGGTTGTTAGCCCTGGCGACTGAACGGCCTTTACCGTAGAGAGACGATCCTGATAGCTGTGGGTGGTACAGATATCAGCGTGGTGAGCTTCCGCCGTATTGAGATTGTGATTGATGCGATCTACGCCTGCGGCTTTGAGCTGATGGGCCTGATGTTCGTTGAGCAGGCCCAGCGTTGTGCACACTCGCATGGGGTATTGGCCTTTGACGGTGCGCACGGCTTCTAAAATGCCGTCAAATACTTTTTGGGAAGGGCTACGGCCAGAAATTGCCATGCAAAAGGTGCCTGCTTTCATGTCATGGGCTCGCCCTGCTGCTGCGACGATTTTTTCGGTGGCCATGAGAGGATACTTTTCAATTTCGGCACCCGAAATTTTGGATTGGGAACAATAGTGGCAGTCTTCGGGGCACAGGCCGCTCTGCGCATTCATTAAAAAATGTAGCCGAACGCGATCGCCCCAGTAATGACGGCGCACTCGATAGGCCGCTGCTAGCTGGTCAAGCAGGTCAGTGTCGGGAGCTTGAAGCACAGACACTGCTTCAGCCTGAGTGAGACCAGCGCCCGCCAAAGATTTGTCGGCTAGCTGGTGCCAATCGGGATGTCCTAAAGTACGATCAAGAATAGGAGTAGAAGCCATATTTACCGCCGAATCTCTGACCATAAAATTTTTGACCGGATACTAATGCCGGTTGCCGAACGCTGAGCTGCCAATGCAGATTTTACGCTATCGTCAGCCGCTTCTTCTAACCATGCAAGCATCTACCCAACACTCCATTACGCTCATTCGTCACGGCCCGCCTGCGGTTTCTTTGCGCCAAAAGGTGCGGGGCCACCAGTTTAGGCAGTTTGTAGAGCGCTACGATGCTGCCAAAATTACGCAGCGAGCTTTGCCACCGCTGGCCGTACGGCAGGTAGTGAGCCAAGCTGACTATGTATTTGCCAGCAGTCGGCCTCGGGCGATGCATACGGCTGAGCTATTGGGCGTGATTGCGCCACCCGTGGTCGATCCGCAGTTTCGAGAGATTGAGTTCCCGGTAGATTTTCCTCGCTATCTGCGTTTTTCGGCGCTGGTATGGTCAGTGATTGCCTTATTGCTGTGGCGAATGGGCTACAGCTCTCGGTCTGAGTCGCTGGCGCGCGCTAGGGCTAGAGCCTATGCCGCCGCAGATTTGTTGGAAAGCTATCTTAAAGGCCCGTTGCCGGGATGCTCTGAGGGTAGAGGTGAAGGTAGGGATGAAGGCAGAGGGGCAGTGGTGCTAGTGGCCCACGCGGGGATTAATCGCTTGATTGCTAAAGAGCTACGGAAGCGCGGCTGGCGTGGCCCTAGAATGCCGCGTAGTCAGCATTGGGGCTGTACAACTTACTGCCGCTAACATTGCTGTGTTTTCTGGCTGTGTTTTCTATATGGTTTCTACATTTTTGCAGAGGCTCTCCTTTCCTCTCCTCTATAAGACGGACGATGCCGCTGGTTAGAGGCAGGGCTATCTTGATATTTGTAGCTTTTCTTAATTTATTGTTATGTCTGACAAGTCGCAGCCTGCTCCTTCTGCTAATGATTCGCCTGAGTCTAACGCTGTGCCCAAAGATGCGCCTAAAAGTCTGTTAGAGACGACGCTGTTAGGTGCGATCGCCCTTGCCCAAAGCGGCAAAAATTACGACCAAGCCGCTGAGCAGTTTGCAGCGGTCGTCTCTCAAGTTGAAGGCGAAAGCTCAGAAGCCGCTACTTTGCTGAAAAGACTTTGGCAGGAATACATTTCCGTACAGCGCTCTGCCGTCTTTTATGAGGGGCTAAGCGATGCAGAAGCAGGTTTATCCGAAAAAATGGCTGAGAGCAATATTCAGCTCAAGCGTAACTATATGCGGCTTGTTCAAGAGCAGTAAAAGCAGTCTCGTATACTACTGTTCGCGAATGACGAGCTGCCCGTCCACTATTTCAACATCTTGAGGACTTAGCCCCTGCTGGCTGAGCAGCGCGTTGATCTGCTGTTCAATATCGCCTTGCGAAAGGCCAAGCTGACTGGCGACCTTTGCAATCGGCAGCTTTAGCTGGCCTAGCTTGATATGGGTATCATCTAAGCTAAGGCTGCCATCGACTACCTTAGGAGCGCCTTCAACGCCGAGGTATACGTCGCGATTGGCCAGGAAGGGAAAGGTTTGGGTGAGCTGGTTGACGGCCTGTTGTCCTTCGGCTGGTAAGGCTGCTAGCGGCAAATCAGCCAAGTTGATGACGGCTCCGCTTTCTATTCTGCCGTTTTTGATGGAGGTGTTGATGCCTTTGGCGGCGTCTAAGATGGGGGCTGTGTAGGATTGGCTGGCGATCGCCTCGGTTACCATTTGGTTGAGCCTGCTGGCTGGAATGACAGTCGTTGCGCCATCGCTGCTGTAGGTCGAAGCGGCTGGCTCATAGCTAGCCTCAGGGCTTTCTGAAGAAGCAGTCTGCGAGTACCAGTCTGGCAGGGTAGATGTTTGCATGGCGGCATAGCCTATTCCAGCTCCGACGGTGGCCGCGACGATGGCTAAGCCTGCTAGTAGCATTTTCATAGCAATTTTTGAGAGGGAACTCACCTAACGACTGTGCTTAACGTATCTCTTCACGGTACAAAACGCTGATTCCGGCCAAGGTGATCGCTGTGCCAGTTGCTCACACGTATTGATTATGCAGCTGCTTGGCCAGTTGAATGCAGACGGCTATAGGCGCGTCCGTTTTAATCGCCTGCGGGCTGATGTGAGTTAGTGTAGCCGCAAATCCCTGCTGCTGGATTTGAGAAATTAACGCCTGTTTTGGTGGAATGTCTATTTTTCCTCGTCTGCCGATTTCTGCTAGCGGGTAGTGATAGGGCGGCAGATTAGCTTCGGCCTGCATTGTTTCTATTAGCAGCTGGCACTTTGTCCATCGCTCGGGGCTTGGATCGTTAGGGTGGGGATAGGTCTGGAATAAAATAGCCTGCTGCCGCATGTTTTCTAGCTCATGCCTATCGTGCAATGGCCCTAGCCACATTGGGCCACTTACCGCAGGGCGATCGCCGAGCGTTACATCATTACTGCAATCACATGCCACACGGCCTAGCTTTTTCCACCGCACGCTTTGAAACTGGCCGCAGCGATGGCAGTAAGCCAAAAATCCATAGTAGGCCGAGTTCCAAACAGAGGATCTGGTAATGCGCACCATCACCCGGTTTACTTCTCCCTGGTAAAAGGAAAAAACGGGCTGGGCAGCGAGTCCTCTGGCGGCAGCCTGCTGTGCGACTAGGCCCATGAGTAGCCGTAGACCTTGTTCATGGACGGCGGGGTGCGATCGCCCATAAGCCCCGTAGGTTTGCAAACTGGCATCAGGCGCATGGCCGCTAGTCGCCCGCCCATCGGTGCTAGTGAGATACAGCAAGCCGCCCAGCGCTACAGCCCACAGCGCAGTTGCCAGTGTCGGCATTGGGCTACCAAAGCCATCTACGTCAATCAAATCGTAAAAGTCTCGCCGCTGGTAGCAATCGAAAAAAACGCTGTTGGCGTCTTGGTGAGTAATCCGATATTGATCAGACGATAATCCACTGCTGAGGTTTGTGCTGAGCTGCTGCAAATCAACATTGCCTTCATTGGCCCATACATAGTCGGCCCCGGCTTCTAGCACATAGCGCAGCGGGCGAACGCCGCAGCCCGTCATAGCGTCGAGTATGCGTAGAGCGCGGCCTTTGCGGTCGGGCCGATTTTTGTGAGAAAGGGCCGCTAGTACGGCTAGGTCACGCCCCGTTTGGCTAGTGGATCGAAAAAAGGCGTTACCAATATCAAAACGAGCTGCCCCCTCACGCTGCCAAAGGTCTTTAGAAGAAGCGTGAGGGGGCATAACAACTCAAGTATTGAAGGCGGTATAAATGCGATTATCTATGAAGCGATCGCCTCTTTTGCTAAAAATTTCTCTAGCTCAGAAAGCTTCTCAGCGTCAATCTTAGTTTGCATAGGGCAAAACTTAGGCCCGCACATAGAGCAAAACTCAGCCGTTTTATAAATATCTGCTGGCAGCGTTTCATCGTGATACTCCCGTGCCCGCTCTGGGTCTAACGAAAGCTCAAACTGCTTGTTCCAGTCGAAGTTATAGCGAGCGCGAGAAAGCTCATCATCTCTATCACGCGCACCCGGACGATGACGCGCAATATCTGCCGCATGAGCCGCAATTTTGTAGGCAATCAGCCCGTTGCGCACGTCTTCAGCATCTGGCAGGCCCAAATGCTCTTTAGGCGTGACGTAGCAAAGCATCGCCGTGCCATGCCAGCCCGCCATTGCCGCCCCAATTGCAGAGGTAATGTGGTCGTAACCGGGTGCAATATCAGTCACCAGCGGCCCCAACACATAAAAAGGTGCTTCAGAACATTCTTCCATCTGCTTTTTCACATTCATCTCAATTTGATCGAGCGGAATGTGCCCCGGCCCTTCTACCATCACCTGCACATCGTGTTTCCAAGCTCTACGGGTCAAATCTCCTAGCGTTTTTAGCTCAGCAAACTGCGCCTCGTCAGAAGCATCGTGCTGACAGCCCGGACGCAAAGAGTCACCCAGGCTAAACGAAACGTCATAGCGCTTGAAAATTTCGATAATGTCGTCATAGTGGCTAAACAGCGGATTTTGCTTGTGGTGATGCAGCATCCACTGAGCCATAATGCCGCCGCCACGAGAGACAATACCCGTCAAACGATTTTTCACCAGCGGCAGATGCTCAATCAAAATGCCCGCATGGATGGTCATGTAGTCCACGCCCTGCTGTGCGTGCTTTTCAATAATGTGCAAAAAGTCTTGCGCGTCTAAGTTTTCAATGCTGCCATGTACGCTCTCTAGCGCTTGATAAATCGGCACGGTGCCAATGGGAATGGGTGAGTTGTTAATTACCGCCGTGCGAATCTCATCTAAGTTGCCGCCGCCAGTGGAAAGATCCATCAGCGTATCAGCGCCATACTTCACGGCTAGCCGCAGCTTGTCAATTTCTTCGTTGATATCAGAAGAGTTGGGCGATGCGCCAATGTTGGCGTTTACTTTGCATCGGCTGGCAATGCCAATCGCCATCGGCTCCAGGTTGGGATGGTTGATATTGGCCGGAATAATCATCCGACCCCGTGCCACTTCGTCTTTAATCAGGTCTGCTGGCAGGTTTTCTCGGTGGGCTACATAGGCCATTTCTTCGGTGACAATGCCCTGACGGGCGTAGTGCATCTGCGAAACGTTAGCTTGGCCTTGGCGCTTTTCAATCCAGCTAGTTCGCAGCGCAGTGGTTAGAACAGTAGAAGATTTCATTGGTAGAAGTCCTATAGGTGTGGAGGGTAGGTGTGAAGGGCAGGTCAATTTGTTGTCTTAATTTGCTATTAAACTTGCTTGTTTTGATCTGTTGTTTTGCCGAACTGAACTTGTTTCAGTTCGCTGTAGTTAAAGGGCGAAACTCTGCTGTTGTTTTTTGTTTTATCCAGGGTGTTCCATAGCAAGGTCACGATGGCTGACGTGACTAGGGCGGCGGCAAAACTGTTGAGCAGGTCGCCGCCGCCTGGAATGTTGAACAAAGGCGCAAAGTCAGGCTTTGGGAAGAAAGCGCCGCCTGCAAAAATGCCGATGATAGAACTCCAAAAGGCATTGCTTGCTGTGAGATAGCGGCTGTAAAGGCTAAAAACAATCGGGAAGATGAGGGCTGCACAGAGCAGGTCGGCAACAAAGAACAGATAGAGGACGCTGTAGCCTTGGGCGGCGATCGCCACCGCCGGCACCCCTACTGCCACCGTCAGCCATCGCGAAATTTTCAGCACCTTATCAGGCCGATGCGTAATGTTGAGCAAATCGGCTGTCAGCACGGAACTCATGCCGTTAAGTAAAGAATCTAGGCTGCTCATTACCAGCGCTAGGGCTAGCACAATCACGGCCCACAGCAGCCAGCCTGGAATCGCTAAGCTTTGCAGCAGCTCAAAAAAGGCGGTGGGGCCAATTAGACCAGAACCCGCTGCCATGAGGCCGAGGAGTCCGGCGATCGCAATCATCGGCAAAATCACCAGCGCCGAGCCTAAAAAAGCGCGGCGCACGGTCTGATCGGTTTTACAGGCGTACACTCGCTGCCAGTTGCCCTGATTAAACAATTCGGCGGCAACGGTTGCAATCAACAAAGTAGCGCCAAACCGCAGCCCGTCAACATTGCCAAGAGACAATAGCTCAGGCAAGTTTTTTGAAACTGGCTCAAACGCCGCGCCAAAGCCGCCCATGAGCACCACGGTTGTGCCAAAGCAAATGACTAGCAGCGGCACAATTAGCGCGAACTGAATGGCGTCAGTCAAAATTGTCGCTTTAAGCCCGCCATAGGCGGTGTAGATGAAAACAACGGTGATGACGACGAGCGAGGTGACAAATAAAGGAATGTTGATGATGAGCTGAAGGGCCAGGGCGATCGCCGTTAGCTCAGCCGCCAAATACACAAACATATACAGCAGCATGACCCCAACGGTGAGCCAATAAATTGAGCCCCCGAAACGGCCCTGGCTAAACCGATGCCGCACGTATTCGTTAAGCGAATGACCCCAGGGCATAATCTGCCTGAGCCTTGGCCCCACGAATACGAACAAAAATACCGCCGCTGCCGAACCCAAGCAGTAGCCTAAAACAGCCGTTATCCCACCAAAGGCCGAGCCCGCTTCAGGCGGACTAAACAAAATCCACGCGCCCATCGCCGATGCCGTAACCGTCGCTAAAGCCATGCGATCGCCGATTTGATTTCGGCTGACCATATAGTTTTCTAGGCTTTGACTCTCTAGATTCTGGCTTTCGAGATTACGGCTCTCTAGATTCTGGCTTTTCAGGTCTTGCTGAGCAGCACCAGAAAAGTTTTCTGAAGGCTTCATGCTTTCCTCCGCTGGCATTATCCAGACTCAGGTTCAAGGGTATGCTCTCAGCCTCGCGCTTCTTAACAATAAGAATTGCGGGCACCCCTAGCGATTGGTTAGGAGGCCATACTATCACTCATTTGAAGTGAAACTATCGCAGGGATAATATTTTTACACCCCCACGCGATATATCAGCTTGAATTAACATTAGGTGTTGAAAGGAGCGGCGATCGCTCATAATGTAAAGGTTTTATTTACGGTATTTTTTACCTGCCTATCGCCATGCGTAGCCTTTATTGCGGTCAGCTTCGAGCCGAGCACATTGAAAAAACGGTCACGCTGTATGGCTGGGTAGATCGCAGACGAGATCATGGCGGGGTGGTGTTTTTGGACTTGCGCGATCGCACAGGCATTGTCCAAATCGTCAGCGACCCCGAACGCACGCCGCAGTCGTACCCGATTGCGGAAGAAGTCCGTAATGAGTACGTTGTCAAGGTTGTAGGCCGCGTCACGCAGCGCCCTGCCGACTCGCTGAACGAAAAACTGCCCACAGGTCAAGTGGAGGTCTATGCCGATGAGCTGGTGGTTCTTAACGCGGTGCGCAAGCAGATGCCGTTTCAGGTGTCTACGGCGGATGAGGAGAACGTGCGTGAAGATCTGCGGCTGAAGTATCGATATTTGGATTTGCGGCGCGATCGCATGGCCAAAAACATGCGCCTGCGCCACGACATCACCAAAGCCATCCGCCGCTTTTTAGAAGACCAAGAAGACTTTATTGAAATAGAAACGCCCATCCTGACGCGATCTACACCCGAGGGCGCTCGTGACTTTATTTTGCCTTCTCGGGTGAATGAAGGCGACTGGTTTGCGCTGCCGCAATCACCGCAGCTCTTTAAGCAAATACTGATGGTCGCGGGCATGGATCGCTACTATCAAATTGCTCGCTGCTTTCGCGATGAAGATCTGCGGGCCGACCGTCAGCCCGAATTTACGCAGCTCGACATGGAAATGAGCTTTATGAGCGAGGAAGAAATTCTGGGCTTAAACGAGCGGCTGCTGGCTCACATTTTTAAGACCGTTAAAGGCATTGACATCCCGACGCCCTTGCCCCGACTCACGTACGCCCAAGCGATGGATCGCTACGGCAGCGACAAACCCGACACTCGCTATGGCTTAGAGCTAGTCAACGTTTCAGATATCGTTAAAGACTCTGGCTTCAAAGTTTTCTCGGGCGCAGTTTCTAGCGGTGGACTCGTAAAAGTGCTGCCGATTCCGGGTGGCAACGAGGCAATTTCTAACGTTCGCATTAAGCCCAAGGGCGACTTGTTTAAGGTGGCGACGGATGCGGGCGCGCGGGGCGTGGCCTATATTCGGGTGCGTGAGGGCGGCGAAATTGACACCATTGGCGCAATTAAAGACAACCTCACGCCTGAGCAAACGCAAACCCTGCTAGAGCGCACAGGCGCACAGCCAGGACACTTGCTGCTGTTTGGCGCAGGCGACGCGGCGACGGTGAATGCAACGTTAGATAAGCTGCGGCAGGCGATCGCGCAAGAACTCAACCTGATTGACGAGAGCAAAACCAATTTGCTGTGGGTGACTGAGTTTCCGATGTTTGAGTGGAATGCTGATGAAAATCGCTACGAAGCCTTGCATCATCCGTTTACCGCGCCCCATCCTGACGATGTGGCAGAATTAACGAGCGCTCGGGCGGTGGCCTACGATATTGTGTACAACGGCTACGAAATCGGCGGCGGCTCTTTGCGCATTTATCAGCCCGACGTGCAGGCTAAAGTATTTGAAACGATTGGGCTCTCTAAGGCAGAGGCTGACGATAAGTTTGGCTTTTTACTAGAGGCGTTTGAATATGGCACGCCGCCGCATGGGGGCATTGCCTACGGACTAGATCGGCTGGTAATGCTGCTAGCGGGTGAGCAGTCTATTCGAGAGGCGATCGCCTTCCCCAAAACCCAACAGGCCCGCGACCTGCTCACCAACGCCCCCGCTGGCGTAGACGACGCTCAGCTCAGAGATCTGCATGTGAAGTCCACCTTCCAGCCCAAGCAAAAGGAATAGATGCGTTAGGATTTTGGTGGCATTTCGATCCCTGCTCACATGCTTATCGCGCTGACTCTGTTCGTTGGCCTAGCGCCAGCAGCCATTTCCCTTTTAGTTTGCATACACTCGCGTAGGCAGGTTCAGCAGAGTCTTCACATGGCCGCCGACCACGCCGCTCAAGCTCGGTTTCGACGGCTCTCTAGCCATTCGCGTGTGCCTGATGCGCACTATGTTGAGGGCATGGGCTGGGTAATTGGCGATATTACCTGTCAGATGAATGCCAGGTCGCCCTTCATTCGCTGCGCGCCAAATCCTAGCGGCCCCTGCGAAGGCTGTCGAGACTACGAAGGCAAAGAATACAAATAGCAGCCCTCGTCGCCCGCTTTATTCAGCTTTATTTAACTTTATTCAACAAAGGCACCCACCTTTTCTATGAGGGCATCTACCTCAGATTCCAGCGTGAGGTAGTGCACACAGGCCCTCACGCAGTGCGGTGAAAGCAAAGTTCGCAGGTATATTTTCTGCGCCTCTAACTGCTGCACGAGGGCGTTATGCAAGTCAGGACTGGGCTGACCATCACTCTCTAAAAGTTGAAAAGAGACTAAGCCTGATGGCGGTGGTGCTTGGTTTAGCAAACACATCACCTGTGGAATTGCGCTAAGTCCTTTCCACAGTCGCTCACTCAGCTCACACAGCCGCTCATAGCGCTGCTGGCTGGTGCCCCACTCTGCCTGCACCGTCATCGCCTCGTGCAGGGCACTCCACAGCGGATAGTCAGAAGTCGCCACCTCATACCGCTGAGCGTCAGGCTTCCACCCTGCTGGAAACCCAGCCCCGTCCATTTCGATGCCGCGCCAGCCGATAAAAGTCGGGGCCGTTTCGTCTAGCACTTCAGGCCGAACGTAAAGCGCGCCAATACCGGCTGGGCCACACCACCACTTATGCCCTGTAAAAGCGTAATAGTCCACCTCGCTCTCTGGCAGACGCCAGCCCGGTTGATCTAACGGCAGCGACCCCGCCGACTGCGCAGCATCTACCAATACCCGAGTATGAGGCGCGTTATTGTGGCATATCGCAACGATTTCCTTCATCGGGAGAACTTGACCCGTGTTCCACAGAATATGGCTGATGATGACCAGCCGCGTGTTGGGCCGTAGATTTTTCTCAATTACAGCCGCTGGGCCTTGATCAGCGCTGGTTTCGTTGCGCGTGTCGGCCAGCGCGCAGGTGCTTACTTCTAACCCATAGCGGCGGCTCAGCTCGGCCACCGCAGCCACGACGCCGGGATGCTCGCAGTCTCCCATCAAAATGTGATCGCCGCTTTGCCAAGGCAGCCCCCATAGCGGAATGTTGCAGCCTACGGTAACGTTTTCGGTGAGCGTGATGGTTTCAGGGGCGGTGCCTAAGGCTTGGGCGATCGCGCCTCTTACCTGCATTCCTTGCGCCTTGATCCATTCATAAGCCGCGCCCGAAAAAGGCCCGTCGGTTTGAATAGTTTGCTGGGCTTGGGTGAGGCTGGCGATCGCGCTATCGGCCATCGGCCCCTGCCCTCCATAGTTAAAATACAGCTTGTTATTAAGGACTGAAAACCGCTGGCGGTGACGGCTCACGGCTGCTTCGCTAGAGATCGGGTGAAACGCTGACTCAGCTGCACTGGCTACCAAAGTGAAATCCTCAAAACAATCGCTAGAAACTACTATAAGTAACTATAGATAACGGCCAATCAACTGGCTCGTCACTTTACGGCCTTCATCTACATGACTTTCCCTAAAACCGCTCTTATTTTCCTCGGCGCGCTCTTGCTTTCTAGCTGTAGCACTGCCGCCTCACAGTGCAAGCAGTTCGCTGATGTCACCCAGCGCTACCAATCGCTTAGAGACAACTTTGAAGCAGATATCAAAAGCTCACAAATAAAAGCATCAGGCGCGCAAAATCTAAAAGACGTCCAGGCGGCAGCTACCGACTACACTGCCGCTGTCAATGAGACCACTGGCCAGCTTGACGCCATGATTCAAGATTTGGGCGGGCTCAACCTCACCGACCCACAGCTTAATGAATACAAAGAAAACTACGTTACGGCACTAGCCGGATCTAAAGCCGCTTTGAAGACGGCGGGTGAGGCGATGCAGCTTGTCGTCAATGCAAAAACAGAAGATGCCTTGAGAGACGTTTTTAACGATTATCAAACCAAAGGAAACCGCGCTTACGACGATATTTTATCAATGGACGCCAAGGAATCGGCGACGGTTGAGCAAGTCAACGACTATTGTGCGCAGTCGTTTGAATAGTATTTTTCCTTTAGCTATCTGGGCTCTTAAAACCTGTCTTTAGGCATAAAATCTCAGCCAACGGGTGCAACTCACGCCATTAGCCGACGAGTTTACCTCTAAACTGAAGATGAATAATCTTTATGCCCCTTTTACACATTCCGTCATGGTTGACCAGATCGATCTCTTCAGCGCGAGCGGTGTGGAGGCAACTCCGCCCCCGACAGACTTCGACCCTGACAAAATTCCGACTAGCGCAAAAGTGCCAATTCCACCCGGCACCTACGACAATCTCGATGAGCTATCTGCTCACTGCAAAGGCTGTCAGCGCTGCGAGCTAGCCGAAACTCGTACGCATGTTGTTGTGAGTAGGGGGAGCCGCACTGCGCCCATCTTAATTATTGGTGAAGGCCCTGGACAGCAGGAGGACGAGCAGGGTCTTCCTTTTGTGGGCAGATCGGGCCAGCTACTTGAAAAAATTCTGGCTGCCGTCCGTTTAGACAGCGAAAAAGATACCTATATTTGCAATATTGTAAAATGCCGTCCGCCCGGTAACCGTAATCCTTCGACGGCTGAAATCAACGCCTGCCGCCCTTATATTTTGGAACAGATCCGTTTGGTTGACCCTAAGATCATTTTGCTAACGGGTGCTACTGCTGTAAAAGGCATTATCCCTAGCGAAAAGCGAGGCATTACCAAAATTCGCGGCCAGTGGATTGAGTGGGAAGGGCGTCAATGTATGCCGATTCTTCATCCTGCTTATTTGCTGCGCAATCCGTCGCGCGATCCGGGCAAACCCAAGTGGCTGATGTGGCAAGATATTCAAGCCGTCCGCGCCAAGCTTGACGAGATTCGAGGGGCTGAGGCTTAGCTTGAATAGGAAAAATTAGTCTAGGCGGTCAATCACACCTGCTCGGCAGTCTCGTAGCCATAGCTGAACGGCCTGCCCTACGCTGCCTTCGCTATTTTCACGGGGTGGTAAGGGCGATCGCACCGTATCGGCATCATCTATAGCCGAAAACATAAACGCTAGCCACCAGCCATCAGGCACCTGCGCCAGAAACAGCCAGTGATATTCCTGCACTTCATTGACTCGCAGCCCTGAATATTGACGCGACAGCGTTGTGAAAAATACTTGCGTCAGTGGCCCGCCCGCTTCTGGATCGGTAGTGAGTGCGTAATTGCTCAAATCGAGCGGCTCTAGCTCAGGGCGTCCGGCAATCAGGACGTAGGAAGGTCTGTAGGGGGCGCGCGCGATACTGTCTGAAAGGCTATCAGCGCTGCTGTTGGGTAAGACGGCGACGGTGCGCTGAAGGACGCGATTGGTGTAGTTGGGAATGTCGCGAATGAGCGCGGCGGTGAGCGGTTCTATATCACTAGGACAGATGCTGGGCGATCGCAAATATGTTCCAGATCTCTCTTCACCCGTATCACTATCAGCAGGCGGCGATGCTTCTGGCTGCTCTTCTGGCGGCGCTAGATCTTCTGGCGGTTTTTCTAATTCGTCTAAAGACAGGTCAGCTAATGGATCTGGGCTATTGTCTAACCCCCTAGCCGCTGCCTGATGGGTTACCAAAAGCAGGGCGATCGCTACCGCTGACAACCGCATCAGGCGTGCACCCATCAGGCGTCCATCTCCTCACAAATACGCGAGAAGGCCGCTGCTGGATCTGCCGCTTGGGTAATGGGTCGCCCAATTACCAAATAATCAGCGCCAGCTTTTGTGGCCTCAGCAGGGGTCATCGCGCGCTGCTGATCGTCCTTTTGGGCCCAGCTAGGCCGCACGCCGGGACAGACTAGGCAGAAGTCTTTACCACAGGTAGCTTTTAATAAGGCTGCTTCTTGCGGCGAGCAAACCGCACCCCTCAGGCCGCTGGCTTGGGCAAGCTGGGCCATCTGCTGGGCGTAGTCGCTAGTGACTATGGATACTTTTAGCTCGTCGTGAAGCGATCGCTCTCCTATACTCGTCAGCAGCGTCACGGCAATCACCCGCGCAGGCTCGCAGCCCGCCGCCGCTGCGCCTTCGACCGCCGCCGCCTGTGCCGCTGTAAGCGCGATGCTGCCAGCACTCGCATGGACGGTCAATAGGTCTACGCCATAGCGCCCTGCTGCTTTACAGGCACCTGCCATAGTGTTAGGAATATCGTGAAATTTTAGGTCTAAAAAGATACGTTTGTTGCGATCTTTAAGCGTTTTCAAAAGAGTTGGGCCGCTGCTGACGAATAGCTCTAGGCCGACTTTCCAAAAGGTGACTTGGGGGAGGGAGGTAATCAGGGCGATCGCGTCCTCTTCTTTTGAAACGTCTAATGGCACGATGATTTGATCGGCTGCGCTCTTCATAGGCTGGCATGTTTGGATGGGTGGCTGCGGGCGGGCACGAGGCCAGCCCCTATGGAATGCGGGAAAATTAATGGGTTAGTCGGACAAACTTTTTTTTGCCAATCTGTAAGACCTTTCCAACCAGTTCATCTGGCCCATCAAACGTAAGGTTAGGATCTTCCATTTTCTCGCCATCCATTTTAACCGCGTCGTTTCTAATGTGGCGGCGGGCTTCGCTGCTGCTTGCACATAGCGGCGTCGCGCCGAGTAAGTAAAAAAGCTTGGCAGGAAAGCCAACGCCTGCTAAGGAAAATTCTGCGACGGCCTCAGCCGCCTGTGCCTGTCCTGCTATTAGCGTCAAGGCGTCCTGCTGAGCCTGGTCTGCGGCAGCTTCTCCATGAAACTGGCCCGTAACAACCTTGGCTAGTAGCTTTTGCTGTTCTCTCGGGCTTTTGGGCAGATCGTTTAAAGGCAGATCGGTCAAATGCGTGAAGTAGTCCGTGATTACCGCATCTGGCGTTTTTTCAAGCTTGGAATACATCGAGAGCGGATCTTCTTGCAGGCCGACGTAGTTGCCTAGCGACTTAGACATTTTTTGAGTGCCATCAGTGCCAATTAGCAGCGGCAGCAACATGCCAAACTGAGGCGGCTGGCCAAAGTGCCGCTGCAAATCGCGACCAACGGCTAGGTTAAACTTTTGATCGGTGCCGCCTAGCTCTACGTCCGACTTGAGCGCGACTGAGTCGTAGCCTTGCAGCAGCGGATATAAAAACTCATGCAAAAAAACTGGCGTGCCCTTTTCATAGCGATTAGAAAAGCCTTCTTTGGCCAGCATCTGGCCAAGCGTCATTGTGCTCAGCAGCTCTAGCATTTTGCTCAAATCCACATCATTGAGCCACTCAGAGTTGTAGCGAATCTCTAAGCGCCCTGGCGTGTCAAAGTCTAGAATAGGCCGCACCTGTTCTATATAGGTTTCAGCATTGGCTTTAACTTCTGCTTCGGTGAGCTGCTTGCGTACCTCGGCGCGATCGCTCGGATCGCCAATTCGCGCGGTAAAATCGCCCACCAGCAATATCGCCGTATGTCCAGCATCTTGAAAAGCCCGCAGCTTACGAATGAGGGTGCTGTGGCCCAGGTGAATTTCTGATCCAGTTGGATCGATACCTAGCTTGATACGCAAGGGGCGATGCTGCTGCAACCGCACCACTAAGCTATTACTCGCATCAGCACTGCCCTCATCTGAAGCCTTTTGATCCGGAAAAACTTCACTCACGCCCCGATAAATATCGGCAAACTCTGCCGGAATATCAGCCGATAGCGAAGCAGACAGGTTTGAAGCAGAACTAGCAGCCATAAAACAAGTAAAGGTAAGCGGATAAACGAGAAGGTGAAGATAAAAAGCATCGGATCCTGCTCAGTGTAGCTTTATGGGTGACTCCCCTGAAAACCACCCTGAAAACCACCCTGAAAACCACAGCGATCGCCTGTCAAAAAGTAAGCCCTAGCCCTCGTAGAACTGCGGCATTTCGCTATTGCCAACGCCAATTTGCTCAAAAAAACTGCTATAAAGACTAGACATTCGCCAGAGATCATCTATATTGGCGGGATAGCAAATCAAAAACTTGCCTTCACTCCTTTTAGACAATTCTCCCCTAAGTTAGGAAATATCGTCGCCCTGTGTCTTCTAATACTTATCGTAAAGTACGTCCTCGTTCGCGTAGAGCGGTGCGATCGCCTCAAGTTCTTCGCTACATTCAAGACGTTGGACAAATCGGGGCCACGACCTTACTCACCGCCACTATGCTAGGCAGCTCTGTCGCAGCAGGCGGGCTGGTGGGCCTTGCCGTCAGCTTTCGCAACCTGCCAGACGTACGAATACTTCGTAACTACACCCCTTCAGAAACCAGCTACGTTTACGATGTCAAAGGCACGCTGCTCGATAGCGTTCACGACGAAGCCAACCGCGAAGTTGTAGACTTTGACGACGTTAATCCCAACCTCAAACGCGCTGTCCTGGCGATTGAAGACAGCTATTTTTACACTCACAAAGGCATTAACCCCGCCGGAATTGGCCGAGCGGCCCTCGCTAACCTGGGCGCGGGTGAGACCGTTCAAGGCGGCTCAACCATTACCATGCAGCTGGTAAAAAACCTCTTTCTCTCACCTGAGCGCACCCTCAGCCGCAAGCTGGTAGAAGTTGTCTTAGCGATGCGGATCGAGCAGATCTTTAAGAAGAACGAAATTTTTGAGCTGTATCTTAACCAGGTGTATTGGGGTCACAATACCTACGGCGCAGAAACAGCCGCTCAAAGCTACTTTAGTAAATCGGCAAAAGACCTCACCTTAGCAGAGTCGGCGATGATGGCCGGACTGATTCAGGCCCCTGAAAGCTTTAGCCCCTTTCTCGATTACGAAACCGCCAAGCAGCGTCAGCGCATCGTACTACAGCGAATGCGCGAGCTAAACTGGATTACCGCCGCTGAGCAAGAGCAGGCCAAAGCACAGCCTATCAAGCTGGGCGAAATCACCTCTTTTCGATCTAGCCGAGCGCCCTATGTGACGGATGCAGTGCTGCAAGAGCTTACCGACCAGTTCGGTGCAGAGGCCATGGCTAAAGGCGGGATGCGCATTCAGACGACCATCGATCTGGACATGCAAAAAATTGCTGAGGAGACCGTCGCTGACAGCTACTATCGCTATTTTGGCAGCGGTGCATATGCCGATGCCATGGCGCTAGTTGCTATCGATCCGCGCACCCACTTTGTCAAAGCGCTAGTGGGCGGCGTTGATTATAAAACTAGCCAGTTCAACCGAGCGGTGCAGGCAAGACGTCAGCCCGGTTCTGCGTTCAAGCCGTTTGTTTACTACGCGGCTTTTGCCTCGGGTAAGTTCACGCCTAACAGCATCATCAACGATGCCCCGGTTACTTATCCAGATGGTGATAACTACTATTCGCCTAGAAACTACGACGGCAGCTTTGCAGGCAGTCTGCCTCTGCGCAGGGCGCTAGAAATGTCTCGTAACGTGCCTGCTATTAAGCTAGGTCAGGCGGTCGGTATTAATCGAATTGTTGAAATTGCCCGTACGTTAGGCATTAAAAGCCCGATAGATCCGGTGATTTCGCTGCCGTTAGGCTCGGTAGATTTAACGCCTTTGGAGCTAGCAGGAGCCTATGCCACGTTTGCAAACTACGGCTG
>JBARVS010000099.1:0-5565 GCA_049646385.1 Phormidesmis sp. | reverse complement strand
CCAGCTGGTTGCCTCATCTCAAAATCTGTCAGAAAAACCTGACGCTGTAGCAGTTAGTCCATTAATGGCGCTAAGAACATCGGTAAACAGCATTTTAGGCAGCCTGAAAGCTAGCGGCTTACTATCTGAGTTTAGTGAAGATGGTAAATGGATTGTGGCCTCTGTCATCGAAGACGATACTTCTTATCTTTACAGCACTTCAGGACAGCAGGTAGCTGTTTTATCAGGTACATTTCCTGAGTTTAGCAACGATAGTCAAAGACTAGCAACTACATCCAACGACTACACTACCTCTTATCTATACGATGTTTCTGGTCAGATGATTGCCTCGCTTGAAGGCGCCAATGCAAAATTTAGCGACGACAACAAATGGCTGGCAACTTCTTTACAGAACCAAGATAGATCCAGACTATACAATTTTTCTGGAGAGCTAGTCGCTTCTGTTAGCGGCGATCGCCCTCGTTTCATCCAAGAAAATCAACTGTTGACAACTTTCTCTCAAAGCAATGACGTCTCCCGACTTTACAATCTTTCTGGTCAACTGTTAGCTTCTTTTAGCGGCAAGCATGTGGGCCATAATAGTAACCAACTAATAACTTTCTCTGAGAGTGAGGATACTTCTTTTCTCTATGACATCACCGGAGAAAAAATAGCTTTCTTCAATGGAGAATATCGCTATTCCGACGGAGCAACTATGATGACATTCTCTGAGAGTGAGGATACTTCTTTTCTTTATGACATCACCGGAGAAAAAATAGCTTCCTTCAATGGAGAATACCGTACGAGACAAGATCAGCAGATTGTCACCTTCTCTAAAAATGAGAACATCTCTCAACTCTATGATTTATCAGGAAAGCAGACAGCTTTCTTCAAAGGTATGTTTTTAGCCATGAGTCAGGATGACAATCGAATAGTCACTGTCTCTGAGAGTGAGGATCTCTCTCGACTCTATGATTTATCAGGAGAGCAAATATCATCTTTTGAGGGGCGACATCACAGCTTTAGCTATCCTGGGAAGCGGCTTGTTATATCATCTTATAATAGTACAACCTCTCGACTGTATGACGTCTTGTCAGGACAAATGATAGCTTCACTTAAGGGGAGCTTTCCTATTGTCAGCGAGGACGGTAGGCAAATAGTAACTTTTACGGCTGCTGAGACCTGGCTATATGATTTGTCTGGTCAACAGCTAGCGTCTTTTGAAGGGGGATTTCCTCAGGTAAGTAAAGACAGCAATTGGCTGATGGTCTCCTCTAGAGCAGGTAGCATACCTCAATTTTACGCTATAAAAAATAGAAACGTCTTTTCACAATTCCAAGCGTCCAGCGTTTCTATCGGCAAAGACGGACAGCATCTGGTAACTTTCTCTGAGCGTGACGAAATCTCGCGGCTTTATAGCATATCAGGTCAACTGTTAGCCTCTTTAGAAGGTCGCAATCCTAACTTTACCCAGACCGCGTTGGCATTATCTTCAAAAAGTGGTGAATCCTCTCAGCTCTACGATCTATCCGGACAGCTTTTAAGATCTTTTGAAGGCGGAGATCCTACGTTTCGCAAGGATGAAAAACAACTGAAGACGTTCTCTAAATCTGATGAAATTTCGCGGATTTACGCTCTATCTGGAGAACTTTTAGGAACTTACAGGGGCAGATTTCCTCTCTTCAGTGAAGACGATCAAAGAGTAGCTACTTTTTCTGATAAAGACACTGCCCTTCGGCTTTCCGATCTCTCAGGACGACCTATCGCTAACTTGAATGGGCGGTTTTCTACTTTTAGCAAAACTCAGCCATATTTAGCAACCTATGCTTTACGCAATAACACTTCGTGGCTCTACGACTTCGCTGGCAAGCAAATAGCTGTTCTTGAGGGTACTTTCCCTAAATTTAGTGAGAACGGACAGCTAATTGCTCTATCTTCTTATGATAGTAATGTTTCGTGGCTCTACGATCTGTCGGGTGCACAATTGACCGCTTTACTAGGAAAACATCCAAAGTTTAGCGATAGTGGAAAATACATATTGACTGCTTCCAAGGAAGAAGATGTCTCTTATCTTTACAATCAGTCTGGACAGTTATTGGCTTCCTTAGCTGGTAGCAGTACTTTCAGTCGCTTCAGTGAAGATGAAAGCTCAATAGTAACCAGCTCTGAGATTGATGATTCCTCTTATCTCTACAATATTTCTGGAGAGCTGATAACCTCTATTGAGGGTAATTTTAGAGGGTTTAGTCATAATGGTCAGCAGATGTTGACTACTGCTATAGACGAAGATATAAGCAAGGTGTATAGCGTTTCTGGCAACTTACTGGCTGAGTTTTCTGGCTCTATCCCTACTACAAGCACGAGCGTACTTGGCTTTACGCCTGATGACAAACGCATACTCACTCAAACTAGCGACGGATTCTATCGCCTTTGGACACTTGATGATGGTTTAGACGACCTCCTTTCCCGTGGTTGCGACTGGGTAAGACCCTACCTGCAAGCCAACCCTCAAGAAACAAGAGCCGCCTTTTGCAAATAGGCCGCTGTGAGTTTAGGCGCTGCCCCTCTCTCAGCTCGAAGCCAAATTGGAAACAGTAAAGAGGGGCTAGTAAGTTAAGCTCGCTATTCCACACTTACCCGCTTCGTCAATATCGCCATCACCTCATCTTCGCGACCTGTTGAAATGGGCACGCTCCAATCGTTCGGCTCAGCGTAGCCGTGCATATGAATGTCTTTAATCGCGGCTTGCACCGCGCCAAGGCTGCCAAACATCATCAGGCGCACGGGTTCTGTATGGGCAACTGGCTTGGCAGCAGGTGAAACTGTGGGCGCAAAAGCGCCTTGTGGAAAAAGGGTAAACATAGTGAGTCTCTGGGTTCCGCATGTAATGAGGTCAGGAAACCCAGAACCCTCGAATCCTTAGCCGCCCCAAAATGAAATGCAAAAGAGGCAGCTAAAGGGTACATTTACCCTTAGCGACCGGGATTGCTGGTTAATCCTGGGAGTTAGCTGTCGGTCGGTGTTGACGCACTTACCGATAGCGCTAAGTCATGTTGAGTTCTGAGCGAGAGCTGCAATTAGTATCGCAACCATAGCCATGATAATAGGCGCATTTCTACGGAGAATCAAGCGCCATCTTATACAATTACAAAACCAGCCCTGAGTGCATCCCGCTTTTGCAAGTTGCCCCGGCCCTCACCCTAAATCCCTCTCCCGAGGGGCGAGGGACTTTGAATCTGGCCCCCTTCTCCCTTGGGAGAAGGGCTGGGGATGAGGGGCCGCATAGCTGTGATACACTCACCAGCGCTTATATTCGTTATTCACTACTTGGGAGATCTTATGAGCCAAAATATGAGCCAAAATAACTTTGCGGGCGGTTTTATCGCAGGTGCTTTCCTCGGTGGCATCGTTGGCGGCGTGGTTGGCGTGTTGGCTAGCAGTCGCCTCCGCCGAGCAGCGCCCGATGACTTTAGCCAGCTATCGGAAGAAGAGCGCCGCCAGCTAGAAAACGCAACGGCTGAAGAGCGCATGGAAATTGCCCGACGCGGCTTAGAAGATAAAATCGCGCAGCTCAATACGGCCATTGAAGACGTGAGGGTGCAAATGGGCAGCGTAAACGGCGCGTATCCGACTAACTTTACCGCTCAGGTCTCTGAGCTAGACAGAAGCTAATGCCCTAGTGCTACATAGATGAGCATGAGCTGCTAGAGGGTAGAAAACCGTACTAGCCGCTGATGTTAGCCTTAGATAGAATATGTGCAATAATTCAATCTAAAAGCCAAACCTATAAGCGTTTTCGCTGCTGCTCCTATGACTGCCTTTGCCATCTCTGCTGTAGACCTTGTAAGAGGCGTTGGAATCTTTTTCCAAATTTATTTAGCGCTGCTGCTGGTTCGCATTTTACTTAGCTGGTTTCCCACTGTGGACTGGTCAAACCCGATATTTTCCACAATATCCCAGCTCACTGACCCCTACTTGAATCTTTTCCGCTCTATCATTCCACCGATCGGCGGCATAGACCTTTCCGCTATTTTGGCCATTTTTGCGGTGCAAATAGCCTCATCGCTGATTACAAGCGCTGGCATGAGCTTGGTTTCTTTGGGCAGTAACTCTTTCGCCTCTTATTAAGCTCCTTTTGCTAGGCCATCACAATAGCTATAAACGCCTTGCTCAATGAATAGTCGAGCAGGGCATTGTTATGCTATTTACCTTACGGCTTGAGCCAATTAATGACGTTTTGCTGGGCTAGAGGCTTCATTCGTCAATAGTTCATTCATCAATAGACCGATCCCACGCTTGAAAGCGTCTGACTTTGCTAGCGAAACCCGTCGCCTTAAACTTCTCTAACCTAAGGGGCGCAGGTTGAACAGAAGGCACCGAAATTCTAAAGGAAAACTGGCTTTCTCCAGTGGGCACATATTCTATGCCGCCCAGCCGAAACCGATTTTTCATCACGGCGTTGCCTTCGGCATCAAAAATTCGGCCAAAGATATCGGCATCTACGATGTCGTGGCTAGAGCTATTGACCGCCGTACCGCGAACGAGATAGCAGGTCGCCTCTTGAAGCGAGCCGCTGGCGGTTAGGTTTCCGGCGTAGTCGGCATCGGCAGGGCAGGTTTCGGCTGCCAAATCTTTGAGCGCAATTTGCGTGAGGGCGTAGGCTGATGGCGTCCAGCTTAAAAAGCAGAGGCAGGTGGCCACTAGAATGATTAAAAACCTGGATAGGAAGCCAGATAAGAATTTAGAGCGGAGGGAAGAAGTCGTCATAGGAAGCAGGCCAGCGGCGCATAGTTAGAGCACATAGTTAGATAAGCTTACCGCGATTTTTGGCTAACCCTGGCTAAGGTGCTTCAGCAGCGCCTGACGCATGACCGTTACGGGGGCGGGTTGCTTTAGCCATATTTTTAAGGCGGCTGCGCCCTGCTGCACGAGCATTTCTAAGCCATCTATGGCGATGAGTCCGGCGGCGCTGGCCTTGCGTAAAAATTGAGTGGGCCGGGGCGTGTAGATGAGGTCGTAGGCGATCGCTCCTTCTTTCATCAGCGCCACCTCCTGATCGCTCAGCGGCGAAGCCTCCACCTGAGGGTGCATCCCCAGCGGCGTCGCGTTCACGACTAGGCCAGCTTGGGGCAAATAGTCAGCCAGCTTGTCCCACGGCAGCACAGAGAGTTTTGCGCTGATAGCAGGCGAGGCCAACCAGCTTTGAGCAAACTGAGTTAGCTTGTGAGGCGATCGCCCCATCACCCAAATTTCTGGACAGCCGAGCTGCGCACAGGCCGCGACCACTGCTCTAGCTGCGCCACCGTTGCCCAAAATGATCGCAGGCGTCGCTGTCCAATCTGTTTCTAACTTGCTTAGCGGCGCTAAAAAGCCAATCGCGTCGGTATTGGTGCCACACCATTCGGTTTTAAGGCCAGTTTTGCTATTGGACTCACTGCGCCACACGGTATTAACCGCGCCAATCGCGGTGGCTACCTCGCTAACGTGATCTAGCAGCGGCATAATCGTTTGCTTGTGGGGAATGGTGATGTTAAACCCCTGTACGCCGATGGCGCTAAAGCCTGCGATCGCCTTTTCTAATGACTC
>JBARVS010000098.1:0-3348 GCA_049646385.1 Phormidesmis sp. | reverse complement strand
ATTATGCTGTCCTCGCGATCAGCGACTATGAGAGTGTAAATACCCCATTGAGGCACTCACGTACCAAATGCTTATGAATGGAACAATTGCCCAATTCTGGGAGCTGTTGGGCTGGGTGCTAGCGCTGAATGCTGAGGCTTTTAGAAAGCTCAACGAGCTGCCTAGCGGTTCGATAGTGGCCCTACTGGTGGTGCTTTCGGCGGGCCTTTCTCAGGCGATCGCCCACAGCGCAATTCTATTTGCCAATCGCCTTAAGCCCGCCCGCTTCTTTTTTAGCCTGTTCATTAGCGCCATCCTATTTGCGTTTGGCTATCTGTTTCTCGTTTTTAGCACATGGCTGATTAGCTTTGCGCCCTTTACCGCCAAAGTCTCTTTCCCGGTGCTAGCGCGAACGTTAGGATTTGGCTATGCGCCGCTGGTTTTCAGCGTTTTTGGGGCGATGCCCTACTTTGGTCAGCCCGTTTTGTCGGTGCTGTCGCTATGGCAACTGCTCGCGATTGTCGTCGGCTTTGCGGCGGTCAGCGGCGATACCGTGTGGCAGGCGTTTGGCACTGTTGCCCTAGGCTGGGTGATGCTTTGGGTGCTGCAAAGAACGCTAGGACAGCCCGTGGTTCGCTTAGGTCACCAGATTGCCTCGAAAGTAGCTGGCGTAGAGCTGATTACCCAGCGCAAAAAGCTCAGAGTCTTTTTTCAAAAGCTGCAAATTTCAGCCGCTACCGAACAGCCCGTGAGTGCACTAAAAGCTCAAAAACAGCCTGAAAAGGAGGCGAGGCTTTCTCAAAATACTTCTCCCTATAAGCGGCGTAATATTGCTAGAGCAGCGCTGAGCGGGTTAGTGCTCGCGACTAGCACGCTGATTGCTGTTGTTCTGCTCTCTCCTATTCGCGACTGGTGGTTTGCATGGCACAGCGGCTTAAATGCGCCCTTTCAGCTTGCTTTTGACTTAGTATGGGTTGGCATTATTGCGCTGGTGACGACCGCTTTGCTCGCGCCGCTAGAAGCGCTGGGATGGTGGGCAGGCTGGTACAGCAATGATGGTCTAGCGCTTGCGGCTGACTCGGCGCTAGCTGACTCGGCACAGGTTGCCTCTCGTGAGATAAATTCTGCGGCAGTTCCAAAGGCGGCTCGCTATGTTGTTTATCTCGATGGTGTCAACCAGTCGGAGTTTCAGCATACGCCGGATGTACAGGCTTTTTTTGATGCAGTTGCCCCCCATTTCCCAAAAGACTTTGTGCTAATAGAAGGCATGATGCCCTACTCGGTGCGCAATCGGCCCCTCACCAAAAACCGTCCTTTAGCCTTTCTTTGGCGCTGGGTAGACGCGCTAAGACTCAAAAATCCAGCCAGTCTGTTTGGTTACTTTATTAATATTCGCAATATTTGGGTGGTAGCTGTTTCGGCTGATAAGCGCTATGGCCCTATTTACAATTTGGGCATTGCCCGAGTGATGTATCAAGCACTGCTACAGCGCGGCTACTCGCTAGGCAGTAACGTACCGATTACGCTAGTCGGCTTTAGCGGCGGCGGGCAAATGGCGGTAGCGGCGGCTCCCCTGCTGCGAGAAGCTTTGAGCGCACCCATTGAGGTAATTTCTCTGGGCGGGGTGATGAGCGGCAGCGTTAATTTTTTAAAGCTTGAGCATCTCTATCACTTGCACGGCGATAAAGACTCGGTTGAGCGTATGGGCTCAGTGATGTTTCCAAAGCGCTGGGCTATTTTCTTTTTGTCATACTGGAATCGGGCGAAGCGAATGGGCAAAATCAGCCTGGTTTCTCTCGGCCCAGTCGCACACCAATTGCCCGGAGGCATTATGGATCCCAATCAGCGGCTACCCGATGGTCGTACGCATCTGCAGCAAACTGTTGATTTGGTGATGGCCATTTTACTAGGCGATACAGATAGTAAAATCGTTGATAAAGATAAGGGATTATTCTCTCAGCATGAGGTGAGTAACTACGGGCGGTATCGGACACTAGCTGCCAACCGGCCAGAGACTTATCCGATTCACCGCGCTGCTCCCTCAAACTATTATCGAGCGATCGCCCCCTGGATGGGACGGCTCATTTTGCCCGCTAAAGACCACCGACAAACCACTCACGACGTTTTATTTGAAGTTCATCACGCCCCGAACGACTTTCAGCATTTAATTAGGCAGATCGTCACGCTGCGGCTCAGCGATGAGCCCGAAACGCGCTCGTACGTTACAGCCGTAACTAAAGACTTGCACTTTAGCCCTCAGGCCGAAGCGAGCGTTAAAGCAGGCAGAATTCACCCAACCCGGCTCAACCACTGGCGCATGGTGAATCCGTTAGAATCGCTGGCGGGCTCTCACCCGGTAGATGATGTGATGGTGATGCTGCCGCGCTCGGTGATAGTGCGATCGCAAGGAGAACAGATTCATTTATATATCAGGCGCGAGCCGACCCAAATCACCGGGCTTTACTACGGGCTGGTGAAGTTTGACGGGCCGCCAGCTGATGCGCTCAAGCCTAGCGATGGTTTGCGTAGGGTCATCCATTTCAACTTGACCTCAGGGCAGTTTGACGGCCCAGAAGAAATCGTCAAAGTTCCACAGGTGCCCGTTAACAATAACAACACGCATCCTTCGACGGTTAACGGAATTGAAAACAATGCTCTCAATGATGCAGGATGGTACATTTACGGCACTCAAGATGAGTCTGGTAGCTTTGTTGTTCAGGCGCTAGCCCCCCGCGCCCTGTTACAGGCCGACCCTAATCGCACCGTGACAGAAAAAAAGGCTGCCAAAAAGTATTTTAGAGAAGAGGCTTGGCAGCACTTAACAGGTAAAAAAGGAACAATAGGTTCTGTTTTACTCAGCCCAGGCTCGCAGGTGAAGCCAACGCCTTGGGCCGAGGGGCAGCGGGCTTTACTGATTCACGTTTATGGCGGCGTGGGCGGCAACAAGGCTGAGCCTGCGGCGAAAGCACCGCTTTACTTTGGTCATTTTGCCTATGGAACGGCTGAAGTTGTTCGCGAGCCTTTATCTGGTGAGCTGCGATTTGAAATTATCTATCATCAAATTTATACTCACAACACGGAGGGGCTGATTGCGGGTAGCCTGCACTGGTCTCGCTATATGGGCGATCGCACTTTCGGTTTTTTAGGACTGCGCCCGGTGGTTGACACGCTGATTAAGCTAGACGAGTTTACTGACGATTATCAGGGGAAAGGATGGGTGCGATCGCCCTTAGATCGCGTCATGTACGAGCTAGAAATTATGGCGGCTCGCTATCGCATTGGTGACGGCACAGGTGCTACGTTTGTCGGGCCTGCTAACAACTGCGTTCAAGACGCTAATCAGGCTCTGTATGCGGCGCTGCGACAGAT
>JBARVS010000097.1:0-11986 GCA_049646385.1 Phormidesmis sp. | reverse complement strand
TCGGTGGGTCGCAATCCATTCATAACCGTGAGTGCCCACCGTCATCAGGGGCCGCCAGCGCAGAACAGAGGCAAAGGCTGCGAAAACGGGTGACAGACTTACGACATAGGCAATGCCCTCAAACTTATAGTGGGGCTGACCTTTCCAGTCAACAATCACCCATGAGTTTTGGGTTTCCATGGCTTCGTTAATTTCTGGAAGGCTTTGCGCGGTGGCCAGCGGCGTATGAGGTAAAACCAGCAGCATTCGAATGAGATGCACGACTTTTTTACAAAAGCCGCAGTCGGCATCGTAATAAATTTTGAGCCCTGTGCGCTGAAAACCAGACGGTTTTGATCTGTAAACGCTTGAGCTTAGCCGTTCCCAAGCCGAAGTAGGGATAAATGCTAGCCAGATAATGGCGATCGCAAAAGGCAAAAGCCCCAGGCTGGTCGTCAGCCCTAACCCTCCATGAAAAATGACAAAAGTGACCACCGCGACCATCCGGCAGGCGCTGTTACCAAAGGGCGACCACAGCAGCAGCGGCCCGATAATTTCCAACGCGACGACCAGCAGTGCGATCACCTCAAACGCCGGGTCAGAACCCTGAGATTCCAAGGTTCTAGAAGTGCTCCAAAGCGACCAAAAGGCATATGCAAAAACAGCAGAGATAAAACAAGCCTGCGCCATCAGTGCCATTGTTGCTCCCGACAAAATGCGGAGCGGCACGGGTCGAAGCGCTGTATTCATTGCTCGATCAGCTGAATAGGCCGCGCCTAAGGGTAAAAGCATGGCCCAGCCCATCGTTATTTTCAGCCAGTCTACAGAACCAACCGCTAGCAGTGACGGCCCGCTGTGTAGGGCCATGAGCAAGATCCAGGCGGCAACTGTCGCCAGCCGACTGTGATAGCCAAACAGCATAGCGACTGAGGCGATCGCCAGCAGCAGCGCAAGGATTCCTCGCATCATCGGCTGGGCTATCAGCACCGCACCTGCGGGCATAAACAGATCGACCAGCAAAATCAGGGCCAGACCCATGCGGAAAAGGGCCAGCGATCGCACATCCAAGCTATAGCGATCTAAAAAAGTCGGCAGCGCCCCCCAACGGCTGATAGGCAAATCGGCTAGCTCAGGCTGAAGAGAAGTCATAGCGGCTCGATTACACACTCGATTACACAGTTGATGAATACGGCAGGTTGTTCAATTGGCAGGTTGTTCAACTAATTTGGGCTGAGCCATTCACGCAGCGCTCGGCGAGCCACCTTAATTTGATGTCGGCGAGTAGGCATCCGAAAAATATAGACCAACCGCCTCACCATCGCCGCGAGCCGACCGCCCATCGTGAGGCCAAAGCTCCATAGTCCCGCATCGCCGATGCCCAGCGTCAGCATGTCACCCAAGTGTAAATAGTTAAAGGGCTGAGGCGACCGACCTCGGGTCATTGCAGCCAAATTCGCAGCGACCTGGCTAGCCGCCTGAAAAGCCGCCTGTGCGGTATCAGGTGCGGGCTTTTTATCAGCGCTGCGGACATCTGCGCCATCGCCGAGGACAAACACATTGTCATGATCAAGCAGCTGAAGCGATCGCCTCGTCAGCCGCTGCCCCCGATCATTGTGCGCCACCCTTTGCGCGCCGATCCAATCACGCGGCTGAGTGCCAACCGCCCACAGCGTTAGCTGGCTAGGTAAGACTTTAGAATTTTGACCATTAGCGTCTTTAACGGCGTGAACCGTCACCGAATCAGCGCTCACTTTTAAAACAGACGTTTCAGTGAGAACCTTAATCTGTCGGCGGGCGATCGCCTGTTGACCGAGCCGCCTGAGTTTTTTTTCAAACGGCTTAAGGATCGTTTCGCCCCGCTCGATCAGCGTCACCTGAACATGATCGGCCAAAGGGAGCTTGCCAGCGCCCAGTTTGCTAGCACAGTAGTCCGACACTTTACCCGAAAGCTCTACGCCGCTCGGCCCACCGCCGATTACCGTTACCCGGATAGGCTCACAGGCAAGCTGAAGCAACCGAGCTTGAATGAGTTGATCCAGTCGGGCTTTTAGCATCAGCGCATCTTCTAAAGAGCGAAACGTTAGCGCGTGCTCATCAACGCCAAGAATCTCAACTGGCCGACCTTTTGCACCCTTTGCCACTACCAAATAGTCATATAAAAAGCTTTCATCTTCATCAGTCGTCACCTTTTGCTCAATAAGATCCAACGCTTTTGCACGGCTCTGTTTCCAAATGATGTTAGTCCCTGCAATCAGGCTGGTATAAGTAGGGGCAATCTCCCACGCTTGCAGCTCATCGGTGATCAGCTCATACATCATCGGCGTAAATAAAAACCGATCTTCGGGCTCAATTAGCAGGATGCGGCTATGGCGCAAGTGGCGATATTTTTGTAGATACAGCGCGGTGTATAGGCCACCAAAGCCGCCACCGACAATACAGATAGTGGGGCCAATAGTAGAAGGGCTCATCGCGTCCGTCGTAAAAAAGCCAGCTTGCTTAGTCTAGTAGGCTTAGCTTAAATGTAGGAACAATACTGACACAGGTTGCCCAGTGAGAGATGTAGCCAATGACGCGATTCAGCTTTGGAAAGTGCCGCTCGTCGTGTCAGATGAGATGCTTGAAAGCTATTTTTACTGTCTTTCTAGCGATGAGAAGGCTCGGGCAAATCGATTTAAGTTTGCTCGCGATCGGCGGCGCTTTGTAGTGGCAAGGGGAACGCTGCGGCATTTGCTAGGACGAGAATTGGCGCGATCGCCCCAGTCCATCACGCTATGCTATGGCGAATACGGCAAGCCCAGTCTAAGCTCAACCGCAGCAAACTCAGCAGACTATAAAGCCTGTAACTTTCACTTCAACCTATCCCATTCAGGCGAGCTAGCTTTGTGCGCTTTGGGGGGCGATCGCCCAGTCGGTGTAGATATCGAAATAATCAGGCCCATCCAGCAGCTAGACAATATGATAGAGCGCTGCTTATCTGAGCGCGAGCAAACGCAGGTAAGAGCGACCGCAGATTCTCTACGGGCCTTCTTACAGTGCTGGACTTGCAAAGAAGCCTACCTAAAAGCGATTGGCAAAGGGCTCAGCCAGTCCATGAAAACCGTAGAAGTGGACGCGCTTACCGCTCAACTACTGCGCGTTCCTAACGAATGCGACGAAGGTTGGCATTTACACACTGTAGATTTATCAGAAGATTTATCAGAAAATCTATCGGAAAATTCTCTTGAAGACTACGTGGGTGCGCTCGTTGTCTCAGGCCAAGTTCGCGTGCAGCGTAGCAACTGGCACCACGCTATTCGCCCGCTATAATCACTGACTTTACAGGCCGATGAATCGGATTGTTGTCAGCATCTGCCAGCCCCGCATAGGTTTTCTCGCCGCGAACGTACAGCGATGACGAACTGCCCCCATCGAGATTAAGCAGCTTGACGATTCCAAGCGATCGCGCGAACTCAGCTAGCTCAGTCAGCGTCATGCCTGAAGAGTCGGCGTTCTTTTCAGCCATCAAAAGAAAAATTGCGCCATTGGCATCAATACCGATAGCGCTGCGAGCATTTGGCTGCATACTGCCGATGGCATCGCGAATCAGCTCTCCATTTTTGTAGTCCGTAAAAGCTTCTGCCACCGAAGTATCTGCTGGCAATAGTTGAGGGCCAGCGCCCACTGCGCTCTTGATGGCACAGCCATCTGGCACGGCTGCATTGTGAAAGGTAATATCGTATCGCGGCCCATCGTCAGATTCGCAGCGGTAGGCTCGAAACTCTGAGCGATTGAGAATTTGCGGTAGATACTGCTGCAGGTTAGGGTTTTGAACGAGCCGCTCATTGCCAGCCGGATCGCCTGATAGCTGACCATTCACGGTTAAGTAAGAAGTCGTCTTACCATTTTGGGGATCGAAAAAGCCGCCGTTGATAGCGTATTGAACGCCCTGTTGCGCTGAAAAAGTTTCGACGGGCGCTAGTCCTTCGCTAACGGCAACCTTGATAGAGGCGTCTAACTTCAAGCTAACAACCTGTACATTCGCCTGCGGCAGGGTGTAAGTAGAATGGCGACTTGGGCCAGCTTCGGCGGCTGTAGAAAAGGGCGTACTCTGAGAGTTTTGACCTAGCCCAGCCAAGGCCAGCGGCGGCTGACTAAGGCTCATCGTGGTTACAGAAAATGTCCCAGCCGCGCCGATGCCTATGCAAAGCAGCAAGCTATAAAGCTGCCAACGCTTGAGCTGTCTTTGCTGTCTTTTGTTCGGTCGTCTTTTGTTCGGTCGTCTTCTATCCGGTGGCATTGCGCACTTTTTCGCTGTAGTTTTTGGGTCTCATTTGGCGAAAGCCTTGGAAGACCATCTGCCTAGCCCACGCTGGTAAATACGATAGCATTTGGCCCACCTTAGCTTTGCGAGTGAGCGCTCCAGCAGCTTTGAGTTCGGCGAGTAAAGAGCGGCCTTGCTGGGTTTCGCTTTGTTCTATTAGGCGCATGGCTAGTACCTGCTTAAGGTCGTTGAGCCTAACGATGCGCGCCTTTTCTAGCGCTGGGCGCTGAGAAAAAGAGTAGCTGCTGAGGCAAAAGGACTTGGCCGTTAGGAAGTGAATGTCTTGCTTAAAGCTGTTTTGGCTGACATGAAAGCGGTATTCCATTAGCCTTTCGGGGATGAAGTAGCCGCTTTGCTGGGCGATCGCACAGCGCACTAACAGATCAAAATCTTCACAGCCATCGGCTTCAAATCGCATAAAGTCTACCGCGTCTAGGCTGCTTTTGCGAAACAGCGTAGAGCCGACCTGCAAGCTTTGGTGAAAAAAAGTTTCGTTCAACAGGTCGTCAATTACGCCATGACCCAGACGATTTTTTCCCCATTTGGCTGAATTAGCAGCCGTTGCCGCTTCGTCGCGATCGCCTTTAGCATTCATCACCCAGTGATCAGAGCAAACGAGATCTACCGTTGGATGAGTCTTTAGAATAGCAACGGTTTTTTCTAAAAAAGTGGGCGTCAGCGCATCGTCATCGTCGAACTTAATAAAGTATTCGCCGCGCGCGGCTTCGTAGCCAGATCGCATGTTTCGGCTGCGTCTGATATTTTGCGGGTGGCGAATGTAGCGAATGCGCGGATCTGACCACTGGCTGGCGATCTTAGCAGTATGATCGGTGGAGGCATCGTCGCAAATTAGCAGCTCAAAATCTGCATAAGTTTGGCTCAGGACGCTGGCAACAGCGTGGGGCAAAATATCGGCGCGGTTGTAGGTGGGAATGCAAACGCTGACTTTAGGAAAACCGTTAAGTTTGGCAGTAGATTGAGGATCGGACTGAGTGGCAGATGAGCTATTCATGGTTTTTTGTGTTTTCTACGTAAAGAGGAGAGGGACACAACGGCTTGGATTTTGGCAAGCAGCTGTGCCTCAACATTGCTCACAGCAGCCAAATTCATGAGATCAGCGTGTCTTTGAAGATTCTTCCGGGGCTAGCTAGCGCCGATGAGAAAACTGTTATGATTCCGCTGATACAACACTGATACAGCACTGACTAATTTGATTGATTGATTGATTAATTAGTCTCGTTCAACTCGATAGAAATGACCCGCTGACGGTGGTTCCAGCGTATATGTCTGCATATTTTCCTGACGTTTCTGTTATTATTCCCATCTACAATGGCCAACAAGATTTGCCTGGGTTATTAGCGTGCCTGCTGGCGCAGACCTATCCTGCTGAGCGAGTTGAGTATTTGCTAGTGGATAACCAGAGTAGCGATCGCACCGCTCAAATTCTGCTGGCAGCGGTCGATACCTTTAAGGCAAAAGGCTTCACCTTTAAAGCGTTAAGCGAAACTGAAATTCAAAGCGCCTACGCCGCACGAAACACGGGCATTCGCGCTGCAACAGGCGAGTTTTTGGCCTTTACCGATGCCGACTGCTATCCTCAGCCCGACTGGTTAAGCGCCCTGATGCAGCCCTTTGCCGATGACACCATTGGCCTAGTGGCAGGTGAAGTGACCGCCTTTCCCCCTGTGACGCTGCTAGAGCGCTACGCTGAGCGCAAGCACATCATGAGCCAGCAGGACACCTTAAACCATAAGTTTTGTCCCTACGGTCAAACGGCTAACTTGGGCATTCGGCTTCAGGCGCTGGCCAGCGTCGGCTTGTTTCGCCCTTATCTAACAACGGGCGGAGACGCCGATATCTGCTGGCGCGTGCAGCAAGAGGGCAATTGGAAAATTCACTATGCCAGCGATGCGACCGTGCAGCATCGACATCGGCAAACGCTGAAAGAACTGCGGGCTCAGTGGTATCGCTATGGCAAGTCAAATCGATATTTGCACGACCTGCACGGCGTTAATCTCACTGGGGCTTTGCCCAATCGAGAGCGTAACCGCAGCCTGTTGCGCTGGCTCCTTAAGGGTTTGCCAAAGGCCGCTGCCAACCGCGCGCTGGCAAAAGGCCCCGCGATTGATATGCTCATCGGGCCGCTAGATCTGTACTGCGCTAGGGCGCGATCGCTGGGTCAGCAAGAAGCCGTACTGCCCGATAACGCTAGGCAAAAGGCCGAATTCCCAGCGTCTCATTTAGTCTTTGACCCTTCAAACGGCGCTGTGAACAACGCTAGCTTGACGCCATCGGAACCCGCTTAGCTATAACTGTCTACCCTTTAAAAATTGCTTACCGCTCACCTGTCACTCTTTTCCCCATGAATATTCTGATGCTGTCTGCGACGTTTCCCTATCCACCTACGCGAGGGGGAACCTGGGTAAGAACCTTTAATTTACTCAAATACCTCAAAGAGCAGGGCCATAAAATTACCTTAGCAGCGCTGCGCACCGGAGAGGTGACCGATGCAGAAGTTTCATCGCTAGAAGGCTGGGTTGAGCAGCTTGCTTTGTTTCCACGTCCTCAAGACAGCGAGCAGACCGGACTTTTGGGCAAAGCGCAGCGGCTCGTTAATTTTGCGGTGGAGGGTGTGCCGCCCAGCGTCAGTACGGCTCACTCTCAGGCAATGCAAGCCTGGGTTGATCAGCAGATTCAAAGCGGGAAGTTTGACGCGATTACCTGTGAGCACAGCGTGAACGAATCCTACGTGCCAGAAGATATTGGCAAGCATATTCCAACGTCTGTGGTGAATATTCACAGTTCTGTGTATGGCACTTGCGCACACCAGCTAGAGGGGGGTACAGCTGAAATGCCTTTGCGCGATCGCCTCAACCTCCCCTTGCTCAAGCGCTATGAGCAGCGCTACTGTCAAAAGTTTTCTCATCTGGTCGTCACCACCGAAGACGACAAAAAACAAATGGCCGAACTCAGCGGCAAAGACAACATTTCCATCATTGCTAACGGCGTTGACTTAGACATGTTTCCGCCTCGCCCGCAAGATCCGGGCGGACATAGCCTCGTGTTTATTGGCGCAATGGATAACTTGCCCAACGTGGACGCGGTCACTTTTTTGGCCAAAGACATCTTTCCGCTCGTGCGGCAGCGATACCCTGAGGCAACGCTGTCTTTGGTGGGCACTCGGCCCGTGGCAGCGGTGAAGGCTCTAGCTGATTTGCCCCATGTCACAGTGACCGGCAAGGTGCCTAAAATGATTCCTTATCTGCATGAATCGAGTGTATGCGTCGTGCCCATGCGAACGGGCTACGGCATTAAAAACAAAACGCTAGAGGCAATGGCGGCGGGCATTCCGGTGGTAGCGAGCGATCGCGGCCTAGAAGGGCTTACGGTAGACGACGGCACCGTGCCCCTGCGAGCGCTGCGAGCAAACACAGCCGCAGAGTATGCAGCGGCGATCGCTCAGCTATTTGAGTCAGCCGAGCTGCGGCAAACGCTCTCAGAAAACGGTAGAGCCCTGATTGAACAGGACTATACTTGGGCGATCGCAGGCCGACAGTACGAGCAGGTCTTACTCAACGCTTAGGCTACAAAACATCCTTGCGCTTTTGCTGCCATAGGCTCACAGCCAAACACTAAACAAACACACAGCTTGCTAGAACTGCTATTAGAGTTAAAAAGCTGCTTGAAAAGCATCAGGAATAGATTAGCCTGCTTATGTTGCTTTATAGGTCGCTTTATAAGTTGCTTTACGGGCGACTATCTGCGAGTCCTCAAGCCTTTGTATTTCAATTTTCCTATTTTTATTAAAACGAAGCCATGCCGTCTTCACAAGAGCCAATGACCCCTGTTTTACTCAGCAATCGCTATCGGGTTTTGAGCGTTTTAGGCGACGGCGGCTTTGGCAAAACCTTTTTGGTCGAAGACATTCAAATGCCCTCTAATCGGCAGTGTGTGCTAAAGCAGCTCAAGCCTGTGCACGACAACCCTCGAACCAGCCAGATGGTGAAAGATCGCTTTCAGCGCGAAGCCGCTATTTTAGAAAAGCTGGGCGAAGCTCACGACCAGATTCCTCGCCTGTACGCTTACTTTTCAGAAGCCGATCAGTTTTATTTAGTGGAAGAATGGGTCGCGGGCGATACGCTAGCGCAGCGCGTTCAAAAAGAGGGGCCTCTATCAGAAAAAACGGTTCAAACGCTGATTGCTGGGCTGCTCAGTGCGATCGCTCATGTCCATAGCGCCGGCATTGTTCACCGCGACATCAAGCCCGACAACATTATTTTGCGCGCTCACGACGGCAAGCCCGTGCTGATTGACTTTGGCGCGGTCAAGGAAACGATGAACACCCTGATTGACTCTCATGCTCACAGCTCGCACTCCATCGTTGTGGGCACTCCGGGCTACATGCCCGCCGAGCAGCTCTCTGGCCGTCCTGTGTTTGCCAGTGACATTTACAGCGTCGGGATGACGGCAATTTATGCCCTGACAGGCAAAATGCCACAGGAGCTAGAGATCAATCCGCGCACGGGAGAGCTGCTATGGCGGCAGCACGCGCCTAACATCAGCACTGAGTTTGGCAACTTTCTCGACTGTGCCATTCATATGAGCGCTCACAGCCGATTTCCGACGGTTGAGGAAATGCGCTCAATTTTGAACACCATCATTTTGAATGGCATGGCCGTGCCACCTGCTAACTTTTCTGCTGACATTCCTGAAACGCGCCAGTCTTCACAAACCGTTGTTTCTGCGCCACCCGCTGCGCCACCCGCTGCACCCGCTGCAAATTTGGCCTACGCTTATTCACCAACTGAAAGTGCTAGCACCGAGGTTGCTGTTCCCCCTGCGCAATCTAGCTTGCAACAGCCGCCTACGCAGATCGCTTACCCCTCTGGCCAGCAAGTTTCTCAGTCGTTTGGCCAGCCATCAGGCCAAATGAATAGCCAAATGAATGGCCAAATGAATGGCCAAATGAATGGCCAGTGGAAAAATGCCGTCATTATGGGCAGCATAATTGGCTTTAGCCTGTTGCTAGCCGTGCTATTCGTCATGGATAGGCTACCGGATGCAGTTGGCGATCGCTCCATTGCCAGCGACCCGGTAAAGGTTGATAGCGTTGAGGGCAATGCTGATGATGCTGTAGCAGAAACGCCAGCGCCCGACACAAAAATTTCGGAAACATCAGCCCCCTCACCCGCGCCTGTTGCAGTTTCTGAACCCGTCCAGCCACAAAGAGCCTCCGCACCTGGGGCAAACAGCACTATCGTAGGCGATCCGGGCAATACCAACATTCGCTCGGGGGCGGGCGGCAATTATGCCGTGGTTGATATTGTGCAGGTGGGCGATCGCGTCAAGGCAATAGATCGTGCTACTGACTTAGATGGACAGCCCTGGTATCAGGTTGTTGTGCCTAGCGGTAATACGGGCTGGGTGTTTGGGCAGCTCATTCAAGTAGATGGTGACGCCGCTCTGCCGAAGGTATCAACGAGTGCGTCACCGCCGCCAGCCGAATCCAAACCTGTCCCCCCGGCAGACAATACCAACGCGACTATCACTGGCCAAGCGGGGAGTAAAAATATTCGATCTGGCCCTGGTACTAGCTACGATACAGCGCATATTGCCTATCCGGGCGATCGCATCGTCATTCGCGACAGCAGCACCGACTCAGGCGGCTACACTTGGTACAAAGTTTACTTTCCAAAGTCGGGTGCAGAAGGCTGGATTGCCGCTCAGCTCGTCAGCCGTGACTAGAGAAATTAGCGGCTGAGCCGCTACTATTAACTGTCTGCTTTTGCTTAACTTAAACCCTTTGGCCCGGTGCCCTGCTCATGAAGCCCGCTGACTCCATCTTCGAGAAATCTCCTGAGCAATCCTCTGAGCAATTCTCTGAGCAAATGTCTGTACCTATAGCTTCAAGAGTATCCTCGCCTAGCGCTTTGCCTAGCTCTTTACCGACATCCCCTCAGGTTTCCTTACAAAAACTCCAAAAATCGCCCCTTAAATGGCCCTTTGCAGTAGTGGCGGCCACGATTGCGATTGCGATTGTAACAGGCGGGCTCTTTTTAGCCTATCAGGTACGCAAAGCGAGCGCTTCGTCGGACAAAGCACTTAACGATACGCGATCGCCCCTCACCCAAGAGCAAGCCGCAGCCGACGCCTTGACCACTATCACGCCCTTACCCGCTACGGTGCTAACGCCGCAGACTTCATCAACAAGCCCTCCCAACGCCGCCACCGCTGGAACCAACGCCCCTTACGCCTTCCCCAGCGAAGAATCTGCTTATCCTCAGGAAAATTTGTCAGTACAGCCCGCTGCGCCCGTCGTCGCTGATGCACTAGCGGGCGCTTCCTTTGGGCACCTTCCCTACGCTGAAGACGATCCTGCTCGCCTTGCAGAAATTGAGCCCTTTGAAAGAGAAGGCTACAGACGAACAGAACAGCTGGACGCTGAAGCGGCTCAGGCGTTTACTAACATGCAAACAGTGGCGCGATCGCAAGGCATCGAACTCATGGCCATCTCGGGATACCGCACCATTGCCGATCAAAAAGAACTCTTCGCCAGCCAAATCGAACGCAAAGGGAGCGAAGCCGCCGCCGCCGAATACAGCGCCCCTCCCGGCCACAGCGAGCACCATACTGGTTACGCCCTCGACATCGCCGACGCCAGCCAGCCAGAGACCGATCTCAAGCACAGCTTTGAGAACACCCCAGCTTATAGGTGGCTGCTCGAAAATGCATACATGTATGGCTTTGAGCAATCGTTCCCCAAAAACAACGTCCAAGGCGTGAGCTTCGAGCCGTGGCACTGGCGATACATCAACAGCGCCCGAGCAGCTAAAACATTTGTCACCGCCAAAACCGCCTTTCCCACTCCATAACCCAACCCCAACAATCACGATCCCAACCCACAACCCCGTAAGGGCCTCCCTTGTGGGTGCTCTCAAATTCACCACCCAAAGACCAAAGACAAAAAAAAGGCCCTTCACGCCAATCGCAAAGAGCCTTTCAATCAATCTAGCCAAATCGTTTAATAAGCGTCTTGCAGCTCATAAAAATCAGGCGAAATATAGTCCTTTCGCAGCGGATAGCCTTCCCAATCTTCGGGCATCAGCAGCCGCTTCAAATTTGGGTGCCCCTCGTAAACGATACCGAACAGATCGTAGCACTCACGTTCCTGCCAGTCCGCCGCCTTCCAAATCCAATATACCGAAGCAATTCGAGGATTCTCACGCGGTAAAAAGCACTTAATTCTCACCTCCGCTGGTGCATCTGCATCATCGCTCAGCTTAGTCAGGTCATAAACGCTTACCAGCTCTTGGCCGGGGCCAGAGTCATAAGCGCACTGACACCGCAAATAGTTGAAGCCGTTGGCGTACAGCGCCGTCGCGAAAGGCAACAAAAAGTCAGGATCGACCTTTAGCACCTCTACCCCAGCGTGGTCTCTTTCCATCACCTCATGAGCAAAGCCCTGCTCACTTAGCCACGTAGAAACTTCTCCAGCTTCAACGATTGCAGTCTCTTCAGATCCCTTTTTTTCGTCTGTATCTGCCATCTATGCTTTGCCCTCCTGCTCAGCGCTAACGCCTTCTTTCGCCTTAGCCTCATCTAATGCTACTGGCATACCCATCGCTGCCTGCAGCTCTTTGGGCGGTGCCTCGCGCGTATCAGAAGCTAGATAGGTACCGGTCAAAATAGGATCGACTACCTTCATGC
>JBARVS010000096.1:0-9367 GCA_049646385.1 Phormidesmis sp. | reverse complement strand
TCGCGCTTTCTAGCTCAAAGCTGATGATGTATTTACTGCCGCTTTATCCGGGGATAGCGCTGGTGTTGGCCTGTTTACTCTCGGCTGTAGTGCGCTCAGATCTCAGGCGGCTGACTCAGGTATTCCTTGCTTTTTATGGGGTGATTGGGGCGATCGCCCTCCTTGGCCCTATTATCGCCCAGCGCTCAGGCATAGAAATCGCGTTTACTGCGCCGATGGCATTCTCAGCGCTGCTGTTGCTTTTAGTGCCTAGCTTGATTTGCCAATTTTGGCAGCCTTCTCACCTGCGGTTGGGGCTAATGGCTTGGGGGAGCGTGCTAGCGATCGCCCTCTACGGCGGCTACTTTATCGGTGCTAATGAGCTGCTAATCGGCGGCACTCGGCCCCTGGCTCAGTTCATTCAAGCTCAGAACCTGCAAAACGAGCCTGTGATGGTGTACGGCGAGCTGCTGCCATCGCTGGCGTTTAATCTAGATCGCGACATCATTACCATCAGTGATGATAGCCAAGGCCATAGCGTTGAGCGCGAGCTTCAGTTTCAAAACAGTCCCCAAAGTAACGAACAAACCAACAACAGCGCTGCCGCTTTAAAAGAGAACCGATGGAAACAGTTCTGGATTTATCCTGATCAGCCAGACTCAAAACGCTACTTAGAACGGTTGGTTGAGGTGCCTTCTGTGCTGGTGGTGCGCGGTGATGTTGCCGCTAACGTACCAGCTAGCCGAGCATGGATGCTCAAAGACTATCCACAGCGCGAAACCATAGGCCGCTGGACGCTGTTTTATCGCCGTAGCTAAGCGATTCTTTCTCCTTTCAGCTTGAAATCTCTTCGATAATCGGTAGCCTAATTGTGAACTGTGATCCTAGCCCTAGCTGCGACTCACAGATAAGCTGCCCCTGATGCTGATCGTGAATAATTTGACGGCTGCTAGGCAGACCCAGCCCGGTGCCTATCCCAGCAGGCTTAGTTGTAAAAAAAGGATTGAACAAGCGAGCTTTGACAGCCTCGGTCATACCGCAGCCATTGTCTTCAATTTGGATCACAATAAACTGCTCAGCTTGCGCTGTAGAGATCGTGATTTGGGGCTGATATTGCTGTAGCTCGGCCTCCGACATCGCCAGCCGCTTGCTGTCAATCGCGTCAATGGCGTTGGCAGTCATATTCATAAAAACTTGGTTAAGCGCCCCCGGCCAGCAAAAAGTCAAAGGCAGCTCGTCGTAGTTTTTGACCAAATCAATCTTGGCAAAACGGCCCGAAGCTTTGAGCCTGCTCTCTAAAATCAGCAGCGTTCCTTCTAGCCCCTCGTGAATATCGGCCCGTTTGTAGTTCGCTTCATCCAAGCGAGAAAAGTTGCGCAGCGACTTGATAATATTGGCAATTCGGTCAGTCCCGACTGTCATTGACTGAAGGACTTTGGGCAAATCTGCCTGTAAATAGTCCAAATCGATGTCGTGAGCGACAGACTCAACTGCAGCCGTTGGCTTAGGGTACTGCTGTTGGTAGGTGGCGACGAGTCTGAGCAGGTCTTGAGCATAGCCCTCCAGACAGGTGATGTTACCTTGAATGAAGCTGACAGGATTGTTGATTTCGTGGGCAATCCCCGCGACGAGCTGGCCTAAGCTAGCCATTTTTTCGGCCTGGGCCAGCTGCACTTGGGCGGCTTGAATGCTGAGCTGATTGCGAACTCTCGCTAAGACTTCTTCTACTTGAAAGGGCTTGGTGATATAGTCTACGCCGCCTGCTGAAAAGGCTTTTACTTTGTCTAGGGTGTCGTCTAGGGCGCTGATAAAAATTACGGGAATATGCTGCGATCGCACGTCTTCCTTCAGCCGTCTGCACACCTCATAGCCGTCTACATCAGGCATTTGAATATCTAACAATATTAAGTCAGGCAAGTCGGCAAGGGCGATCGCCTTGAGCGCCATTGAGCCATTTTTAGCGCAGCGAATGTCATAGCTTGCCGCCGTTAGCGTAGCTGATAAAACCCGCAGGTTATCGGGCGAGTCGTCCACAATCAAAATAGTCGCATTGCTAAGTGCCAAATTATAGAGAGGTTGTAGGGTCATTGGCATTATCCAAATTTACTAGCCAGTTTTTATAAGTAAGCGCAAAGTTAATATAGTCAAATAGCTAAACAGTATTGGCTCACTGCAAGAGCGGTTCAGCCAGCGCCTCAATTTGGTCAAAGTCAAAATTTCTAACCTTTTCTTCAATCACCTGACGCAGGTAGCTGTATTCTTCAGGCACCTTTTCTAAAAGCATACGAATTTCCTTTTCATCAAGCTGGGCGGCGGCGCGATGCAGGCTTTTGTTCCACGCGGCAGACATCGCCAGCAGCGCCGAGCTAATCGCGGCTGAATTAATTTGCGCTTTAGAGGCAGCAGGCTGATTAGGGGCTAAGGTTTCATAGCAGTAGCGAACGCCCAAAAACTCTTCCATTTTGGCAAAGAGCTGATCTTGCTGAAATGGCTTACGCATAAAGTCATCACAGCCCGCTGCCAGCACAATCGCCCGCTCCTCTGCTTGGGTGCTAGCGGTGAGCGCAATCACGGTGGTGGCCTGCCCTTTTACATGAGACTTGATTAGCTGGGTCGCCTCGTAGCCGTTCAGTACAGGCATTTGCATATCCATCCAAATTAAATGCGGTTCCCACTCACGCCACAGCTCAACAGCCTGCTGTCCGTTTTTAGCCTCTTTTACTTCAAAGCCAACGGGCACCAGCAGCTCTCGTAAAAGCTGTCGATTTAGCGCATTGTCATCAACGACCAAAATACGCCAGCTCGTTTGCCCAGGGCTTAAGCCGACGACCTGACGACGGGGCAATACTTGAGTGACATCGCTGGCAGCCGCAATTTCAGCCGTTATATCAAAAGTAAAGGTAGATCCCTGACCGAGCTGGCTGGTCACCGAGAGGCTGCCGCCCATTAGCGTGACAAACTTACGGCTAATCGGTAAGCCCAGGCCCGTGCCTTCTTGCGATCGCACTCCAGATCGAGTTTGCACAAAGGGCTGAAATACCTGATCAATTTCGGCAGGCGAAATGCCCGCGCCCGTATCGGCGATCGCAAAGGTCAGCCGCCGCTTGAGCTGCCCCTCTTTTGGCGCATCGGCCTCTACAGAAAGCCTCACACAGCCACCGCGCGTAAATTTCAGGGCGTTGCTTAACAAATTAAGCAGCACCTGCCTTAGCTTACGCTCGTCTGAATAGATATAGCGGGGTAGAGGCTCGGCAATCTCCAAGATTAGCTCAGTGCCTTGAGAGTGGGCTTTGAGCTGAAGCATCTCTTGTAACGAGGTGAGTAAGTGATGAAGCTCAAAGCTGCTAAGCACTAGCTCAATTTGCCCAGCCTCAATTTTTGACATGTCAAGCACGTCGTTAATTAGGCTAAGTAAATGCTCGCCGCTGCGGTTAATAATGCTGAGCTTGTCACGCTGATAGTCGCTTAAGCTGCGCTCTTTGCTAAGCACCTGAGCAAATCCCAAAATCGCATTGAGCGGCGTTCTCAGCTCATGGCTCATATTAGCCAAAAATGAGCTTTTGGCACAGTTGGCCCGATCCGCAATTTCTTTGGCTTCTTCGGCAGCTTGCTTGGCTAGGTTTAGCTCATGGGTGCGCTGGCTAAGCTGCTCTAACGTGTGGTCAATCGTATGGGCTAGCTTAGTCAGCTCGTCATGCCCCGATAGCGAAATGCGGCAGTTGCGATCGCTAAAATCATCAATTTTGTTGACCTGATCGCTCAGGCTGTCGAGTCGGGAAAGGATTAACTTGCGCAGCAGCAGCGTCATTAGCCCACAAAAGGCTAAGCCCGTAAACAGGGTTGACCACAAATAATACTTGAGGCTGGTTTGCCCCTGCACATGGATGTCTCGATCCATGCTGGCTTTTAGCAGCACGCTCGGCTCACCTTCAAGATCTACGATCAGGCTATAGCCTGCTATATTTTCTTCACTCAGCACGTGAGCCGTTTCTGTCTTATCTAGCCGAGTAAGCTGCGCCTTAGCCGACATCGCGTCAGCGGGTAAATTGTCAGCATTATAAAGAAAGGCTTCAACTGGCAGGCGCGTCGCTTTAGAAAAATCCGCCAGCATGGTTTCGTTTAAAAACCGACCCATGACTAATACACCCTGTGAAGGCCCAGACTTATCGCTTTTCAACAGGTGCTTCATAGACAGCAGAGCGGGCTTTTGATTTAGCAGCAGCAACCCTGAAAGCTCTTTGGTTAAGTCATTAGGATCAAGCTGACCTGCGCTAACTGAAATTCTGCTGGCCTGCTCAGGTGGTAGAGCCACCAGCGTTTTAGTTGCAGGATTAATCAGTCCTGCAAAAATAGGCTGATTGTTAGGATCGAGGATCACCAAGAAATCGAGTAGCAGTGTGTTAATAGCATCCGCTTGCAAGTATTCTGCTGCATATGAATCATTGTCACCTTGCACATATTCATAGGTGTCTGTCCACCAGGCCCAATCTTCGGTCACGGTGCTAAGTTCAGTCACTTCTTGCCGCACAGCTTGTTGCAACCGCTCGGCGTTGGTCATTACCTGCGCCTGCTCTAGCCGACTGTAGCTGCGGACAAGAATGAAGCGAGCGATCGCATATTGCCCTGCCGAAAGAATGACAAACGCGGCACTCACAGCGGCAAGCACCTTGCTAGAAAGCCCTTGACAACGGTTGAAAATTGCTTTCATGGCAGCTCTTAAGCGAACGTTCAGCGCTTAGCTTGCCCATAACGCCCTAACCGCAGTACGAAAGAGGTTCACTCAAATCGGTTGCGAACGACCTGTGTGGGTAGCCAAGGTGAAAGCCAGTAATGATCTTGGAGAATGGTTAGCTGATCTGGGGACTGTGAGGGCGCTGGTGACGCTTGAAGCTGAAAATGAACCAGCGCAATGTTGTTAATACCCACGACTTCTCTACCTTCTTGAAACCAACGAGCATTCCAAAATTTGAGCCATTTGCTTGCCCAATGACGAGATCTTGCTCGTGATGGCACTAGCTCAAAGAGATTTACTTTTATATCAGCAGGCTGGGCAGGTTGCCGCCTGAGCCAGTTCATTTGGCACTGCCAGTCCGGGGGCCGATTAGGTAGCCGATTAGATGGCTCATCGGGTGGTTCATCAGGTCGCTTGCTAGCTCGCCGATACGATGAGGCAAGTTGTTTATCACTCCGCAGCTCTGTCATGCTGGGCGGCGATGACCAGCCTACCCATTTACGGGGTCGTTCGGGCAGCAGCCACTGCTTAAGTCGGGTATGCAGTATCTGGGTTAGCAGCTCTTCATTTTTAATGGCGCTAGCCGTAAGCTGCACTAGCTCAGCCTGCTCGCCGGAGGCAAAATTGTAGTAGTTCGCTCGCAGGGCGGAGCTGTAATGAATGTCTCCAGAAAGCACCACTATATTTTGCCGATGCCGAAACAAGGTGATCAAAAGCGTCGCTAAGGCTTCGTCATGAAAGTTCCAAGCGTCGCCTACATCTGCGGTAAAGACCTGGCGCTGATCGAGGTGCCACTGCTGAATCCAATCGAGGGCTCTCATGCCAAACACGTTAGTAGGGGCCACTACGAAGGTGGCGTAGCTGGAGCGATTGGCAGCGTTTGGGGAAGGGGAACTGTTTGACAAAGGGATAGCGAGCTGTTGGTGAAACGCTGATGGGCACAGCAGCATGGGCGGGGCAATGGGTGGAGCCTCTATTGGGTAGCCTCGCCGGGTGCGAGTGTCTAGCACGATAACTTCATGGCAGGCGCTGCGAACTGTGTAGTGCCAAGTAAGAGATTTTTCAGCCCGCTGGAGAACCCAGACGCCCTGCTCTTGGACGAACTGAGGTAGCCCCGTGTGAGGATCGGTAGGCGGAAGCCCGAGATAGGTGGCGATCGCCTCACTAGCCGCCTGATCTTGTCCGGCTGAGCCAGACCATTGCTGAACCGCTAGCAAAAGCGACATACCCACCTCACCTGCTTCAAACTGCTCAGGTGTGTTACCCCAAGCCTGAAAAACGGCATAGGACAGCAGGGCATTTTGCACAGTGCAACGGCCCAAAGGCTGCCCTAGCACTCGCAAACACCATGCCTGATTGAGATTCCAGTCATCGCTGACATCGTGATCGTCAAAGATGGTATAGGTCGCAATATTAGCCATCAGACGGCGCACTTTCCAAAGCGTATGCAAAAACTGCTCCATGTGTCGTCTGTCTTTGTTCCATCTTTGAATGGCTTTGCGGCCTTGCGTAACCTCTTCGCCCATAGGCAGACGGACGGGCCAGCAGGCAGGCGAGTAAGCTAATAGATAGGCTGCGCAATATTCACCAAAGCTAAACAGATGGCTAGTAGTGCGATCGCGCTTGTTACCCAGCCCAGCAGTGAGACCAGCTTGGCGAATGGCCCAATCAGCCCGCTGACCGGCCGGTAGCTTGTTAGGAGGAGCCTGATCTTTGTCTTTATTACCAGAGCGGCTAGCGCGATCGCTAGAGTGGCGGCTATCTGTGTGAGGCTGGCCAATAGGTAGCAGCTCTTCCCAACCCAGCAAGGTATCGCCTAAAGCAGTGGACAGCCACAGCAAGGGATCAGCTACATCGTCCCCGTAAATTTGATCGCCCGTTAAAAATAGCTGATGGGGCCGTGCTTTTGGCTCGCTAGCTTTCTCTTCCAGCAGAGAGTCTAAAATAGGCAGTGCGTCAACCCCTGCCCCATGAGGCTTACGGCATGATCCATGCGCTATCTTTAAATCGATTAGCAGCTCAGGCGGTAAGACAAAAGTGGGCTTTTGGTGAGCGAAGTAGCTGATTGTCTCAGTTGTCTCAGAAGCATCTGTCTCAACAGCCTTTATCTCATGGAGTTCTGCTTTGGTAGGATCTGCTTGAGAAGTGCGATCGCCCCGAGCTAGGGCCGCTGATAAATCGTAGGATTTGTCGGCAACGAACTGAAGATCGTAGGCATATATGTGGTTTTCCTTGAGCCGCTCGCCGTTCAAACCTTGAGCGCTTACAGCCACTACATGGAGATGCTGACCAAGGGCGGTTGTTTCTCGGCTGCCCTGTAAAACGCAGCGGTCGAGCTGGTGGCCTGCTGCCTGCGTCTCAAGCACTTGCAGCGTTACTCTACAAGGCTGCTTTAGGGCAACCCATACGGTGACAGCCGCCGCTTCAGTGCGCCGTAGAGTTGGCCCAGCGAGCAGCAGCGGTAGTGCCTTGAGCGCGTCATCGCCAGCGAGGTACTCCATAAAGTCTGAGAAGATTTGAGGTCTGAAAAAAATTATTCTAGGTCACGAACCAAACTTTAATCCTCAGCCCTCTTAACAATGACCACTTTGCCTAAAGCCCGCCCAAACGCTTATTAAACGCTTATTTGTCGCGCTGCACCTGTCGGCGCGTTCTCACCCATTCTACTTGGGGTTTGGTCACAAACTTTAGGTACACCGGAATCTTCCACAAAATGTAAGTAGGGACGCGCATGAGCGTTTTTAGCGAAAGGTCATTCTGGGCAAATTTAGCCCAGGCTAAGACAACGGCGCTAAATAACGCTGCGCCCGCGCCATAGCAGATCAAAGCGGGTAGCCAAACGCCCGTAAGTGCGCAAGCTAGGGTCATTACCAAGCTGACCCCCAGCCAAATCATTACCAGCAGAGAGAGCGGTGGAATAATGAGATCGAGCGCGATCGCAAACAAGTCAAATCGTCGCTGCACCACCGCCTGCCAAAACAGCCGAGGACAGTAGTGGCTAATGAGCTGCAGGTGACCATGCTCCCACCGCGTACGCTGTACCTTGGCCGCAGCGTCTCCAGGCGGCAGCGGCCCAACCACGGTTACGCTCAAGCATAGGGCAGGCGGCGTTCCGGCGATCGCCAAATCAAAGCCTAGCTTCATATCTTCGACAATTGAACCGCTCGCTAAATCCACCGTTGCTATCACCGCCCAGGGAAACGCCATGCCCGTGCCGGTGAGCAAGCAGGGCAGGCCAACCTGCGCCAGGCCCAAAGGCCGCACCAAATTTTTTACTTTAAAGGCAAACGCCGAGACCGCTTCTTTTAGACCAGGGTTCACGGGATGATCGATCAAATATACGCCCTGTACCGGACGCTGCTGGGCAATCGCCCAGCTCGCGAGCTGACGAACAGACCCCTTGCGAAACTGACAGTCGGCATCGATCATGACTACCGCAGCGGGCGGAGCCGCCATGATAAACCGCAGCCCGCAGTCCAGGGCATAGCCTTTTCCTCGGCGGTTATCGTCCCTGCGCTCAAGTACGGTTGCCCCGGCTTTTCTGGCAAGCTGCGCGGTTTCGTCGGTGCAGTTGTCAGCCACTACGATCAGACGATCTTGAGGAGAAAGCTGAGGGGAAAGGGCTACGAGCGTTTCAACAATCACCGCCGCCTCGTTGTGCGCAGGCATTAGCACCGCAATAGAAAAGTCTTCGCTGGGTGAAAAGGCGCGTTTGGGCTGAGCAGCCAGACGCGCGATCGCCTCACCTAGCACTGCGCCTAGCGCGGCACTGAGACTCTCAAAAAACAACATCGCACAGGGAATGAGCAGGGCGATCGCGACTATTAGCAAAAATATCTGAACAAGCATTGCTTACCTTTTTCACCCAGCCAAAGAAAACACTAACCTGCGCCAAACCAATCTTAAATCGGCATCAAACCCACGTTAAAAGCCCAAAAGTCGGAACCAGTTCACCGGATTCACCACGCGACCAATGCCATCAATCACAGAAAGATAGCCGCGCTTGGCCACTACCACCACATCGCCATCTTCTACCTGATAGTCATCGACCAAATTTCGTAAATCGATCTCTTCTTCAACAATTTGTCCGGCGTCATCTCTGCGCACCAGGCTAACTTTAGAGAGCTGCGCGTCTTCGGTGGGGCCGCCGGCGATCGCCACCGCACTAGAAACCGAGCTATCAGGCGGCACGGCCACCTCACCTGGTGCCACCACTTCGCCCACCACCTTTACTCGAACGGTACTCGGTGCCAAGCTAGAACTCGCCACCGTATGCCGATCAATCTCGTCTCCTATAAGGCGCGGAATGTAAATAGAATCGCCATCTTGTAGGCCAATATCAGTGACCCCAGCATTCGAGGTAATGGCCTCCCATAGGTTAAGACTCAAGTCTTCTACTTGGCCTCCTGGTAGCTGGCGTCGCACTAGCACCTGGCGCAGGTCGGCGTCTCTCGTCACTCCGCCCGCTAGCAGCACCGCCGAGCTGAGTGTCGGCAGCGCGGGCCGCTCCTGAAACAGCGAGCCAGCTCCTTCAGAGGTTGCACCAGCAATACCCAGCGGATTGCCGTTGCTGCTGCTCAGGCCACTCAGCTGAATTGGCCCAGGTCGATGAACTTCGCCAGCGACGGTGACAACGACAGGCCGCATCACCGCTAG
>JBARVS010000095.1:0-2488 GCA_049646385.1 Phormidesmis sp. | reverse complement strand
AAATCTCAATAGTTTTGAACAGAATTAAACGGGAGGTCTATGATGGTTTTAAGAGAGCTGCAACAGTATTTGTGCGATCGCAAAAAAGCCTCTATGTCAGAGCTACAGCAGCACTTTCAGATGGAGGTCGATCCCCTGCGCGATATTTTGAATCGGCTGATTCGCAAAGGGCGCGTATGCCGAGAAGACGGTAAACTATGTGGCGGGTGTCGTAGCTGCGCAGCAGAAGCAATAGAGTTTTACGAATGGATTCAACTAGCCCGTCAGACATGAATGATAGCGGTGAGCCTGTCAGCCAGACTGCCAGCCAGATTGCCAGCCAGACTGCCAGCGAAATTGCTGATGAGATGGCGCGAGGTGCGCTTTATTTAGTCGGTACGCCTATCGGCAATTTAGAAGACATTACGTTTCGGGCCGTTCGCATTCTTAAAAGCGTCGATGTGATTGCCGCTGAAGACACGCGCCACACGGGAAAGCTGCTACAGCATTTTCAAATCACGACGCCTCAAATTAGCTATCACGATCACAACCGACAGCAGCGGATTCCTCAGCTCATCGCCAGATTGCACAGTGGGGAGGCGATCGCACTGGTCACCGATGCGGGTATGCCCGGTATTTCCGATCCGGGCTACGAGCTGGTGTGCGCCTGCGTCCAAAATCAGATTACGGTGGTTCCCATTCCAGGGCCGTCGGCGGTTGTCACAGCAGTTGCCGCCGCCGGGTTGCCTTGCGATCGCTTCGTTTTTGAAGGCTTTTTTCCGGTCAAAGGCAAAGTTCGCAGGGCTCGAATTAACGCGATTAAAACCGAGCCCCGAACGGTCGTTATTTACGAAAGCCCGCATCGCATTGTCAAAACGCTGATCGATCTAGCCGCAGCATTAGGGCCAGATCGCGCTGTGACACTGGCCAGAGAACTCACCAAGCGATATGAGGAATTTTGGCGAGGAACCCTTAAAGAGGCGATTGAGCATTACACCAAGAATGCGCCCAAAGGAGAGTTTACGGTGGCGATCGCCCCTTCACCGCCCCAATCCCTCACCCTTTCTACCGCCGAAATCACCACCGAGCTGCAAAACCTAATCGCCCAAGGACTCTCCCGCTCCGAAGCCAGCCGTCAGATCGCTGAGCATACAACGCTCTCCAAACGCGACATCTACCAAATATCCTTAGAAATAGATATTTACAGCGTCTTACAAGACAAAAGCACGGACGACTCATTTTTAGACTGAGCTGATGGTGCAACAGACTGCCATCTATCGCTGCCAAAAAATACCTTAGAAAGACTATGATTCTTATAAGGCAATTACTACCGTCTTATCGTCGATATTCAACACAAATAATTTTCGTTAAATACGTTCTGACGCATAAGGAATACAATCAAAATGATTGGAAGAAAGACCCCTACTATTGATAGAGAATCCTATAGCTCTATACTGACCAGCTATTTGCCCGCACCTATTAGAACAGAAGAAGAAAACGAACGAGCGATCGCTCAAGTAGAGGCTTTAGCGCATCAAGACTTGCTCACCAAGGCTGAAGAAGATTTGCTCGAAATGCTCACTCAGCTCATAGAACACTTTGAGGAAGAGCACTACACCTTCCCCTTAGAACAGCGGTCTACGCCTTTGAGTATGCTGCTGTTTTTGATGGAAGGTAACAATCTTAAGCAGACCGATCTCGTTGGTGTTATTGGATCTAAAGGCGTTGTCTCAGAGGTGGTCAACGGCAAAAGGGGCATTAGTAAAAAGATGGCGATCGCGCTGGGCGATCGCTTCAACGTGAATGCAGGTCTGTTTCTCGCCTAGCACCTCGCCTAGCATCGTCAGCAAAAATCATGCTTGGCCTTCTTCAGCCTGAGAAATCGCATAGCGAGCCGCCGCCAAACCCAAACGGGCCTGCTCAATCGGCGATAGCGCTGCCCACTCAGCCACTCGCACCGACTGAATGGTGACATCTAAAAACTCATCTGCGCTGCTGCCGCGCATCGCTGTAGCCATGGGCCGACCAATCACTCGCAAGTCATCATCGGCAACGTGGCTCAATATATCTTGCACACAGGCCAGCATTTGCTCCAACACAGTCTGGCTGGCTTTTTCACCCGTGCTGACAGTTTGCTGGGCCTTTTCACCAATGCGGGCAATTATTTCGGTCGGCAGCCGATTGGCAAACTTCTGCCTTAGCTGGGCTACAACGTCAGCCTCACGCTCCTCTTGGCCAAACAGTTGAGCAAGCTGCGCAGAGAAGCCTTGCCAGCCTTTGGCCGCTTCATCATCAGAAATTTCTAAGACGAGTCCGGCGGCTTCTACTTCAGCGCCATAATTTTCTGCCGTTTCATCTGCTAGCCAGGGATAGGCTTCGGTCTCTAAAACAGATTGCAGCAGCTCAGCTTGGACAGCAGATGAGGCAGCGGGCAGCACAATGCCGTTGTCCTCAGCGGGCGTTGATTGATTAACCATGGCTGTACGTTTATCTGAACTAGCAGAATTAT
>JBARVS010000094.1:0-4269 GCA_049646385.1 Phormidesmis sp. | reverse complement strand
TTGAAATTGCCCGTACGTTAGGCATTAAAAGCCCGATAGATCCGGTGATTTCGCTGCCGTTAGGCTCGGTAGATTTAACGCCTTTGGAGCTAGCAGGAGCCTATGCCACGTTTGCAAACTACGGCTGCCATTCAGATCCAACGCTGATTATGCAGGTGACTGATAGCAGCAGCAACATCATTTTAGACAACACGCCCAAGCCTCAGCTCGTGCTAGATCCTTGGGCAAGCGCGGCTCTCACCGATGTGCTACAGGGCGTCATCTCCGAAGGAACAGCAACCAATGCTCAAATTGGTCGCCCCGCTGCAGGTAAAACAGGCACCACAGACTCGCAAAAAGACGTTTGGTTTGTAGGCTATGTGCCGCAGCTAGCGACGGCTGTGTGGGTGGGTAACAATGACAATAGCCCGCTGGTGCAAGGGGCAACAGGGGGTGGCTACGCGGCTCCGGTGTGGCATGACTTTATGCTGCGGGCGCTGCGTGATGAGCCTGTTGAAAACTTCCGCTCGCCTAGCGAATTTATTCGTCCGTAATCTCTAAAATTTGCTATGGGTTCAATGGGCTCGATTCATTATGAGTCGCCGACTTCGGATTTCATTCGCTCTAATGTTTGATGCATTTGGTCAAACATTTGCTGGGGGTTGGTACCAAACTGGCTGAGCTGCGTTTTGAGCTGTTCCATGGTCATTTTTGCCATGAAGTCTTCTGATAGCTCAAAGCGCTTCATGAAAATGCGATAGCGATCCATGACGCTTTCCATTTGCTCAATGAAAATCTTTTTACCTTTTTGATCAAATTTGCCGTAGCTGCCACCTAGCTGCATTAAAGACTGGTAATCCTGAAATAGCTGCGTTGCTTCTTGTTGTACTAAGTCTGAATCAAACATTCCCATGATTATTACCGCTCTAGTCGCTTGAGGGCATACGTTAGTTCTAGGCGCTTACCACGTTAGATTACGTATGTTTGCTATTAATAGCTATAGCGTAGAATTTTATCGCTAACTCGCCAAGGTGGATATCCTCACTCACAAAGCCTGCTGGCGCTATCGGTTTAGCAATCTACCGAGCCAGGGCTTTTTAGGCGCTTCTTCGGCGGCTTGAGGAATAAACGATCGCGTTATGCTCTCGTTTAGTATGCCTAAAAGAGTGCTGTATTTTAAGGCCATTTTATGGTCGGGCTTTAGCTTTAGCGCCTGACGAAAGTGGGTTTTGGCCATTCCTGATAGCTTTTGTTTGTAGTAAACTTGCCCAATCATGGAGTGAAGCTCTGGGTTTTGGGGCGAGATTTTGAGGGCTTCGCGGAGTTCTTGGACGGCGGCTTCGTAGTTTTGTTGAGCAAGATAGGTTTTAGCTCTAGTCGTATGCTTTTGGGCGTAGTTGATGGCTGGTTTCTCTGCTGTCTCGGTGGCTAGTTCGGTATGGGCGGCAGCAGCAGCAACGGCTGTGGGTGTGACGGCGGCAGACATTAGCCCAGCTCTTTTGGGCCACAGCGTGAGGTTCTCTAGCCTGCGACTGAGAAAAATGAGATTGAGCTGGCTAATTTCTAGGGCGTGCGATCGCAAATCATCTAAAGACTGAAACTGACCTTCAGCTAATTTGCTCAGCGCCTGCTCATAAAAGATATCAACGCTCTCATCATCGGCCTCGGCTAGCCCTTTCGCGCTATAAAAAGTCGGCAGCAGCTTTTCGGTACGCACCAGGCGTCTGGCTCGAAGGCGGATAGTTGCCAGGGTTTCCTGGCGGCTTTTCTCATGTTTGAGCTTTTGGTAAGACGGGTTTACAATACGCGCAATGACCTGAGCGGCTACTCGCTCATCCATGCCCGTCAGCGCCTGTCCTCCCGCTAATGCATCGGGGTGAAGCAGCTTGGCAACCTGACGATAGCGCTTAGAAATGCGCTTTTCATCGGCACTGAGCGAAATTCCAATCAGTGCAAAGGGATCGATATCAACTAGATTGGCTAACTCAGTGAAAAGTTCGGCTTTCGACATGCAAAACAGCAGCTCTACTAATTAACCACTTGCGCAGATGACTACCCTCTAAAATGCCCAGACCCTTGAGTTAAATGGCTATTTTGCCTGTTTCTGCTCGTACCCGTAAAATTGCTGTCGCGCTTGCTTTTTCAGGGGCGATCGCACCTTTTCCCACCGCCTGGATTCACAAGTTTTACATCGGCCAGTATCTATGGGGCATTGTGTATCTGGTGCTCGCGCCCACCTCTCTGCCTCGCATCGCCTGCTGCTTAGAAGGGCTCTGGTACCTGAGCCAAAGCGATGAGAGTTTTGCGGGTCGTTTTCCTAAGGCTGGAAGTATTTTGCTGCCAGTGAAGCCCAGCGATAGTCTCGGTACCGTCACTGGCAAGACGGCTGCAGCCGCTGAAAAAACTGCCGAGAACATCAGTCAGCAGGCGAGTCAGGTGGCGATCGCCCTCCGCGAGCTAGACCAGCTTCGTCAGGAAGGGCTGATGACAGAATATGAGTTTGAGCAAAAGCGCCGCAAGCTGCTTGAGCAGGTTTAGGTTCAAAGGCGACTATGCTTAAAAAATTTTTAGCCAAAGCGCATCCGCTTCACCGTCGCCTTCAGCGATCGCCCTACTATCGGTTTCAATCTTTTGAAGAGCTAGCGTTGGCGGCTAGCTGGGGCATTCGCATAGAAGCAAACACCGCCTGTATCGATGAGTGGCTGAGGCTTCCGGGCATTTCTATTCATCAGGCTAGAGGGCTCACAAAGCTTACCGAGAAGGGGCTTTCCTTCAACTGTATAGAAGATGTAGCGGCGGCACTGGGCATTCCAGTTCAGCAGATTCAGCCCTGGGCAGCCGTGCTTCAGTTTTGCTACTACGACAGAGAACATAGCCTTGAGCCTATGGCGATTGATGTCAATACCGCGAGTGCTGCGCAGCTAGCCGCTATTCCGGCGATTGATGTCTGTATGGCGCGGGCAATTGTTCACTACCGACAAATGGGGCGCTACCGAGATCTCGCAGATCTTCAGCAGCGCTTAAGGCTGACGACTCAGGCGACCTCAGCGCTTTTACACTATCTTAGATTTTAAGCCTCAAGGTTTAGACTCATCTGTGACAAAGCCGATTTTATCCAACGGCCAAAAGCGAAAGGCTGCTTGACCGATGGCGTTTTCTACGGGTAGAAAGCCCCAGACGTGAGAGTCGTTGCTGTCGTTGCGGTTGTCTCCCATCATAAAAAGGCTGTTAGCGGGCACCTGCACTGTGGGCATTTCGTAATCGGGGGCTTCTAGTAGGTATGCTTCAGCTAGCGGCTGGGAGTCAATCAATACCTGACCACGAGTGACCTGTACGGTTTCGCCAGGGAGCCCAATCACGCGCTTAATAAATGCCTGCTTAGCAGAGTAGCCATATTCTCGCAGCTGGGGCGGCGGCTCAAAAACTACGATGTCCCCCCGGTGCGGTGAGTGCAAACGGTACGACACTTTTTCAACGAGGAGGCGATCGCCTACTGCCAGCGTTGGCATCATTGAAGGCGAAGGAATATAGCGCGGCTCAGCAATGAAAAGACGCACGGTTAGGGCAATTGCGATCGCGACAATTACCAGTCGAGCATTGTCGGTAAATATTTTTCGCCAGATCTGCTGATTAGGGGCTGTAGAATTGGCTTCAGCGTCAGCTTTTGGCAAGGCGGATTTGTCGGGCGCTAAGTCTTCCTTTGGCAATTTTGGTTTAACCTTTCTTTCAATCTTGTTGCGGGCGTGTGTTTAGTGACCATATCATTCTTTATGAATACGCTGACGCTTCGTTGATTTTTAGAGGGGCGGCGATTCTTTAAATAAGAGGCTTTGTCATCGCGGCTTGAGCATTTCGTCTCAGCATTGGCGGCTTGATTCGGCGCAGGGCTGAAGCTGGAAATCTACGATTCCACTCTGCTTCGGTGATTTCAGAGAGTTCGGCTAGCGTCGGCGCTATGTTTTCAGCATAAGGCTCAAAGTCCTCAGCGTCCGTCTGCTGGGCAAATCGCTGATTCCAGGGGCACACGTCCTGGCAGATATCGCAGCCCGCGACCCAGTTTTGAAGGTTGGCGGCGATCGCCTCCGGCAGCTTTGGTTCCCGATTCTCAATCGTATGGTAGGCAATGCATCGATTGGCATCGACTACACCCGGTGCTCTAATCGCGTCAGTAGGGCAGGCCGAAAGGCAGCGAGTACAGCTTCCACAGTGAGCCGTATGGGGCTGATCGGCAACAAAGGGCAGATTGGTGATGATTTCACCTAAAAACACCCACGAGCCATAGCGCCGGGT
>JBARVS010000093.1:0-10542 GCA_049646385.1 Phormidesmis sp. | reverse complement strand
GAAGTTAGACATGACACTTTCAGGATTCCGTATTTTTATGCACAATACGTTAATTGGATTCATCATAGCGTAATCTTTCAAATATGTAGAAAAGATGTTAGGCGCCTATCGCTTTGACCCTTTGATTCAATCCGCTAGCGATCATCAAAACCGTTGATTTTGCTGGGCTAAACGGCATACAGGCGTATAAATGCAGCCATCCGCTTGCTACGAAATATATATCAATTGGCGTAGAACTGATCGCTTTCTCGGCGTCCTCTCAAGCGCTAAAATCCGCAAAAGCAGCGTTAACTATCAAATAATACATCGCTATTCTCTATTGCTTGTTACATAAGACTGTGATTATTCTTACCTACCGTATTTGCTTGCATAGCTGCATAATTAGCTCAGCTGTGAGCTGCTCAACGCGCTCTAACACGGTAACAGCGCCTGCTGCCGCGAGATTGGTAGCATATTGCGCTCTGTAGTCGGCATCTTGTTGGGCGTGGGGCGGTAAAATACCAACCGCAAGCCACTCACGATTAGGAAACTGGCGCTGAGCCGCCTCAACTGTTTTCATATCTGCAACCGTGTCTCCTGCATAGAGTACAGGCAGGTTATTTGCTAGCGGCTGCTGCGCTTCTATTGTCTGCACGGCCATTCTTAAGCCAGCAGGATCTGGCTTGCTAGGCGCATCTTCCATAGCAATTAAAATTGGCTTGCTTAGGCCAATCCGCCGGTGAAGAACAAAATTGGCCGAGCCCTGGGTTGCGCCGCTAAAAAAAGCATAGGGAACGCCTGAGCGACTCAGCGATCGCAAGTACGCTTTGTCCATCAGCAGCGGCTCATCGGCAATATAGCCCGTCCACTGGTCAGGATCTTCGGTATCAGGGCCGCGATAGCGCTTTTGAAAAAAATCGACAATAGCGTCATAGCTCGCCTCTGGCTTGGGCAGATTTTGGCCTTCGTAATACCGATGGATCAGGGCTTCAGAGGCTCTCCAGTCATTATTCCAAACGCCTTCACTTTTGAGCCGATCAATGTCTTCAAGGGTGGGCCGATAGTGGCCTGTGTAATGCTCTACGGTATCGGCGATCGCCCGCCGATACGACCCACCCACGTCCCTAATTACACCGTCAATATCAAATATGGCTATAGCAAAAGGGGCAAAGGATGTCATTCTTCTAACGATTGAAAAATCAGCGCAGCGTTTTACAGCAAAGCCTGCTGGCAGTGCTGACTAGCTTACTATTTGCCGGGAGCTTCGTAGCGAGCAAATATACCACAGAAGAAACGGGGCCGCTGCTGATTGCGCTGCTGCGATGCTTATACCAAAGACATGGCGGGCTATCTATGAGATATTAGGGTGCACTTTTTGGGGTGGCACAATGACTGTTGCTGACTATCCCAAAAGTACAGCGAACCGAATAGCATGAGACTCATCCTAGTTGGGCTGTGATAAAGGAATAAACAACAGCTTAATGAAAGCGCAAACAGTTGTTTGTTCTTTTTGGGCGCTTTAGCGTTAGCAGTTTGGCGATCGCTTCAAAAAGTTTTTTAACGATACCTGCGGAATATGTATAGGCTTGGTTGAATATACGTAGGGTTGCTCTAAATGTATTTATTTTAAAACAACTCCCTCTGGCTCTATCTGCAATTTTATGCGGGCCATATTGCGCAAAAGTGGGTAACTTTCGTATGGTTCGCTCACATTAACGGCCTCAAAGATATGAGAAGAAAGCCGATAATAAAATTCAGGCTGGCTTTCAAGCATTCCTACCCTATTCTTTCACTCCTACCAAGAAGGCCATGACTGTCGAGAATCCTGAACAAAATCCTGAACAAAATCCTGAACAAAATCTCAGACAACAGCCGCCCAACCTGCGATTTATACAGCGGCATCAGGTGCGGCAACGTCTGGCGATCGCTGCCGCATTAGCTCTGATGGTTTCTAGCTGTGCTAAAGACAGTCCGCCCACGCCTAGCGCGAACACTGCCGCCGATCAAAAGGCAAGTGAAGAAACCCCAGCCGTCTTTTACAAAACAACCGAGGAGTGCGAAGCCGACGCACAAAAGCAGCAGGATGAATACGCAGTCCTTAAAACCGCCTTTAGTAAAGGAACGCTTTCGTCTGAGCCGACGCCGCCGCCGATCAAAAAAGCAGACTGTGAGCCGCAAATGCTAGCCGCGCAGAAGCTACATGAGCAAAACGCACCCACCTACGCCTCCCTCGCCGACTGTCAGGCCCAAGGGCTCAACTGCGAACCTGCAGCTCAAACCACTGGCTACTACCAGCCGCGCTTCGGCGGATCTTACTTCTATCCCTTCGGCGGTAGAAGCAACTATATTTTCGTCAACTATCAAGGGTCGCAGCGTAGAATATTCGAGCCCAGCACGGTGTATCAGAGTGCGACGCCTGGGCAGGTGGTTACGCCCAGCGGCCAAGTCGTAACGAATAAAACAACAGGCGTGGTCAATGCACCGAGGCCCACTGCGATCAGTACGCCCCAGCGACCCAAAAGCACCCCGGCGAAAGGCGCGGTGACAGGGCGAGGCAGTGAAGGATTTGGCTCTACCTACAAAGGTACGGGTCGCGGCGGTAAATAGAACACACCATCAAAAGCTATGAAACCTTTAAAGATTATTCGTCGCCCCCACTGGCAAAGGCACATTCGTGAAAATGCCTATCAAGCAGATATCTTGAGCGATGCCAAGCAAAAATACTGGGTTGAGGCGCTTTCTCAACCCTTTGCTATTCAGCTAGATACTCAAGAAGAGACGGCGATCGCCACCGCAACCGAGAGCCTTTGGGAAATGTGCGTTGAGTTTTTGGACTGGTTTTTCACTGAGGAAAAGAAAGGTGGCGTTGACGAGCGCTTGGCCAAACTACAGATTTCTCCTGCTTACTGGCCCGCCATCAAAAATAGCTGGGATCGTGAAGAGCCCGTTGAAGATTTGTCTTTATGCACTCGCTTTGACTTGGCATTGACAGAAGATGGAGACATTAAGCTGCTCGAAATCAATGGCGAGACGCCTCTACTAGGAGCCGAGACCATTTATCAGTGGAACTGGTATGTAGACTACATGCGCAACCATCAGCACAGCGCCGCACCGCTGCCTAGCGATGCCAATCAGTTCAACGACTATTGGGAGAAAGTCGCAGGACAGTGGCGCAAAATCGCCGAAGACTACAATCTTAAAGAAACAGGCATTTCTTTTTTGGTGGATGAAAATCTAGAAGAAGATTTGGAGATGGCCATGCAGCTCATTCAAATCCTGCATGATGAGGTAGATGCAAATATATATACCCAAATTGTTTACCTGCGAGAACTTTTAGACGATCAGGGAAAGCAAGTGCAGCGAGGGCTGGGGCTAGATGAAGAAGGCTACTTAATCGATCACGTCAATGAGCGCATTTCTGTTCTTTGGAAAATGTACGACTGGTCTGATCTTGAGAACGATATGGCCAGAAACGGCAGCACAGAGGCTTTTGCTCAACGATTAGCAGTCGGCGATGTAAAGGTGATTGAGCCGCTTTGGAAACAGGTGCTCTCTAACAAAGGAGCAATGGCCCTGATGTGGCAACAGTTCAAATCATCAGGCTACCGTCAGTATTTGTTAGAGACTTATTTCGATGCCGATATTTCTATAGAGGCAACTAAGCTGTTGCTAGAAATGCATGTGAGAAAGCCCATGCTGGGCTTAGAGGGCGTTGCGACCTCGATTGAAACGGGGGTGGGTGAGCTAGAAAAAAGAGAGACCTTTGGGTATGGGGATGAAGGCTTTATCGTTCAAGAATATGTTGAACTAGCGCAGGCGTTTGGCTATCACTATATGCTAGGAAGCTGGGCGGTTGATGGGGAAGCGGCAGGCGTTGTGATTCGAGGTGATACCTCGCGAATTACAGGGCGTCACTGCCTGATTATTCCACATATTGTTTCTGACGACGGGCTGTATATTCCAGCTTGAATTTTCAGCTATGGCTAAGTTAAAAGCAAAGAATAGGCCCAAGATACATCAAAACATTTGGGACTTAGAAAAAGTCATCTCGAAAGACCATGCTGTTCTACAGCGGTATTTTGATGAAGCGCCGCCTGGAGTTACCGAGAACTTTCAAAATCTTTTGCGTAGAGATGTTTTCTCCGAAGGAGATTCGCAGCCGCTATACGATCATGTCATGGCTCGAAAAGCCGAAATGTCTGATGATTTTTTGACGATGCTGGCGCTATGGCTAGAAGATGAGCTTAAGCACTATGAGGGATTGCGCCGCACCTATCACAGTATTTCTGGCGTGAGCTATGAGACGATGACACGCCTTTTTTCTGAGCGCATTCATGAAATTGAGCCGATTCAGATGCTGTTAGAAGACGAGTTTTCTATTTTGGTTTCGCTGATGTTTGATGAAATTGGCTCGGTTTATTCTTACCGACGCGATTTACAAGAATACTATCGCCACTTTGGGGCTGAGATCAAAAAAATGGGTCATCATCTTGTTAAAGACGAAGGCGCACACTTTAACAATGCTGCCGAGCTGCTGCTGAGCTACCATGCCCACCGCCTGAGCGAAGTACAGCCGCTGTTAGAAGATATTTCTAAGCTGGAGAAGGCGCTAAAAAAATATCATAAGACGTTCTTTTTAGACCATGCCCAAGAGCAGTATCGGTTTCCGGTGCATTTTAATCAGGTGATTATTCAAGTAGTTTTGGCTCGGCTAGGGCTGGGCGATCGCCCCACCCAAAAAGAGCTAAAAGAACTGTGGCAATGGGTGCCGAAAGGACATCACTCAGTTCCCATTTATGCAGAGGCTAGCGCGTATTCGCCACCACGTTCTAGGGCTTTTTTATAGGCTGGGCGGGCGTGAATGCGAGCCAAAAACGCCATCAGCTTTGGTCGGCTAGCATCGAGACCTGCGCGGGTAGAGGCTTCTTCTAGCGGGAAGCTCATTTGAATATCAGCAGCGGTGAACTCATCGCCCACAAACCATTTAGCCTTGCCAAGCTCTGCCTCCATGTAGTCGAGATGCAGGGCAATTTGAGGCTGAATAAATGAGCTTTGGGCGCGACCTGCGATCGCCCCGGCAATCGGACGCAGGAAAAAGGGCGTTCTTTCTATCACCTGCTGAAAAACGAGATTTAGCAGCAGCGGCGGCATGGCCGAGCCTTCTGCGTAGTGCAGCCAGTAGGTGTAGCGCAGTCGCTCAGGCGTATTTGGCGCAGGCATTAGCGCCCCGTTTCCATATCGGCTCACCAAATAGTCAACAATCGCACCGGACTCTGCTAGCGTTAGCTCGCCATCGGTAATCACAGGTGACTTGCCCAGCGGATGAACTTTGCGCAGGGACTCGGGTGCGAGCATCGTGTCAGGGTCTCGCTCGTAGCGCTTAATATCATAGTCCAGGCCAAGCTCTTCCAATAGCCAAAGAATGCGCTGGGAGCGAGAGTTATTGAGATGGTGAACGGTAATCATAAAAAAGTTGGCAGGAACAATCAAAGCTATTGATAGCGTTTCAGAGAATCTCTTTTTTGTCTTCAGTCTGTAGTGTGTAGGTTAAGTGAGTGTTTAAATTAAGTGACGTATTTAATCAGCAGCCTCATCACCAGCGCTGTTGTCACCAAAATAAAGATGGGTTTGATTAGCTTTGCGCCTTTTTTAGTGGCAAATGTCGCGCCTATAAATGAGCCGATCGCGACGCCTAAAGCACCCCATGCACCTTTGGCGTAGTCAATATTGCCCGCGATCGCAAACGTCATCAGCGCCATAAAATTTGCCAGCAGGTTCAAAACTTTGGTAGTGCCCGTAGCGCGCAAAAAGTTGAGCGGCCAAAGCGACAGCAGCACAAACACCAAAAAGACGCCCGTACCCGGCCCAAAAAAGCCATCGTGAAAGCCGATAAGACCGCCTGCAATAATGCTCCACAGCGTTCGCTTGCCGGGAGAGTTGGCGGTATCGGCAGCGGATTTAGCCCTAGATTCAGCCATGCCAAAACCGGAGTTACAAACCACAAAGAGCGTAATCGCCACCATTAAAATAATCACTAAAGGCTCAGCCCAAGCTGACGGTAGCAACCCGATGCTACGGCTCCCTAAGTAGGCTCCTAGAATAATCGGGAGCGCCATAACGGTGCAGGCTCGCCAGTCAATTTGCTTGGACTGAGCAAACTTGAGGGAGCTAGTCAGTGAGCCAAAGGTGCCGCAAAGCTTGTTGGTGGCGATCGCACTGCTCACCGGCAGCGCAGAAAATATCAGTCCTGGCAACATAATCAAGCCGCCGCCGCCTGCGATCGCATCGACAAAGCCCGCCGCTAGCCCAACCCCAAAAATCAGCAGTAATATTACCAAATGCCTCTACGCCCAATCATGCCATCTAGTCTGCTAGTGCTTGAGCGGTCATTAGCGATCGCCTGTGTAGCTATTTTGCTTGATTTTAGCCTGAAGCTTTGTACCCATGTGCATCCAAACGGAACTTAGCATCGTACTCTTTAAACTGAAGATACGTAATTTTACCGATACCAGCTTGCTCGCATGAACCACTTGAGCCAATTAAAACGCGGGGTAGATAGCTGGAACCGATGGCGGGCGAGCCAGCCGGAAGCCCCTTGTGATTTGGCAGGGCAAGACTTAAGCGAGGGCTACTTTTTTGAGGGCAACTTTAGCAACGTCAGCCTAAAAGGGGCGAACCTACAAAGAGCCTGTCTGATCGGGGCAAATCTTCAAGGCGCTGACTTAAGAGAAGCCGACTTGAGCGGAGCCTATATGGATAATGCCAATTTATATGGCGCTAACTTAAGTAGAGCTAAGCTGACGGGCACTAGCTTGAGCAGGGCCGATTTGCGTCAGGCGAATTTGCAAAGCGTTCTTTTGGACGAGGCTAATCTCTACAACGCTAAGTTTTCTCGGGCGAGAGCATTTTTGCAAGGTAAAGTCCAAGAAGCTGTAGACGGCAATCTGTTGGTTCGCCAGCAAGCTGAGCCGTCTGTTGAGCCCACCGATAAAAAGCTCTTAAAACAATCTTACAAGCCATCTCACAGGCAGTCTTACAGGCAGTCTTTAGAACAGGCTGGGCTACCTGTTTCTAAGCTTTCTATAGCGGTTGGCGCGATCGCCCTACTAGCTGGAATATCGCTAGTAGGCATGTCTTTGCAGCCCTTGGCTAGCCGTCGCTTAAACGCTACACAGGCGGCGCAACTTAGCCAAACGAAGCCATTGGCCGCGAATGTCGCGAATTCTACAAATGCGCCTTTGACCTTAGCAGCGTCTTTTGAGAGCACAAATGAGGTTTGGGCGATCGCTGCGCATGATTCGGTCGGCGGCACGCCAATTGTGGCAGCAGGTAACGCCGACAACCAAATTCAGATTTGGAACTTGCAAACGGGAAAGCTGCTTCGCGTTTTGGCTGACCATGATGACACGGTTCGGGCGATCGCCATTGCTGAATCGGGTCAGCGGCTGGTTAGCAGCAGCGGCGACGGCATTAGAATCTGGCAGCCAGAAACAGGCGAACTCATTAGCAGCCTTCCCGCCGGACGCTCGCCAGTTTGGTCGGTTGCGGTTACGCCAGACGAAAAGTCTTTAGTTAGCAGCAGCTACGATGGCCGCATAGAGGTGCGAGATTTGGCCAGCGGCGAGCTTCGCTACGGACTTGAAAACGGCTCGCCCGTATGGTCTGTAGCGATCGCTCCGGATGGAAAATCTTTTGTAAGTGCAGGAAGCGATCGCCTCATTCACCAGTGGGATTTGGCCAGCGGTGAGCCGATGAAAACCTTTGCTGGGCACAAGGACGCGGTTCGATCTGTGGCCATCAGCCCTGATGGGCAAACGCTTGTTAGCGGCAGTTGGGACAGCACGATTAAGCTATGGAACTTAGCGACCGGAGACATGCAGGCTACGCTGGGCAGCGAGGAAGGGGGGCATCGCGATCGCGTCATCAGCATCGCCATTAGCCCCGATGGAAAAACCTTTGCCAGCAGCAGCATTGACGGCACGCTAAAGCTTTGGAATTTGCCCAATCATCAGCTCATTAAAACGCTAGACCACAGCGATGACTGGATTTTATCAGTAGCTTTTGTGGCAGATGGCGCAGCTCAGCGATCGCTCGTCAGCAGTGGGAAAGACCAAAAGGTAAACGTATGGCAGTAAAGTCGTCCTAAACTAAGGAAAAGACGCAGCACAAGGAAAGCCTCATGGGACTAACGGTCATTCAGGTAGATGCTTTTACGAACCAGCCTTTTGCGGGCAATCCGGCGGCGGTATGCGTGACGCCTGCGCCGTTGAAGGATGAGTTGATGCAGGCGATCGCGCTAGAAATGAACCTCTCCGAAACCGCCTTTTTATATCCCCTCAAAGACGAGGACGACAGCGGTTACAGCCTGCGCTGGTTCACCCCCGCCACCGAAGTCGATCTGTGCGGCCATGCCACCTTAGCCAGTGCCCATGTGCTTTGGAGCGAAGGCCATTTGCCTGCCAATCAGGTCGCCCGCTTTCACACCAAAAGCGGCTGGCTCAGCGCCACCCAAAAAGCCGACTGGATCGAAATGGACTTTCCAGCTCAGTCCGTTCACCTAGCCCATGTAATGCCACAGCTCATCAGCGCCCTGTGCTGCGGCGGTAACATCCGCTCTGTCTCTAAAAACGACATAAACTACCTCGTAGAGCTTCAGTCTGAAACCGCCTTGCGAGGCTTGGCCCCCAGCTTTAGCGACATAAAAAAGCTGCCTGTGCAGGGCGTAATCGCCACCGCCACCGCCGACAGCGAAGGCTACGATTTTGTATGCCGTTACTTTTGCCCTGCTGTAGGCATTAATGAAGACCCCGTTACGGGCTCGGCCTACACATCGTTAGCCCCCTACTGGCAGGAAAAGCTAGGCAAGTCCGAGATGCTAGCTCAGCAGGTTTCAGCGCGCGGTGGCGTGGTGCGGGTAAAGTGCATTTCTCCTGAAGCAGACAAAAGCGGCAGGATATTAGTAAGCGGTCAGGCAGTTACTACCCTGAAGGGTGAGCTTTTAGTAGGGTAGGCGATTGAACTCTCTAGAATATTGTCACAGGCTAAGCTGTCGTTATTTCTGAGGACTTTCTATAATGAGCCAGTCAGCAGGGGAACGATAGTGTTTTGCTAAGCAGGTCATCAAAGCGTTATGAAAGATAAGACGGTTGCAGCTTTACTAGCTCTTTTTGTGGGTGGGCTTGGCATACACAAGTTTTACCTGGGTGAGTCAGGGCTAGGAATTATATACCTGCTGTTTTGTTGGACGGGCATTCCTGTTATTGTTGCTTTTTTTGAGTGCATTGGCCTATTTATGATGACTGAGCGGGCATTCAATGCAAAGTTCAACCGTAGATTTCCAGATGCACCCTCACCTTCATTTTCGTTCAGTCAAGAATCGAGTAAAGACAAAGCAGGTACGCTCGGTGAGCTTAAAAAACTATATGAAGCGGATGTAATTACGGCTGAAGAATATGAGGAAAAGCGCCGTAAGATTTTGGATTCTATATAGCGATCGCCCACCTCCCTTTTCTCTACAGCCCTCCTAAACGCCATGACGCCAGCAAAGCTCACCGTTTCCAAAACCTCCCAGATGGACGCCAACGCCTTCTGGCTGTCGTTTATTCCTATACTGGGCTCGCTGGCGATTGTGCGGGAGGGCGATCGCCTCAACGCGACCAAATTTTATCAGCTAGGCTGGGGCGTTTTTGCGCTTTCAGTGGTCACGGCCTTTGGCGGCAATGTTGGACTGGCTTGGCTTCTGCAAATTGCCCTAGCCTTTTGGTTTAAGCGCAGCTATACCGCCGTTGCGCCGCCGCCCCTACTCCAGGTAGATTTTAATAGCTGCTCTAAGCATGATTTAGTGCGAGTGCTGGGCCTGCCAATTGTGTACGCCAACGACATTAACCTGCTCAGGAGCGAGGGTTACCTGTTTACCCATGCTGAAGAACTAACCGAAATTGTAGGCATTCCAGAAGATCAGGTGCGGCGCATTGAGCCTCAGCGTATTTTTACGTACCACCCAGCGACAGACGGCGGCGCTTCCTGGCAGCGGGTTAACTTTCTGTCGCCGGGTGAAATGGAAGTTTTTGGCATTTCTGCTGAAGTTGCCCAGCGAATTGTAGATGAAAGAACTCGTCAGGGCGACTATCGCTCAGCCGTGGACATCAAGAGACGAACAGGAATTGCCTTTCGCGACTACAAGCGATTGATATAAAAAAACCTGACGAGACTGGAGCCTAAAATCTATGAGCTAGCAGAAGCGAAAACTTTGACAAAATGCAAGCAGCCTTATTTTTTCTTGCTGGGCGGATTCAGCGCATTGTCAAGCACTTCACGGGCCGACTCTGCTTCATCTTTGGCATCGCGGTAGCGCAGGTTAGTTTGCGCAAAAGTCTTGAGCGTTTTAAAACCAGTATTAAGTTCTTCAATCTGCTCTTCTTCGATTACTTCGTCAGTAAACAGCAGGTCAATAAGTTCTCTTACTTTGAGTGCTTCTTCACGAGAGCCCTGCACCTTTACCTTGAGCGTGGATAAGTTGCTGATGGTTTGCACCGCTTCTACTACTTCATTTTCTTCGTCGGT
>JBARVS010000092.1:0-5023 GCA_049646385.1 Phormidesmis sp. | reverse complement strand
CGGATGAGCAGCCGCTGGTGTTTGGTGGTGGGCCAGTGCTAACGGCGAACCCAGAGCCTTTTGCCGCTTTTTTTGATGTGATTTTGCTGGGCGATGGTGAAACGCTGCTGGATGATTTTTTAGATGCGTATCAGCGGGTGAGAGGGGCTGTGCGATCGCACCAGCTCAAAGCCTTATCTCAGGTTCCCGGCATTTATATTCCTTCACTGTATGCCGTTACCTACGAGAGTGATGATGGGCCGATTGGGGCAATCGCGCCCATCGATAGCAGCGTGCCCGCTGTCGTGCAAAAGCAAACCTATCGAGGCAATGTGCTTTCTGCTTCCACCGTAGTCACCGAGAAGGCGGCTTGGGAAAACATTTTTATGGTAGAGGTGGTGCGAAGCTGCCCGGAGATGTGTCGGTTTTGCCTAGCAAGCTACCTAACGCTGCCGTTTCGAGCGGCTAGTATGGAAGCCTCCTTAATTCCAGCGATTGAGCGGGGCCTGCAAAAAACGCGCAGGCTGGGGCTATTAGGCGCATCAATTACGCAGCATCCTGAGTTTGAAGCGCTGCTAGACTACCTCAATCAGCCTGTTTACGACGATGTGCGCCTGAGCATGTCATCGGTGCGCACTAATACCGTGACTCAAAAGCTAGCGGAAGCCTTGGTCAAGCACGGCTCTAAGTCAATTACGATCGCGATTGAAAGCGGCTCCCAGCGGGTGCGCGATATTGTTAACAAAAAGCTGGATACCGATGAGATTACAGCCGCTGCGCAGCGGGCCAAAGCGGGTGGGCTAAAGTCGCTCAAGCTATATGGCATGGCGGGTGTGCCAGGAGAAAGTCAGGATGATTTAAAGCAAACGGCAGACTTACTCATTCAGCTTAAAAAGCAGGTGCCAGGGCTGCGGCTCACGTTAGGATGCAGTACATTTGTGCCTAAGGGCCATACGCCGTTTCAGTGGTACGGCGTTAACCAGCAAGCGGAAAAGCGGCTGAAGTTTTTGCAAAAGCAGCTGCGGCCCTGCGGCATAGATTTTCGGCCCGAAAGCTATAGCTGGTCGGTTATTCAGGCTTTGATTTCGCGGGGCGATCGCCGCCTTACCCCCCTGTTAGAACTCACGCGGGGCTATGGTGACACCTTAGGCAGCTATCGCCGCGCTTTTAAAGAACTCAAAGGTCAGCTTCCGCCCTTGGACTTTTACGTACATGACGAGTGGCCCACCAATCGAGTTTTACCTTGGGAACATTTGGCAGGGCCGCTGCCTAAGGCCACGCTGGTAAAGCATTTGGCTGAAGCACAAGCGGCGATGGCAATCGATTAATACTGAGCACTCTCAAGTTTCACCAAACTTCACTGCCTCGTACAAATCTACCAGCGCAATTTCTACCTCAACTGATGACAGCGTAAAGCTGCTCTTGAGTCCGCTGTAGTCCTTAAACAGCCATTCGTTGTTCCTCTGCTTTACGTAATGCTCTACATGCGGGCGATACTGGTCGACCAGCACATATTCTTGAAACGATTCAATCGTGCGATAGTGAGTAAACTTATCGCCTCGGTCATACGCCTCAGTAGAGCTAGAAAGCGTTTCTGCTATTAAGATAGGGTTTATCACTGTATCTTTGCGATCGCTCTTTAACGCCGGGGGGCGTGGCGTTGTCATAATATCCGGATAGGTATAAAGATTTGACTCAGGTATCCAAAGCCTTTGATCGGTGACAAAAATACTGTAGGGCTGTTTTCTCAAAGCAGCCGTGAGCAAAAAGACAAACATGCGCGAGATTTCGTTATGGGCTGGGGTGCCGCCTGTGATCTCAACGATCTCTCCGTTGCGAAACTCGCTGCGAACATCAGAAGCGACTTCTAAAGCCAAATATTCTTCAGCGGTGTAAGGCTTCGTTGCAGCAACAGCAGCCATAAGCGATGTCCTCTCGTGCTTCCTATGGCAGTCTATTTTTCTATACTGCTATATCTTTGCTATTCTACGCTCTTAAACGTTTATCGTAGGACTATCCTGCTGTGTTTAAGGAGCGGGTCTTCAGGCTGGATGTGTTCAGAACCGTCTTCTTTGGCATCATGAGCCTGCTGCCGTGCGCTGGCAGCGCGCAGTTTGCTGCTGATGATAAAAGGCAGCGTTACGGGCCATAGTAAGGTTGCAGTACCGATAAAGGCCCAGGCTTTTAAGCTGACTTTCGGCGTAGCATGGTCTCTTAAAAAGGCGCTGAGGATAATAGAAAAGGTGATACCGGCTACAGTCCAATATGCGATCGCCATCGGCTTGCTAATCATAGGTAGGTAGATGACTAAAGATTCCCTGCGGTTTCCTAAAATCAGGAATAGAGCTAGAAAACTTGTCAAGCTCCTCGCTCACCCAAAGATTGAAAATAGCTGGGTTGACTTAATAACTTAAAGGCTTGAAAGTAGCGTTTGCTTTGCTTCAGTCTTTAAGAGCTTAACAAAAGTGTGGCAGAGCCGTTGGGCTGCCTGCTGAGGAGAAAGGCCAGTTACATCGACTTCGGGCACGGGGCGATCGCGCTGCTCCAAGCCATAGCGGTAGGTGCGATCATAATAAGTGAGGGTGATAGCGATCGCCCTTACCAAATCGCCCGCCTTAATATAGTCAACGGCCTGCTGCGTTCGCTTTCCACCGAGCCGCTTGCGAATCCGTTCGGTGGCCTCAATTAGCTCATTGCGATCAGCCTGACCGTAAATATCAGCCAGCAGCGCCAGTCGCTCTGAAAGCGGGCGGGTAATTTCTAGGGCAAAGGCTGCGTTCATTTGCGCAAATAGCTCAGGTGGCACGCGGCAAGATCCGACGCTGCGGCTTTCGGCTTCGATCCAAATCGGGCGCTGCGAATCGAAGCTATACCACTCGGTCGCAATCAGGTTTTCAAACTGTTCTGTGCTGGGCTGAGGCGGTAAGCACACCGCGCCGTAGCTGCTGCCCCGGTGGTTGGCATAGCTTTCTAGGTCAAGCATCTGCTCGCCTTGAGCCGAAAGCGCATGGAGGATGTCGGTTTTGGCGGTGCCCGTCATGCCGCCGAGCAATATGATTGGTTTGGGGGTTGCAACCGTGTGGCGAACCCACTGCCGAAAAGACTTGTAGCCGCCCGTGAGCGTAGCCGTTTGGAAGCCGCACAGCGTCAGCATAGAAGCCACCGCGCCGCTGCGCATTCCGCCTCGCCAGCAGTGAATGCGCAAAACTTTATCATCGGGCGCGATCGCCTTGGCCTTGCGCACCATTTCGCCCAGCTTTGGCCCGGTTAAGTCTAGCCCTAGCTCGACGGCCTGCTCGCGGCCCCTTTGCTTGTAGCAGGTGCCTACCTGGGCGCGTTCGTCATTGCTAAATAGCGGCAAGCTAATCGCGCCTGGAATGTGGCCTTGCGCATACTCTCCGGGCGATCGCACGTCCAAAATTGGCCCCGGCGCAGTGAGAAAGTCATCAATAGAAAGCTGAGGCGTCGCTTGAAACACAGATGTTTTTAGCTGATTTTAGCTGATAGGTTAGAGGGCCGCTGACACAGGCTACTCGATTGTAAGGGGTCGAGCGTTGGATGGGGCTTCACCAAAGGCTGAAGTTACGCTGCCAACGCATCGAGAGCGAGTAAATCCTAAGCTGTGAAGGTCATTTAAGCAGGCTTGCGTGTGGGCAGCGGGAAGGCTGGCGAGCAGGCCGCCGGATGTTTGAGGGTCAAACAGGATTTGAAAGGCAGGTGAGCGCGATCGCCCGGTGTGAATTTGAATACTGTCAATGGCGGCCTGTCGGTTGCGAGCCTGTAAAGAGCTAACGATGCCGTCTTTTAGGGTATTTTCTACGCCCGGTAATAGCTCAATTGCCTCTAGCTTGAGTGCTACAGTCATCTTTGAGGCGGCGGTCATCTCTAGCAGATGGCCTGCGAGCCCAAAGCCTGTGACATCGGTGCAGGCAGTCGCTCCATGCCGTTGCAAACAGGCCGCCGCCGTCCGGTTAGACTGCAGCATACTTTCTACCGCACTCTGTATCCATCGGCCTTTGGCCTGCTTTTGCTGATCGGCGGCAAACAGGCTACCCGTGCCCAGCGCCTTAGTCAAAATCAGCGATTGACCGGAAGCCATGCCGCTTTTTTGCCAGATCTGCTGGTCTTCTATCCAGCCGTTGCAGGCAAATCCTAAAGAGAGATTTGGCCCCTCAGTGGTGTGACCGCCAACTAAAAATGTTTTGGACTCAGCGAGCGCTAGAGCCGCACCCGATAGGAGCTGATAGAGAATTTCTTCTTGCTTATCGTCAGCGCCGTAGGGAATGGTAGCCAAGGCGAGGGCGGTGCTGCTTGTGGCACCCATAGCAAATAAATCGCTCAAGCAGTGATTGACGCAAATTTGGCCAAAGACAAACGGATCGTCTACTAGGGCGCTGAACTGATCAACGGTTTGAACAGCGAGCTTGCCCGCTGGGACTTTGATAATTGCGGCATCGTCGGGTGTCTCTAAACCCGTGTGAATATGGTCTCGATAGGGCCAGTCAACAGTGCTAGGAGCCTCAGCGCGAACGCGACTAAGTACGCGGCTAAGCACCTGTTGACCCACCTTAGAGCCGCAGCCTGCGCAGTGCATTGGAGAAATGTGGCTTTGATTAAAAGTTTGACTAGAAGTTTGGCTAGAAGTTTGGCCAGAAGTTTGGCTAGAAGCAGAAGTCATCTCTGGAAAGTCAGAAAACAGGCGCATGAACTTTTGGTCGATGCTGTTTTTCCAGGCGCGGCACCATTTGGCATGAACTGCGAACGGCCCCCAAGAAGCAATAGAGGTTTGGGTGTCGGTATCAATAATGTTGAGATAGCGACTTTGCGGCTTGAAAGGCTTGAGCGGCTGGCCAGTGACGTATCGCTTCAGGTTGTTGTACAGCGGCGGGCCTTGGCGCACGGCAAATACGCCTGCTTTTGGGCGCGGATGGTTCACCATGGTGGCAATATCGCCCGCTGCAAAAACGTTGGGATGTGAGCAGGTTTGCAGCGTATCGCTAACGGCAATAAAGCCTGATTCGGTGAGGGTAAGGCCGCTGGGCTT
>JBARVS010000091.1:0-1676 GCA_049646385.1 Phormidesmis sp. | reverse complement strand
ATACACATCTGCCTCTGGAAAATGACGGCAAAGCAGCTCGAATACGCGCTCTGCACCGCCATTTTGGGTTAAATAATCATGTACCAAAGCAACTTTCATTCCAGCACCTTGAAGAATTAGCTTAAACAATCAATATCAATTATCTTTTACAGTCCAAACCGTTACAGCCCTAACAGCCGCAAGAGGCCGAAGCCGCTGTTAATAGGTGAAAGAACGGTACCTAGCGTGTCGGTTACTCGGCTGAGCCCGTTAGTGCTCACCACGATAGTGTCGTTGGGCCTAAGGGCTGGATTGCTGTTGGGATCTACGCCCGACTCGAAGTTAATGTCAACTTTTTGCTGGGCGACTGTGCCATTGTCGTTCAGGCGAATTAAGCTGACGCTATTTTGGCGAGCCCGGTTGTTGAATCCGCCTGCGGTTAGAATTGCCTGATTAAGCGGTGCGTTAGGCGGCAGCTCAACCGGTCCTGGATTTTCAACTTCGCCAACAACATTTACTTTAATAACGTCAGGAGAGAAACTCGCCGAAGCCAGCTGGGTAGTCTCTTCTGGGCTCAGGGCAGTGGCCTCTGGAATGATGATGCGATCGCCCCTTTGCAAAGGCAAATCAGCCTCTAGCTGACCTTCTTGCAGCAACTGCCATAGGTTTATATCAATTGCATTTGCGGCGGCAGGATTAGAGGCGATCCCAGTTGAGGCGATCGCTTCTGAGCGCGACGGCTGACGCAGCACGCTAATGTTGCGAATATCAGCCGACTGCGTGATCCCACCGGCTAAGCTAATCACCTGTGTGAGCGTCGGGGTAGCTGCGCCCGCTTCTCCTTCAGCGGGTATTGTGTAAGCCCCAGGACGATTAACCTGTCCAGCGATCGCTACTTGCAAGGGACGCGCTGCCAGTAAGCTCACTGTCACTCTAGGACGCCGCACATACTGACCCAAACGGGCGGCAATCTCTTCAGAAGCCTGCTGTAGCGTCAGCCCTTCAACCAAAATCTCTCCAGCTAAAGGCAAATTCAAAGCCCCACCCGCCAGTACGCCAAATTCGCCGCTGTAGTCTGGCGCGTTGAATACAGTCACCTGTAATGAATCACCTGTCCCTAAAAGATATTGGCTGCTCGTAATCGCGCCTACTGCCGGGATCGCAGCGGGCTCACTTGACTCATTGCTTGACTCATTGCTTGACTCATTGAGACTAGGTAAGTCATCATTCGCGGCTTGAGCCAACCCTGACAAGCAGGAAAAAGACAACTGATAGGCGGTGAGCCCTAATACAATAAAAATGACGGCCCGAAAATTAAGACGGGCGCTGTCCTGACGATACATGTGTTCTGCCTTTGCTACGTTATCTGCCGATTGGATCTGTTATCTCCGCTACCCTTTTAAAACAACAAAGGTTTCAAAACCGTAAGAGAAGCTGGGAGATTAACGATAGTAAAAGCACGAGCGTAAGTAAAAACTGCTGAAAGCTCAAATAGAGAGCCGTTAACAAAGCTATGTACTACAGGAAGTAGGCATCGCGAGATGCAAGAGCTGTTGCCTATAGCACTGTTTGGAGACTGCTGCTAGAGACTAGCTCTTGTGGCAACTCGCTCTTAAAAATGGGTTATCAAGGGGCAGGCTTATAAAGTCAATATGAGTAGTAAATAGATGCAATTGGAGGGGTCTTAAAAACCGCTC
>JBARVS010000090.1:0-9652 GCA_049646385.1 Phormidesmis sp. | reverse complement strand
GCATTAAGGTGAGCCGATGGATTACGATGCATGGCTTTGCGCTCAACGTGTGCCCAGATTTGTCAGGGTTTGAGAAGATTGTGCCCTGTGGGATTGAAGGAAAGTCGGTGGGGGCGATCGCCCAGTTTTTACCCGAGATTAGCCTGATAGAGGTGCAAGGGCGGCTCGTGAAATACTTTGAGCAGGTATTTGGGCTAAGTCTTCATCTGCAAACGCCGCCCGCAGATCTTATAGAATTTTCTGCGCTAAAAAACCGCCCTTAAAAGACCACTTCTAGCAAAGATAGATCGTCGCTGAAGTGAGGGCCACCAATGCGGCCAACTTGCTCAATAATGCTATCTACGCTGAGCTGACCATCGGCCTCTATGCAGGCGAGTAGAGTGACAAAGCCGTCTAAGCCTAGCTGTGGGGTGTCCAGATGGCGCTGGGCAAGGGTGCCAGAATCGATTGGATAGATTTCGTAGATACCGTCGCTGAAAATGTAGAGGCGATCGCCCTGGGCGATAGAACAGCGCTGCCATTGATACTGGGTATCAGGCATCATGCCGATGGGCATTCCGGGGGTTCGCAGCTGCGATAGTGTGGCGGGTTTTTGCCTGGTTGCGGGGCTCACCAAAACGGCAGGCGGATGACCCGCGCTAGCGTAGGACAGCTCTCGGGTGGCGCGGTTGTAAACGCCGTACCAAATGGTGAAATATTTTTCGTTTTGGTCGGTCATTTGGAAGGTTTCGTTCAGCCCTCTTAGAACGGTTTCGGGGCGGTAGAAGTTGACGTTAGGAAGGGATTGCGATCGCAGCACGTTTAGCACAGAGGTTGACAGCAAAGCCGCCCCTAGCCCATGGCCTGACACATCGAGCAGGTATATCACCAGATAGTCTGGATCGAGCCAGTAATGGTCAAAGCAGTCGCCGCCTAACGCTTGAGATGAGATAAAGCAGGAGGCGATCGCTGCCGAATGATGAGCCTCACCCACCGAGCCCTTAGGCGTATCAATCGGCAACAAGGAAGCCACATAAGTCGCCGCTTCAGCTAGCTCAGCTTCTAACCGACGGGTCTGCGCCCTCAGCGCTTGCGTGAGCTGATGCAGCCGCAGTCCTGCTTTTACCCGAGCAATCAGCTCAGCCGTATCAATCGGCTTAAAGAGCAGATCGTCCGCCCCTGCTTCGAGAGCTTCTACCCGATTGGCCACGTCGGTGTGGCTAGTCATCATTAAAAAAGCAGTGGTCGAAAGATTGGGGTTTTGCTTGATCTGGTGGCAGATATCAATGCCTTGAATATCGCCGGGTAGCATCCAGTCGCAAATAATCACAGAAGGCTCCCGCTGCGCTTTCTGTAGGCCGACAGCGGCGCTGCTAGCGGTGGCGACCTGGTATCCCCGTTTTTGCAACAGCCGCTGCAGGCTCAGCAAAATTGAGGGATCGTCATCAATAATGAGTATGTCAATAGGCTCAAGCGGTAGGTCGTCAGATTGTCCTAATGCTGTAGCGGTCGGTTGGGAGGCTAAATCGAGCGATGAAGCTGGCTCTGAGAGAACTGGCTTAGCTTGCTTTTGAGCAGATGAGAAGGGAAACTTAAAAATCATAAGCGACCTTACCAGAAACCTCCTCAGGTGTCGCAGCCGTTTCTAACACAAGGCGGCTAGAAATAGAATGGTTCCACAGGTCAACAAAATCTGCCAGATAGTAGGGAGACTCTTCTTTTTCAGGCAGTGCGAAATCTTCTGCATCAAACAGGTGTAGCCGTTCCATTGCCTGAATGTCTGAAGGCTCTAGAATGTTGGCCTGGTAAGTGCCCGACTCGTCAATGGCGCTAAAGCAACAGACCTGATAGTAGTTTTCGCCAGAAAGCGCTCGATATTGAACCAGGGTATAAACATCCACCGGCTTTAGAGGAAAAGGCAGAGAGAGCACAACTTCTTGCTGGGTAGGCAATAGGGAAAGTCGCACGGCATTGCGAACGCCATAGTAGCCAACTTTGTCTGGTTGCAGAGGGTACTTACGGTGGCGAGACTGAACGTAGGTGCGCATGAAAGTGGCAATGCCCACGCCTTCTTCGGTATAGGCTCCTATCAGGCTAACGTGAACGTCATAGGCAGGCACGTTGCTGATGTTGAAAACGTCTAAGGCTAGGCTGATTGTGCTAGGGGTTGAGCCACCTGCTAGAGTCTCTGATGAAGCGTTTGCCAACCCCTTTGTCAAACCACTGGTCAAACCACTGGCCAAACTGCTTTGGCTATTTTTTTGACCATTTGCGATCGCTTCTATTGAGCTAGCTGCCAAGCCTTGGCGTGGATTTTCAGCGGGGCGCAAGTCCCAATAGAGGTGGGGAAGTGAGGTGAAGCGCAGCTGCTTTTCTACTATGCTGCGGTAGTAGGCACTTTCTGCTTGAAGCTGCTTGACGTTTTTATTGGCTAGCCAAGCGTAGGTGCCCGTCAAGCCGACGAGAAGCAGATTGCTGATAATTAAAATCGATTCCATGCGTTCTGTTCCTTGGCTAGCCTTCCTTAAAATACCAGTCCATTCGGAGCGCTAGCTTGATTTCATGAGGTTTAACTCTAACTAAAGTAAGCGGTTTTTAGAGGTTATGTTTTCTGCTCAAGCCAGCCAAACCTATTCTATGCATACTCAAGATGGCGTTCGGCTAGATGCTGATGTGTATAGGCCAAATATCAAGGGGCCGAACGGTGAAGGGCCGTTTCCAGTGCTGTTGATGCGTCAGCCTTACGGACGGGCGATCGCCTCTACAGTCGTATACGCTCACCCTAGTTGGTATGCTGCCCAAGGCTATATCGTAGTCATTCAAGACGTGCGTGGACGAGGTACCTCAGCAGGAAAGTTTACGCTGTTTGAAAACGAAGTCGCCGATGGCGAAGATACTCTCAAATGGGCATCGCAACTGCCTAACTGTGACGGGCAAGTAGGCATGTATGGCTTTTCGTATCAGGGCATGACTCAGCTATACGCCGCCCAGTCAGCTGCTCAGTCTAAAGTCCAGTCAAAAATCACTGCGCTTAAGACCATTGCGCCAGCCATGACGGGCTATTATCCCTATGAAGATTGGGCCTACGAAAACGGTGCGCTTTGCCTACAGCTAGGCTTAAACTGGGCCATTCAGCTCGCGGCTGAGACGGCTCGCATAGAAGGAAACGCCCTGACTCATCAAAAGTTAGTCGCCGCTGCCCATCGCCTTCCGCTATTCGACAATCTGCCTGCTCGCCCTGATGTGCTTGAAGGGGTTGACTCTTTTTTTCACGACTGGGTGGCTAACCCGCATAGCAACGAGTATTGGCAACGTCTCACCCCTCAGCTCAAAAATGTGGATATGCCAATGCTCCATATTGGCGGCTGGTTTGATCCTTATCTGCGAGGTGACCTGCGGCTGTATCAAGAAATGACGGCTCGCAGCGCGTATGCTCAGCCGCTGTGCGTTGGGCCTTGGGGCCATATTCCGTGGGGGCGTAAGGTCGGCGAAATGGACTTTGGCTCAGCGGCAATGAGCCCAATAGATGAGCTACAGATTCAGTGGTTTGACCATGTATTAAAGGGCAAAGCATTGCCAGAAGAGGCGCTGTCTGTGTCCCTGTTTGAGATGGGCTCTAACCAGTGGAGAGGATTTGACGCATGGCCTGAAAGCTCGAACAGGCCATATTTTTTGCAGAGCAACGGTTTGGCAAATATTCGTGAGGATGGCGGCAAGCTGTCATGGGAGGCAGTTCCAGATGTCCGCTATGACAGCGTGGTTCACGATCCTTGGAATCCAGCGCCTGCGCTAGGCGGACATAGCACCATACCAGCAGGGGTGTTTGAGCGAACGGCGGTGGATGCGCGAGGAGACGTGCTGACCTATACAAGCGCGCCCTTGATAGATGAGATGCGGGTGGTCGGCGTGGTGGAGGTGGTGGGCGCGATCGCCTCCACTGCTCCTAGCTATGACCTGTGCGCCGTTCTTTCACGGGTGCAGGGTGGCAAAGTCTACAACCTAACGCAGGGCTATCAACGCATCGATCAAGCCGAGTCAACCACAGCGGTGCCCGTGACGTTGCCCCTGCATCCTACTTGCTTTAGCCTTGCACCGGGTGAGTGTTTACGGCTGAGCCTGAGCGCGGCTTGCTTCCCAGCCTATCCGGTCAATCCAGGGACAGGAGCGCAGCCCAGCGCGGCGCGGCTGATAGAGGCTGAGATTGTGGTGCTGGCGATCGCCATCGGCGGCAAAAACGGTATGCAGATTAATCTGCCGCTAGCAGCCGCAGATGATTAATGATTGAACACCTCAAACACCCGGCGGCAGCAGTTGCGCAACGATTCGCAAGAGGTCGGCTCAGGCGTAATTTTCCCTTCAAACCGCCAGTTGTCGATAGTCGAGAGCCGCCATTGCTGGCCGCGATGGTCGAAGCCAGCGACTTCTAAACCAATTGCTCTGCACTGGTCAGTGTCAACATCTTGGTGCAGACGAATTTGAATGAGCAGGCTGCGACATTGAAATAGCTGACTGACCCCTGGGAAATGAAACCCAATGTCTACAGAGTGCGGATCGATTAGTTCGCGAGTTTCCGGATCGTTTGTCCAAGGCTTGAGATCAGCGCGTAAGTCTGGCAGTTCAGACTTAAATAATCCGACGATCGCCGCAATCTTACTGGCGAATTCAATTGTTGATGCCTGTTCTGCTGCGTTCACGCTTTCCCTGCCTCTGTCTTTTCTCTTCTGTCTTTTACTTTTGGCTTTGTCTTTTACTTTTGGCGATCGCCTGTATCCTTATTCCTGTCTCGCGCTAAAGCCAGATCTATGGCATCGGCAAGCGACTGACTTACGCTGCCTTATTATTGTAGCGGCTCAGTTTTGCTGGCTTTTGCTGTAGTCCTTTTGCTACTAATGACATACGCCAGGATTGGGATGCTGTAGCTGCTCCTACATAATGTCCATAATGTCGTTTGGGGCTAAGGTTGCACAAGCCAAACCATAAAATCGCTTGTAGAAGAAATTCTCTAGGCGGTATGGTGTAAATCCATTCGATACAGCGAAATTTAGGAGGCTGAATGGAGGCTCACGCTTCAATCTCGCCCGATGCTAACGGGCCATTCAAACTTTTGTTCTTTATTGACAAGCGGCCTCATTCAACCGAACAGGTTCGCAGCGTTAGACACTGTCTCAAAAGGCTTCAGGGAGAGCCACCGCAGGCGGAATCTCAGGAGAAAAGGCGGCGCGGCACATCTAAATACTTAGCGCCTGTCGATTTAGAAATTATTGACGTATCTAACCAGCCCTATCTCGCTGAGCATTTTAAGCTAGTGGCTACGCCTGCATTAATCAAGGTTTCAGCAGACAAGCATCAGGTTTTGGTCGGCAGCGATATTGCAGCGCAGCTAGGAGACTGGTGGCCGCGCTGGAAAAAAGAGATAGAAGACTATCAGCAGAGCTTGAGGGAAGCTGATGGGCGATCGCCTAACCCAAACGCCTACCCAAACACTAGCCCAAACGATGGCAGCATTGCAGTAGACGCGGTAGCCCAATCAACCGAAATCTTACGCCTCTCTGATGAGATATTTCGGCTCGATCAGGAAAGGGAAAATCTGGCCGAGCAAGTGGCCTTTAAAGATCGCATTATTGCAATGATGGCTCATGACTTGCGCAATCCTTTGACGGCAGCCTCAATTGCCCTAGAAACGCTTGAGCTAGCCTACGAACCTGACAGCGAGCGGGCCAAAAAGTTTACGCCTGAGCTTAAAGCGCACCTGCTAAAGAGCACAAAAGTGCAAATTCATACGATCAACAGCATGATCACAGAAATTTTGCAGGCGGCTAAAGGCCCTAGCGCTAGCTTAAAAGTCGTTCCTGAAAAGCTTAATCTACAGGCGCTATGTCATCGAATCATCGACGCTTTTCAGCCCAAGCTGCATCACAAAAAGCAAAGCATTAATATCGACATTCCTCAGGATTTACCGTTCATATATGCCGATGTCGATCAGGTGCAGCGTGTGCTCACTAACCTGATTGACAATGCGATTAAATACACCCCGGCCCATGGCCAAATTGATGTCATTGCCCTGCACCGCACGACCGAGAAAGTGCAGATGAGCATTCGCGACACGGGGCCGGGTATTCCACGTGAGAATCAAACGCTGATTTTTGAGGAGAATTTTCGGCTTAAGCGCGATCGCTCTCAAGATGGATACGGGCTCGGGCTAGCGCTGTGTCAGCGAATTGTGCGCGCTCACTATGGCCAAATTTGGGTGGATTCAAAACGGGGTGAGGGAAGCTGCTTTCACTTTACGCTGCCGGTTTATCGGGGATGATGTTTGCCTTCATTTGAGCTAGCTGCTGCTCAACGGTGCTTTGGCCTTCAAGCTGAGCAAACTGCTTTTCGATAGGATCGCCCGATAGCTCGCTAGCCACTTCTGCCTGCGCTTCAAGATCTAAAACGCGCGCCTCCATTTTCTCAAAGACGCCGATAGCGCTCGTTGTGCTCGTCATGCGCTCGTTGAGCTTGGCGCTTGATTGGGCAGCTCTGGCTCTGGCTATATACATGTCTTTTTTAGTGCGGGCGTCGGCAAGCTGGCTCTCTAAAGTCATCATGTTAGTTTTGAGCTTTTGCACAATGTCTGTTTGCTGCGCAATCTGGCTCTGTAGCATTTGCGCATTTTGAGCGTAGGTTTGTCGGCGGGTCAGGGCGTCGCGGGCGATGTTTTCTTCACCTTTTTGCAAGGCCATTTGAGCGCGGCTGTAATACTCTTGGGCAGCGCGGGCAGCCTGTTCGCTTTGTCTTTCGGTGCGCTTTTGGGTGGCGATCGCTTGAGCTACCGCCTGCCGCATTGATACCAAATCGCCCTGCATATCAGCAACGGCCTGCTGCAACACCTTTTCAGGATCTTCAGCGCCGTTCACCAGGCTATTAACGTTAGATTTAACCAGCCGAGAAATGCGATCTAGCAGGCCCATCAGACAAGCTCGTTTCTAAACTTTTCTTTGTTTAGCAGCATAGCAAGCTTCTCCGCTATCTGGTTCTGCGATCTATCTTAGGTCTATGGCTGGCCGCTATTCCGCAGTCGGGCCGTAGACCTGAGCGGTTATCCCTTTTGCCTTGAGTTCTTCAATAAGCTGCTGCGCCGCTTCTGGGCTCTCAACAGCAGCGAGCTGAACACGATTGCCGTCTGAAAACTGCCGCACAAAGGCTTCTGCAACCGACTGACGAACATCGGCTAAGCCCTGCTCAGTCGTAAAAGGAACCGTGACATAGTAGTTAGTACCCGCCGGAATGATAGCTGCCTGCGTTTCGGCGGGTAACGCTACGCCCGGTTGCGCCCCAGTTTGACCTGTGATAGGTGGCAGCGCCGCCGAAGCTGCCGGCGCCGAAGCTGATAGCGGGTCAATGGTCGTTTGCGGCATTTTTAGCGAGCTGAGGTTGTCGCTTTCAACATCAACAAATTCTTGCGCTGATAGATCGGGGCCAGGAGGATCGAAAGTGTCTTTGGCGGTGGCGATCGCCCCTTGATCGCGACTAGACCAGCCAACCAGCTTTTGTGCCATCGTCGGATTAGACACCAGATAGCTAGCACCGAGCCCAGCGACCAATCCCAACAGCCCTAAGGTCGCCCCTGCCAACAGCGAAACCGTTCTCCGCTTAGGCTTTAGCGTAGTATCAATCGGATCAGGCATAGGAGCCACCTCCGATAGGCTCTCAATTAGCTTTTCAGATGAAGCCAAGTAGCCGCTCAATGGCAGCGAGGCAAGGCCGCTGTCATCCTCGACCGATACTGTCGCTAACGGCCCGGTTGAAGCAATAGCTGGGCCACCAAACCTATCAAAACTCGGTTCGACACCAAAGGCAGCTTCGTTGAGCGTTGGCCCGCCCGCTAGAAGCTTTTTGTTCGGTGGCAGCGGCGGCGGACTAACAGATGCCGAAGCTGCCGAAAGCGCTACAGTTGGAATGGCAAGCGCTGAGTTGCCTGCACTCACCTCAATACTTGTATGGGTGTCGCCATCCATACCGGAAACAATATCAGAGGCATCCTCAAAGGCAGCGTCCTCTAAACCTGCAAACACATCACCCGCCGAAAAGCGATCGCTAGGCCAGCTGCCAGCTCGATTGCGGCGATAGCGATTCAGCTCATCTTCTAGATTGACGCTAAGACTACCTAGCACAGCCTGTAAAGCAGGAGACAAGTCGTTAGAAGCGTGCTGATCTGCCATTACAGACTCCTGGATAAGGATAATTTAGCAAGTCCATAAATTTATCTTAATAAGAGACTAAGATCAAGATAGGCAGATGGGTTCAAAAAGTATCAGATCGCCTTGAAAAGAATGGAAAGAAAAATGGCGTTGGAAGGTTTAAATGGGCTAATTAAAGGGCTAGAGAATCAGGAGAGCTGGCAGGCGCAGCAGCAGTTTCGCCTAGTGCTACAGCACTGGCCCAAGGCAGTAGGCTTCGCCGTCGCTCGAAAAACTCGCCCGATTAGCATTCAGCGCGGCACGTTATATGTTGCAACCGCCACCGCAGCCTGGGCTCAAACGCTCTTGTACGAACGCTTCAACATTTTGCGCAAGCTCAATCGCTACCAAAAATCGCCCCTTCAAGGCATCCGCTTTTCGAGCGCACAGTGGACGCAGTGGGCACAGTCACAAACGTCTGCTAACCCCGATAGTCAAGCTCAAACTCAGCTGGAGCAGAGCAAATTAGCACACCATCCTAGCTACATCGGTCACGTTCCTAGCCTGCCAACGCTCCCGGTTAAAACCCCTGTCGAAGCGTTTCAGCGTTGGGCTGATACAATGCAGCATATGCAAAGCGCACAGGCTTTATGCCCCTGCTGCCGCTGCCGCTGCCCCCAGGGAGAGCTTGATCGATGGGCGACCTGTGCGATATGTGCAGCTAAGCAGTGGTAAGACCCTCCAAATTAAGTTACTGACGATTAATTGGCAAAAGATCGCTCGGCCATTTTCAACCTGTTTCGTCCTTTGCTTTTGGTTTTGTAAAGCGCTTTGTCCGTACGCCGAATCACATCTTCATAGCGACCGCTCTCCGTCAAAACGAAGATAGGATCGGGCAATGCCATCAATGCTTCTGTCCACAAGTCTAACCCCCCTTCCACTGTTAATTCCTCAGAAACCACTGGGCCCTGATGTCAATCAAGATGGATTACCGATCTTGGTTCAGACAGTTTTGTTTGCAAAAAAGCTTTAAAACCATTCATACAGATGTCTAATTCACAAGTGCATAAATGGGTATAAATAGGGAAAAATTTTCGCTTTTTTTGCTGCGATCCCCGAGATTTTGCGCTTCCTTAAAATTCCCAAAACTCCCAGCCGTAAACCTGTGTCGCTTCTTTAACAGAAGATAAAGAAAATATAAAGAGAAGCATATCATCAAGGCTGCTTGTTACACCTGTTTTACCAATAGATGCGGGTCTTTTAACCGCTAAATCCAAGCTGATTTATTGAGTCATGCTATAGGTATCAAACGAAGGTTTAACGAACTCCTGCTATGGCTTCTTTGAAGTGTGAAACGTCTCGCTGTGGGCTATGTCTTTTCTACCAGCATGAGGGCAGACGCGGTGGCCGATGCAGCCAGCTAAACTCGCCTGTGAATTCTCACTGGAAGGCTTGCTGCCTAGCTGCTTCGCCCTTTCAATCAGCTTCGGAAAGTGCGCTGGGGATCGCTG
>JBARVS010000089.1:0-3578 GCA_049646385.1 Phormidesmis sp. | reverse complement strand
GCTCTACCCCATCTCATCTGTTCTTTTTGAATCCAAAGGCTCAGTAGAATATTGATCAGCGCTACCAAAGCACCGCTACAAAGCCCTAGCGTCCAGGCTAACAAAGTAAGGTGATTAACAAGCGTTTGTGAATCCATGCTGCGCCTCACGACAATTTTTTTCTATTTCTCTACTTTGGATGTTTGGATGCCCGACGCCGATCTCGCTTGCTGATGAGATTGCCAATAGGCGTGATAAAACCATAGGCGATGCAGATATAGAGCGTTGACGGATTAATCTTTTCTGAAGGCCCGTAGGGATTGAGGATCGCAAAGACAAAAGCGCCTACCCCTATGAACAATCCATAGATAGCAGCCTGAAGGCTAACGTCTTTAATGGCTGCGCTGCGTCCGCACCAATCTTGCTTAAGCCAAAAACGATCTATCGCAATATCTAAGCAGCCTGCTACAGTGCCGCTGCCCAGCCCGACTGCTAACGCTATCAGGACTGTTTGACTAACGGGGACTAGATCATTCATAGCGCTCATTTTACTGAGCCAATACAGAGCCCTCAATGACTATGGGACAGATTTTATTTGGGTAACAAAGTAGTCTTCGGGTAGGCCGAGCTGATTGGCTAATGCTAGCGCCTGCTCAAAGGCTTTGAGTGCTTCTAGTGAATTGCCTAAGCTGCGCTGAATTTGGCCAATGCTGTCGTAGGCTTGCATCACGCCGTAAGTGTTGTAAGCCTGCTGCTCGACTGGTATGAGCAGGCTATAGGCACCGAGCGCTTGATTGTTGAGGTCGAGCGACTGATAGAGTGCGCCTAACCCTTTGAGCACTCGGGCAGAGACGCTGAACTGGTCGAGCCTTTGGGCTGCGCTATAGGCCGCTCGGTAGTATGTTACTGCGTTGTCTGACTGGTTGAGCGTGCGGTAGTTTTGAGCGATCGCCAGCAGCAGCTCCGGCAGCCTATCTTCTTCTCCTCGCGCCTGATAGATCGACAGCAAATTTGTTTGAGCAACCACGGCGTTAGTGAGCGATTTCGCCTGCTGGTAGCTGTAGATTAGCCGGGATAAGTAGGCTATTTCTGCCGCTTGGTTGCCGCTGGATTGGGCTGTTTTAAGCAATGCTAGGTAAATATTGGCGGCATCGGCAAACTGGAACCACTGAAGATGGAGTTCGGCAAGCGATCGCCGCTGCCCAGTCGGATCTACACCCTGCTGCTCGCTAATGGCGATTAGCGTCTCATACACCTCCACTGCCGAATCAACGTCCCGCAGCGTCGTAAACGTTTGGGCCAGCGCGTTCAATATTGTGATATCTGAGCTGGTCTGACCGCTCAAAAGCACGCTAGCGGGTTCAGAACCATCCGCATCTAGAGCTTCTGCAAAAGGCTCTTCTGCTGGCGTAACCCCTAGCTCGGCCTGCAACGTTTCCCAAATTTCTCGCGTGCGCAAGGTCAATAGCTGCACCTCCACCGGACGCTGCGCATCCCAAGCTAGCTGCGCAACCTTGATAATGGCCCTGAACTCCGGCACTGGCCCTAGCACTCGCCGCAGGCGCAGCACCCGTCGCCACAGCAAAAAAGCATTGTCTACTTCGCCAGCTGCCAGCTGCTGCTGCGCTGAATTATCTAACGCATCAACTTTTTCAGCCACGGCGCTCAGCTCTAGCGGACTCAGCGGCCTGTCTACCTTTAAAACAGGCAAAAAAGGATCGCGTGGCTCTGTAGTGAGCGGATCAGATAAAAAATACTGTCGAACCTGAGGGCTGATTTGCTGAGCCGCTGCGGGTCTAGCTGCAAAAGGGCCAGCTACTCTATCTGCAAAGGCGTCAGTAAAAGCGCTGCCTGTTAACAAAATGCCTGCTGTTATGCCGGACATAGTCCCCATAGAAAACGCCTTGCGTAACAAAGCGTAAACAGTGATTTGTCGAACGTTATTTTTTGTCATGTCATAGCTAGCGCTGGTTTACACGGGAGTTGGCTCAGCACCGGGTTTAGCGAGTTTTAACCGCTGCTTCCAAACGTTCTTTAACTGCGGTAGGCTTGTGATCTTGTAACAGTCAATCACCATAGCAAACGCCCGCCATCGTATGTCTTCTAACGTTGCCACTCGTACCATTCGGATCGGTACTCGCAAAAGCCAACTCGCCTTGGTTCAAACCCACTGGGTTCAAGCTGAGCTAAGCAAAACCTTTCCCGACATTACCTTTGAAGTCAGCACGATGGAAACTAAGGGTGACAAAATTTTGGACGTGGCGCTCTCAAAGATTGGTGATAAGGGCCTTTTTACCCAAGAGCTAGAAGACGATATGCTCAGCGGCAAGATTGATTTTGCCGTGCATTCGCTTAAGGATTTGCCGACGAATTTACCTGAAGGCTTGCGTTTGGGCTGCGTGACCGAGCGAGAAGACCCGGCTGATGCAATGGTGGTGCATAAAAAGCATCAGGATAAACAGCTCGATACGCTGCCAGAGGGCGCGGTGATTGGTACGTCTTCGCTGCGGCGGCTGGCTCAACTACGTCATCATTTCCCTCACTTTAAGTTTAAAGATATTAGGGGCAATGTGAACACCCGTCTGCGCAAGCTAGATGACGGTGAGTATGACGCGATTGTGCTAGCAGCGGCGGGTTTGAATCGGTTGGGAATGAGCGATCGCATCCACCAAATCCTTCCTCCTGATATCTCCTTACATGCCGTAGGACAGGGCGCATTGGGAATTGAGTGTCGAGTCGGCGACGACGATATTTTGACTGTACTCAAAGCCTTAGAGCACGAACCTACCGCCCAGCGCTGCTATGCCGAAAGAGCTTTTTTGCGCGAGCTAGAAGGCGGCTGTCAGGTGCCCATCGGCGTGAACACCGCAATTGATGGCAATACGCTGACGCTAACAGGGATCGTGGCCAGTTTGGACGGGCAGCAGTTGATTAAGGACAGGGTGACGGGCTCACCAACTGATGCTGAGAGTATGGGCAAAGCGCTAGCGAAGCGGCTGCGCGATCAGGGGGCGCAGGAAATTTTGGATGTGATTAACGCTGAGAATCGGGCGTAGAACCGTGACCGTTGCATTGGGCAACCCTGAGGGTTTGCCCCTACGGGTTTGGGGCGAATATTAGGATCGCTGTAGCGGTTAAATTTCTTAGGGTAGATGTTTTGGCAGCAATCTTTTGCTAGAGATAAAGGGATATCCCTCAAGATGACTTAATCCCTTATGAGAATTTCTCCTACCGTTACCTATCGGGGCGTCAATAAAACTGATGCGCTAGAGAGTTTGATCGCCGAGAAAATTGAAAAGATAGAACATGCCTACGACCAAATCAGCAGCTGCCGAATCGCGATAGAAAAAGTGAACGACCATCCTGAGAGCGGCTCTCCCTATCGAGTTCGCTTAGACATTACCGTTCCTGAAAATCGTGAGATTGTGGTTGATAGGCACCCGGAGCAGGGCAAGCAGTATCCCCCGTTAGAAGCCGTCATTCGCGATGCCTTTGATATCGCCTTCAGGCAGCTTAGAGAGCTAAACGACCGACAGCACAACCACATGAAAACGCATGTTCCTGGCCAGCGCGAGGTCATTTTAGATGATTTGCCCGCT
>JBARVS010000088.1:0-17726 GCA_049646385.1 Phormidesmis sp. | reverse complement strand
CTGCGCGATCTGGCCTCGGTGCAGTACACCCGCAACGATTTAGAAATGGGCCGGGGCCGCTTTCGTGTCAAAGGCGATGTGCTAGAAATTGGCCCCGCCTACGAAGATCGCATCATTCGCGTAGAGTTTTTCGGTGATGAAATTGACGCCATTCGCTACATCGATCCGGTCACGGGCGCTACGCTGCAAAGCATGGACGCGCTCAACATTTATCCGGCCCGTCACTTTGTTACACCTGATGACAAGCTAGAAGCCGCCTGCCAGGGCATTCGCGCCGAGCTAAAAGAACAGCTCGAATTTTTAGAAAGTCACGGCAAACTGCTAGAGGCCCAAAGGCTGGAGCAGCGCACCCGCTACGACTTAGAAATGCTTGAAGAAGTCGGCTACTGCAATGGCGTAGAAAACTACACCCGCCACTTAGCCGGACGTCTGCCCGGTGCGCCGCCCGAATGCCTGCTCGACTATTTCCCACACGATGACTGGCTGCTCGCGGTCGATGAGTCTCATGTGACGGTGCCACAAATTCGAGCGATGTACAACGGCGATCAGGCCCGTAAAAAAGTGCTGATTGAGCATGGTTTTCGATTGCCGAGCGCGGCTGACAATCGCCCGTTAAAGGCCGAAGAGTTTTGGGACAAGGTTAATCAGTGCATTTTTGTCTCAGCAACGCCGGGTGAATGGGAGCTAAATCTCTCTGAAGGTCACATTGTTGATCAAATCATTCGACCGACGGGCGTACTCGATCCGCAAATTGACGTGCGACCTTCTGAAGGTCAGGTGGATGATTTGCTTGGAGAGATTCGCGATCGCGCGGCTAAAGACGAACGTACGCTAGTGACCACGCTGACCAAGCGCATGGCTGAAGACCTGACTGAATATCTGGGTGAGCACGGCGTGCGGGTGCGCTACCTCCATTCTGAAGTGCATTCCATTGAGCGCATCGAGATTATTCAAGACTTGCGCAACGGTGAGTTTGACGTGCTCATTGGCGTGAACTTGCTCAGGGAAGGGCTTGACCTGCCAGAAGTCTCTTTGGTGGCAATTCTCGATGCTGATAAAGAGGGTTTCTTAAGGGCGCAGCGATCGCTCATTCAAACCATCGGACGCGCCGCCCGCCATATCGAAGGTAGGGCCATTCTCTACGCTGATAATATGACCCAAAGCATGGAAAAAGCGATTGAGGAAACTGAAAGGCGCAGGGCTATTCAGGAAGCTTATAACGAGGAGAATGGGATTACGCCCACGGCGATCGCCCGCCGCCAGTCAAACTCAATTCTCTCTTTCTTAGACGTTTCCCGCAGGCTCAACGATAAAGAGCTAGACCAAGCCTACGACCAAAGCGACGACATGCCGCTAGAAGACATTCCTATGCTGATTGGCCAGCTAGAGACCAAAATGAAAGAGGCGGCTAAGGCGCTGAAGTTTGAGGAAGCGAGTGAGTTTAGAGATCGGATTAAGCATTTGCGCGATCGCCTCCTCGGTAAACACAAAGCTCCCTTCCGAGTAGCCCAAGACGCTGATCGAGTAGCGAGTGAGTAGCTTGTTTGCAAAGCTGAGGGAAAAAGCTGAAAGGAGCGTTAATTAGAAATATCTTGACGCTCCTCAGCCCTTACCTACGCTTTGAATTTCTCCACAATTCGCTTCATCGCTTCATCTACGTTTTCCCTACTGTTGAAAGCCGAAATGCGAAAATAGCCTTCGCCCGCTGCGCCAAAGCCCGATCCGGGCGTTCCAACAATGTTGCAAGCATTCAACAGCTTGTCGAAAAAGTCCCAGCTCGTCAGGCCGTTGGGCGTTTTTACCCACACGTAAGGCGCATTCACACCGCCATGCACCTGAATGCCTGCCTCGGTAAGCTTTTCGCAAATAATTCGCGCATTCTCCAGGTAAAAGCTCACTAGCTCCTTCGCCTGCTTTTTCCCCGCCTCGGAATAGACGGCCTCAGCCGCTCGCTGCACCACATAAGAAACGCCGTTAAACTTTGTTGATTGGCGGCGATTCCACAGCTTCCAAATCTCCACGTCAGAGCCATCTTTTGCCTTGCCAGTGAGCGTTTTAGGCACCACGGTTAAGGCGCAGCGAGTGCCCGTAAAGCCTGCGTTTTTAGAAAAAGAGCGAAACTCAATGGCACAGTCACGCGCCCCCTCAATTTCATAAATAGAGTGAGGAATTGAATCGTCCGTAATGAACGACTCATAGGCCGCGTCGAACAAAATGATCGATCCGTTTTGGCGAGCATAGTCCACCCAGGCTTTGAGCTGATCTTTTGTCATGGTTGCGCCTGTCGGGTTATTAGGCGAACATAAGTAAATTAGATCAACTTTTTCAGTTGGAATTTGCGCTTCAAAGCCGTTGTCGGCGCTGATGGGCAGGTAGGTGATGCCTTCGTACTTACCGCTCTCGTCGGCCTCACCCGTGTGGCCAGCCATCACGTTGGTATCTACATACACCGGATAAACTGGGTCGGTAACGGCAATGCGGTTGTCATCCCCAAAAATGTCTAGAATGTTGCCGCAGTCGCATTTAGAGCCGTCAGAGATGAATATTTCTGAGGCGTCAATGTCACAGCCTCGGGATTGAAAGTCATTTTTAGCGATCGCCTCCCTCAACCACCCATATCCCTGCTCAGGCCCATAGCCCCGAAAAGAAGCGCGATCGCCCATCTCTTTTACCGCCGCAATCATCGCCGTCCGGCAGGCTTCCGGCAGTGGCTCCGTCACATCTCCAATGCCGAGCTTAATCACTGGCGCATTAGGATTTGCATCCGTATACGCCTTCACCCGGCGACCAATCTCAGGGAACAGATAGCCCGCCTTGAGCTTGAGATAGTTGTCATTAATTGTCGTCATAGGTCTTTCGCTGTATCAGCCAGAAAGTCGGCTGTAGAGTACGTTGAGTGAGCTGTTAAAGAATCTTATCAGGCGGCCTGTGTAGATTATCCTAAAGCCATCGCCCAATTGCCCATCAATTTCACCGATGTGACCTATCGGCCTCAACTTCATGCCCCTTTCCACCCGCACCTGCTGGATTTTTGACATGGACGGCACCCTCACCGAAAGCCTCCACGACTTTCCCGCCATTAGCCGCGCCCTTGGCCTGCCCCCCAACGAACCCATCCTCGAAGCCTTAGACCACCTCTCTCCTGAAAAAGCCGCCAAATGCAATCAGCAGCTTGCCAAAATCGAGCTAGATATTGCTCGTCAGGCCACCCCTCAACCGGGCGCTCATGCCCTTCTTAGCACGCTGCAAAATCAGGGAAAGCACCTTGGCATCCTTACCCGCAACACCAAAGACATCGCGCATGAAACCCTGGCTATCTGCGGTCTAGCCGACTTCTTTCACCCTGATGACATTTTGGGGCGTTGCTGCTGTGCGCCCAAACCTCAGCCAGACGGCATTCTAAAACTCCTCTCTGCTTGGTCAGCCTCTCCCAACGAAGCGGTCATGATTGGCGATCATAAGTTCGATTTACTCGCAGGTCGCAACGCCAAAGCCGCCGCTGTCTATCTCGACCCCCAAGGCGATTTCCCCTGGAAAGACTATGCCGACTACGCCATCACCCATTTAGACGCCCTCCGCCAGCTATCCCTAAAGCCCTAACCGTCCTCATTTCGTAAAAGGTGTAATTACTCATTGACTGCTGAGTTGACATCTGCATCAATATTCGTTACATTAGTTTACATAAGCGCAGGCAAAACCCACAAAAGCGAACCCGTAAAAGCATGGGCAAAAGCACCTGCGTCGTCCTTATCAACTGTTTCTTTTTGACAAAAGGAGTTTCGACGAATGGCTATTGTTCTTGCTCTGCTGGTTGCTGGTTGGCTAGTTGCGTTCGCACTGGGCGCACAGGTCGGTTTTGAAAATCAGCCCGCTGCACCTATCGAATCCAACGCGACTGAGGCCACTGCTGCCACTTATCGCGAGCCTGCTTCAGTCGCCTAGTGTGCAACTGTTATAAATATTTTGAAAAAAGCGCTGGGAGAATAGAGTCTCTTGGCGCTTTTTTAACATGAGCGTTAGCTAGCAAAGGGATAGCTGGTTGGTTTCTTTAATAAACTGCAGTGTTTCATCGGGCGTCATCGGCTTGGCAAAATAAAAGCCCTGAATGTTCCAACATCCCAAAGCTTGTAGTCCGTCTAGCTGAGCTTTGGTTTCCACTCCTTCAGCCACAATCCCCATTCTTAAATTTTCTGCTAGGTCGATAATGGTACGGACGATCTCTGTATTTTCGCCCTTCTCGCCGATGTTTTGCACAAAGGCGCGATCAATTTTGAGAATGTCTATGGGCAGATGGTGCAAGCGGCTGAGCGAAGAATAGCCAATGCCAAAGTCATCAATGCAGATGCCTACATTTAGAGCCTTCAGCTCTTTGAGCATTTCTGAGGCTTGCTCTAAGTTGTGCATAATGGCGGTTTCAGTAATTTCTAGCCTGAGGCGTTCAGCCGGAAATTTGGTTTCATCTAGAATGGCTTTGACCTGATGAGCTAAATCGCTTTGAGTGAGCTGTCTGGCGGAGAGATTGACGTTAAGGATGATGGCGCTGTCAGCGGGGAGCTGCTTTTGCCATTGGCAAACCTGAAGGCAGGCTTCTTTGAGCACCCACTGGCCAATCAGGGTGATGACGCCCGTTTCTTCCATCACTGGGATAAACTCGCTGGGTGAGATAGATCCATACTGAGGATGATGCCAGCGAATCAGGGCTTCAACCGCAATCACTTTATGGCAGCTTGTGTCTATCACGGGCTGGTAGTGAAGCTTTAGCTCTTTGCGCTCTACGGCAAACTGCGCTTGAGTTGCCATTTGCCACAGTGCCACGGCCCGCTGATGCATACTTTGATCGAAGACGGTATGACAGGCACCGCCTTGGGCCTTAGCTCTGTATAGGGCGGTGTCGGCATTGCGGAGCAGATCGCTAGATTTTTCATAGCCTACGCTGCTGCACACGACGCCGATGCTAATATTGGCAAATATCTCGAAAGTGCCTAGCTTGAAGGGTGTTTTCAGGCTGCTGTGGACGCGATCGCACACCGCTAGCGCATCATCCAAGCTGTCAATTTCCTCTAGCAAAATGGCAAACTCATCGCCGCCGAGCCGAGCGAGCGTATCACAGCGTCGAATGCAGGACTCTAGCCGACCTGATAATGCTTTTAGTAGCTGATCGCCAACGGCATGGCCTAGGCTATCGTTAATCACCTTGAACCGATCAAGATCTAAAAATAGCACCGCGCACTGGCTGCTAGCGTCTCGCTCTAGGCGAATCACGCCCTGCTCTAGCCGATTGACAAACAAAGCGCGATTAGCCAGCCCGGTTAGCTCATCGTAAAACGCCCGATGGCGAAGCTGAGCCTCCATCCACTTTTGCTCGGTTAGGTTAATCACCTGTAGCAAAAAGCAAATAGGCCGCTGTTGGCTGTCGCGCACCATCGTTACGGTTAAGCCGACATGCAGCAGTTTTTCGCCCTTACTCCAGTGGCGCGTTTCTATTTGAAAATGCTGCTGATCGCCTTTCAGTAGCTGATCGCTTAAAGACTTTAGCAGCGGCACATCTTCGGGATAGGTGAGATCTGCAAATGAGCGCGCAACCAGTTCGCGCTCGGTGTAGCCTACGGCCTCACAAAAGCTTTGATTAGCGCTTAGAAAGCTGCCGCTCAAGTCTAAGATGGTCATGCCAATTGGCGAGAGCTGAAAGATTTGTCTGAGCGTTTTGGTGTTTAATGAATCCTGACCCCCTGCTGCTGGCCTTGAGCGTAGCTGGGTAGAAGCTGAAGATCTAGCCGTTGCCGATGTTCCCGCAGGCGGAGTAAGGCCGTTCTCTGGCGGAGAATTCGCCAAGCTAGAGGAGGTGTTCATATCGTTGCTTATTATGCTTTGCTTGGGCGTACGGCTTGCATAATGCATTCTGTACACTGGCTACCCAAAGAATGCCCGAAGCGGCTTTCACTCTCTCTTAAGCTGATGAACTTAAGTTGATGCGATTTGTTGATGGAGATTATTTGGCGGCTAGCGATCGCGCGTAACGGTAATAACGGTTTCGGTCACTTGCTCAAAGGTGTCGTCATGGCTGATCACAAAGAGCTGATTGAATGATTTGAGGCGGGCGATCGCCTCTGCCAATCCAGCTCTTCTGGGCCTGTCCATGTTCGTCGTCGGCTCATCAAAAAAGGCAATATCAATATCGGCTAATACCTTCAGCAGAGCAAGCCGAACGGCCAGCGCCGCGCACATCTGCTCGCCGCCCGATAAGTTGATAAAGCGACGAGCATGGGCCCCTTCTTGCACGGTAATTTCATAGTCAGCGCTCCAGGTGAGAGCCACGTTTTGGCGACCTAGCAGCTCGCGAAACAGCCGATCGGCTTCTTTAGAAATGTTGTGCACATAGCGCTCGGTGATGCGCGGCCCTGCGTCTTTATACACTTTGCGAGCATAGTTTACGAACCGCTTGAGGCGATCGCTTTGCTTCAAATCTGCTTGGGCCTCATCACGCTTTTGCGCAGTTGCCCTTAGCTCATCAATTCGCAGCGTTAGCTCAGCAAATCTTTGACGCTGCTGAGGCAGACTTCCTTTGAGCTGATCGGCCTGAGAATTCACTTCGCTAAGCTGCTGATCTAAAACGCTCAAGGCTTCTGGATCGAAAACAACCCTTAAACTATTGAGCTGATCGTCCGCTTTTGCCCTCGCTTCTTGCAGCTCAAAAAGCGCCTCTGCTACGACTGTCGTTTCTGCGGTAACGGCTTCGAGCTGTCCAGCGGCCTGCTGATTTTGCAGGTATTGTAAGTAGCCTGCTTGATGCGTTTGCTTGGCCTGCTGCTGCTGCTGTAGCTGATTGTCTAGCGGCTCGAAGGCTTGGAGTTGGGTGGCGATCGCCGCCATCCGATTCGTATTTTCTGCTTGAGAAACCACCAGCGCCTTATGCTGTTGCTTTGCGCTGGCCTGCTGCTGAACAGATCTTTTGAGTAGCTGCCCTCTCCCTTTAGGATTGTCTAACTGCTGAATTTGAGCTTCTAGCTGCGCCAGCGCCTGAGCTGTTTTTGCTTCTAAATCAAGCTGCTGGCCAAGCTCAGACAGGCGTTTTTGAATCGCTAGATTTTGCTCGGTGAGCTGTTCGCGCTTAGCCTGCTGCGAGCCTACAGCCATCAGCTCCGCTTTTTGGGCATAGGCTCTTTGCAGCTGATTTTGCAGCACTTTTTGCTGCTGCTTAAGCCTTTGCAGGTCAGTCTGCTCGCTTAAGTCAGCCAAAATGCTGTTGATCCCATTTAACGTTTCTTTTGAGAGAATGCCACCTTGAAACAAAGCTGCTTTAACAGGCGCAATCTGCTCATGGCCCAGCCCATTGAACTGACTCGCCCAACTATCCAACTGCGTTAGCGTCGCCGCCACCTGCTGCCGATAGTCATCCTGCTGTGATTGCCCCTTTTGCGCTAGTGCTCTTAGCTCAACCTCAAACTGCTGAGCAGCTTTCATCCGACTAAGCTGTTCTTGAAGGCGATTTTGCTGTGCTTCCCACGCTGGCACTTGCTCAGTCTCTTTTTGCAGTTCCTCTAACCGCTTGAGTTCAGACTCTATTTGAGCAATTTCAGAGGCTAAGCTCTTGCTTTGCGCGGTTAAGTTCTGCTGCTGAAATCGAATATTAGCAAAAGCCTGCACCTGTTGCTGTAAATTGTTTTTCTCTAGCTCCAGCCGCGTCTGAGCTTCAACAGATTCGTGAAGGGCTGCGAGTTCTTTTTCAGCCGCAGCAAACTGTTCTAGCTTGGCTTCTATTCTGGCGCGATCGCCCTGACCTTTCGCCAATACTTGCTGCTGTCGTTGCTGCTGCTGTAAAAGCTGCTGCCGCTGCTGGCCCTGTTGATTCAGCACGTTAGTCTGCGCTTCTGCGGCTAAGAACTGCTCGTAAGAGCGCTTTTGAGCCTTGCAAATGTCTGTTGCTTTTTGAGCGATCGCCAGTGAGCTAATTACTCGCTGCTGAGCCTGTTGCTGTATCTCTATTTGGCTAGTGAGCTTTTGCTGCTGTGCTAACGCTAATTGAACGCTCTCAGCCTGTTGCTTTAGCGTTTGTCGCTGCTCAATTAGCTTTTGCCGCCGCTTTTCTAGCTCAGCGAGGTAGCCATCACCCTGCTTAATGTCAGCTTCGAGCTGCTGATAGCTAGCTTGCAGTCCGTCCCAGTTTTGCAGCGATTCTTCATACTGTTCAATCAAATCTTTTAGCCGCTGCGACTGAGCCTCGCTATATTTTCTTAAGCTGTTGCTTTGTCGGTAGGCTTCTCGATATTCCTCAACCTTCAGCACGGTGTCAAAAATCGGCTTGCGCTTTTCGGTTGGCAGCAAAAAGTCAACGGTGTAGGTTCCTTGAGGCACCCCAATGGTGTTGGCAAAAAGCTGCGAGAGATCGGTGCCCGCCGAAACGCCGAGATGCTGCCTGAGCCAGGGTAATACCTCATCTTTAGTGCGGGTGTAGGGTAGCCGCTCGTTGAGCTGTGGATCAAAAATTAAATAGCCCTGAGAAGTCGAGCGCTGTACCTCATAAGTACGGCTGTCTCGGCTGGAGATAAAGGCAACTCTGGCCTGCGCACTGCTCGCACCGTTGCGAATCAGATCTTCTTTTTTGTAGCTGCCCTGATAGTTGAATAAAACCCAGGCGATCGCCTCTAAAATGCTGGTCTTCCCCGCCCCGTTCTCTCCGCAAATCGCATTCGTTCCAGCCTGAAACTCAAACTGCCGATCTTGATGAGTTTTGAAGTTATTCAGCGTGACCGAAAGAATTTGCATTCTGTCTAAGTTGTCTAATGCTAATAGTTGCCTGATAAAGGCAGGCCGTCATAAAAATCATACAGCCGTACTAAAGTTTTAGGGCGCTTTAAGCAGTTTTATTATCGGCTAGTCTCGGCTACCCGCCACTGCAGGCTGAAGTTCTGATAAAACAGGCGCGATTGGCACTGGCATACCCTTTGGCTGAATCCACCACACCTCCACCATTTCGCCAGGATTATTAGGCGATGGCATTCTGCCTGCTGGCACCATTACATAGTCATGATCAGCAGGCGCTGATGAAACAGACGGTTTCACGCGCTTTTGCCATACCCCCGGAACCGCCGTTAAATCTTCTGGAGAAGATTTTGCACCGCTGTTGCCTGCCGGACGAGTATCTGCTGGCATAGGGCTTTGTATCTCTGTCGTCGATGGTAGCCGTGGCGCAGGCGGAAACACTAGCCGACTTAACAGGTGCGCCGCCATGCCCGCTATCAGCGCGATCGGAATCAACATTCCAGTGCGAAAGCGCAGCCGATTTTGAGCCTGACGACTAGCCGCGATATAATCTTGCGCCAAGTCAGATAGCTCGTCTCTGTGCAGTTGCACAAAGGCCAAAGTTTCCTGTAGCTGAGTGCCGCCTAACAGATATTCGCTCCCCTTTGGGCGATTTCGCTCGGCCCACTCTTGAGCGCTGCGCTCTAGCTTTCGCTGCATCCGCAAAACGCTGCGAGACTCTGCTAACCAGGTGCGCAGCAAATCCCACTCATTGATCAAAGACTTATGCACAATTTCAACGGTGACCGGAGAGCCCAGAATCGGCTTTGCCTTGTCAGAAACATTGTTCAAAAACCAGGTAGACAAAGGCGACGAATCATCTCGCTGAGTTTGCCAAACGGCGGCAGGAATTTCAATGCCTTGGGTTTCTTCAGGGCAGCAGCAGTTAGAAGAAATTGCCGCCTGAGATACCACCACCAGCCGCTCAGCCGCCAGCCGATCAAGCGTAGCGTCGATCAGCTCGGGCGGAAACTTTTCGTTAATCAGTTCGCTTCGCAAGGCTTTCCGGCGGTCGTCTTCTCGGCCTTCGCCCAGCTCACAGAGCCCTAAGAAAATTCGCCGTGCGGCCTGCTTCATCTCATCGTCAAAGCTGCCATACACAGCCATGGCCTGATTCTTGATCACATCTCTAACGCTACCGAGATCCGTATAGGCTTCCAACGTAAGCTTAGGTCTAGCGCCGCCGCGATCGCTAGAGTCTCGCCTGCGCCACAGCTCTAAAAGCGTCTGCTGAATCAGCGGCAGTTCGCCCGGTGCACCAGTTGTATCTAGTGTTAAAAAATGAAGAAGCTGAGGATCTATCTCAATGTCCATTTTTTCGGCGGGCTTGGTGATCACCTCTTGAATCTGGGCGTAGCTCATTGGCGTTACCACCACCGTGTGACGCTCTACTAGCGCTTTGAGCGCTTCGTAAGGAAGTAGACCATCCATCGCATTCGCTCGCAGGCCAATCACGATGCCCAAAGGCGTACTAGGATCTTTGAGGGCTTCTGTAATACAGCGGATGAATAGCTGCCGCTCAGCTATCACGGCGGGGTCGGTAGTAGTTGCTAATAGCTCTTCAAACTGGTCAATGACCAGCCACAGTTTGGCGGTGCTTGGAATAGAGGTTTGTCCAGGCTTAAGTAAGCTTGCTCTCACTAGCTGAGAAAGACCGCTGCCGTCGCTTTCGATCAAAAATTTCTCGGCCTGATGCAGCTGCCCAGCGCGTTGAATGTCGTCTGTAGAGGCTGAGCAAAAGGCGGCGGCTAGGCTCTTGATAGGATGCTTAGTGGGCGTGATGAGCTTGAGGCTCCACTGCTGGCTACCTGCAATGCGATCGCCCTTACGCAAGTGATGCATCAGGCCCGCTCGCAGCAAAGAGGTTTTACCGCTGCTCGATGCGCCTACCAACGCGCAAAAGTCACTTTCGCTCACCGCTTTGAGCAGCTCATTGGTGAGCTTTTTGCGGCCAAAAAAGTAGTCGGCATGAGCCTCATCAAAAGCAGAGAGACCGCGATAAGGACAAAATCCAAACGTCAGCTTTTTGATACGAGCCAGGGTGCTGATCGGCGTTTTTGAAATTGCAGCCTGAAGCCCGCTGATGCGAGTGAGCACAATCTCACTGCCAGAGCTTTCAAACAAAGGCTGTTGGATTTCGCCGCGTAGCTGCTGGCTAACATGCTCGGTTAATCCATAGTTGCTCACCTTGCCACCCGTCTGACGATGTGGATCTAAGCCAGATAGCAGCGCCTGGGTAAAGACACTGTGCTTGCCTTCTATGGATTCATAAGCCGACTCATATTCTCTAGAAGCGGCCATGAACAAGCGATCTATGCCAGCGCGAGCGCCAGGATCGGCTTCGGTAAACGAGAGCAGCTCACCGCTGTGGCAGCAGTCTAAAATGACAATGAGCTGACGGACAGGGCTTTGCTGAAGCAGCCGGCGCAGCCAGTTGAGCGGGAGGCCAAAGTTGCCTTTGCTTGGATCGGTATCGCTGGTGGCTAAGTAACCTTCCTGTACACCTGCCTCGCGCTGCAACCCATGTCCTGAAAAATAAAATAGGGCAGTCGTCGGAATGTTTTTACCTTTGGGCTTGAAGAGCTGAACGAGCGAATCTTCTAGCTGCTGAGTCGTAACCCTGCTGCGACTGCCTACGGTAGGGCGACCTTTTTTGATGATTTCTGGTAGCCGATGCACCCTGAACTCACCCTGAGTTTGCAGGCGAGCGGCAACGGCCTCCGCGTCTGCGGCTGGCGCATTGAGCCCCGGCAGCGACTGGTATTGGTTGATGCCGACAATTAGTGCATCCCGTGACATGAGTAAAACACCCTTATGCAAAAGTAGCGCGACGGTGGGCTTATTTGCTCCCCTAGAAATCAGCTGAAGGGTGGTTTCAATCAATTAAAGTTAGTTGATCGAACAAGCACCGTTGCAGTTGGCTTCCTAGATGAAGATAGACAACTTTCTTGATAAATCACCAGGGGGTGAGTACCCCACCCCTGCTTATAGCAAAAAGGGTTGATATATCAGCATTACAGCAGATTTATAGAAAAATACTGACGCCACTTAGCTGATAACAATTTCACTTGATAGGTGATGTGACACAGCTAGTTGCAAATACGTAGGACGAGTAATTTTTGTAAGGAAGTTTTGAGGTGTTAGTCAGTGATTTCAGCAGTCAAAGCCTTGCAGCATCAAAAATGCTTGTTTTTAACTCAGCAAAATGGCTGATTCCTATTTCGCCAAAAAGTTCGGTATGCAGCATCAAAATGAGGTAAAAAATGAATCTTCTTATTTAGGTTTAAATGCTCGATTCAATAAGTTTTCTTGTTGAAGATGTTCTAAAAGTTTCTACTGTAAAAGTTTTAGAAGATTAGGGCTGTAAAATAAATTTGCCGATGTGAGTGCCCTTCTCCATAGCTGTGTGAGCGGCCTGCACCTGATCGAGTGAAAACATGCCAGCGATGGGCATTTGATAGGTGCCAGCGGCTACATTTTTAAGATATGTGCGTAGGCTTCGGCCTCTGCGGAGGTGCCTATGAGGGCGCTGAGCAGCCAGCCGCGAATGGCTGCGTCTTTACGGATTAAAGGAGAGACATCGACCGTGTCAGGGTTACCTAAAAGACCGTAAATCCACAGGGTGCCGCCGTTTGCTAGCAGGCGAATTTCATGATGGAGGAAGTCTCCTGCCGCAATTGGATCAAAGATGACATCTACGCCCCTATTCTTTCCGTTCGCTTGCGCAATTTGCTTGATAGTTTTCCACCAGGGCTGGTTGGTATTGCCTGCGGTATTGCGGGTAACGACGATGTAATCGTACTGGGCTGCGGGTAGATTTTGTAGGGCTGTGACTTTTGACGGGCTAGTGGTGGTGCCGATGGTGATGCCGCCGCGTGCTTTGACGATTTGGCTGGCGGCGATCGCCACACTACTGCTAGCCGCTGGCAGCAGCACAACCTCACCGGGCTGCATGTTTTGTCGCCATACCAAAGCGCCCCAGGCGGTTGCAAACGGTAGCCAAAGTGCGCCAATTAAATTGTCGTTAATGCCCTTGGGCACAGGAATAGTATCGGCAGCAAGCGCCACAAACTGCGAGCGATAGGTGCCAATGCTAGCAGGTGCGCCCAGGCTTAACACTACGCGCTGATTGATGTGGCGATCGCTCACTTCCTCGCCAATGGCCACAATCACCCCGCCGCCCTCAATTCCAGGCGTAAACGGTGGCTCGCCGGAACTCAGGCGATATTTGCCGCGTCTGGCCATCAGATCTGCTTGGTTCATCCCAATGCTGGTGAGGTTAACCACGACTTCATTCGGGCCAAGGTCACTGCCATCTACTCCAGCAGCGGTCGTTTGTACCTGAAGATTTTCAACACCGCCAAAGGCTGTTACAACAACTTGCTTCATAAGATCTTTTTGGGTTTGGAGAAACTTCTGTTTTTCGCGCGTTGATTTAAAGGTGTGGTTTTTATCGAGTTATCTATACGAGACTTTGGGCCTGCCGCATAGACAGAAGTATAAATGCTGAACCTCAATGGGTAGCTGTTGAAGAGGCGCTGACGCTTGGGCAAACAAATGAACAGAGCAGCGTTTGGTGATTGCTTAGCAATCGCTCGACGACCTGTCATTAACGTCTATATTCCAAAGGATTGAGCGCACAGTGAATACGATGTGGACGAGTGATGACGAGCTGAAAATTAATCCACCCTGTTGGGAGAGCGCTTTATTCTTTTTAGACACGTTTACCTATATGGATTCTGAGTTTGGCGTTATAGATTTGATTGCAACTGATATGTTTGACTTATCGCACCCTGAGACCGCCGAAGAGCTAGATCTTCAAAAGGCGTTGCGGGTCATTCGTCAAAAGTCTTCAATTTCCAAATCTATTATTAAATGGATTGCAGAAAACAAAGATTTGCTAGATGATTATCCTCATCACCTGCGCTGTGACTAAAGCCGTTCAATCGCAGCCCAATTGCGATTTCGACGTTAGCCTGCTGATTTTATCGTATGGTTCTCCTTACTTCTAACGACCAAAATCGCCAAGCTTGCCTTTTGCAATATCAAATGCAGCAGCGTTTGAATCAGCTCAGACCAAGCTGTTTTGAGGTGCGAACAGACGCTTTAATTGCTTCGTTTGATGGCATATCCAAGCTTGAGCCTACAATTTCTGTGTGGGAGTCCAATATTACGGATGCTGATACGGATGCCGATACGGATGCTAAATCTGCTGTTCGCTGGGTAATTAGCATCATCTATACCGATAGTTCTGTCGCTGATGACAGGTTCAACCAGCAGCGTCGTTTCTGTGCGCGTTTGGCGATCGCCGACTACTGGCTGCTCACCCCGCTTCAGTCAGAACTCAGAGCTTGCTCCATGCCCAATGCTTCTAGCTACCAGCAGCAGCGGCTATACCATGTAGGCGAGCAGGCCAGTCCTAGCTCTATTCCTGAGCTTGACCTATGCATACAGGAGTCTTTGCCACTTTATTTTTTGACCCGCACGCTCAAAGGACAGCGCGCCTACGAAAGCAGTACGCTACCGCTTCGAGTCTGCTAATTTTTTAAAAAACTCTCAATTCTCGATTCTGAACCTGACAGAATCCCCATGAGAAGGGAGCCCTTCAGATCGAGTGAGTACGTCAATATCTTCAGCCACCTCGCGCAGTGCGGCCTGAGTGTATTGTACGAGACTGGTGTGCTTCATAAAGGTTTCTGTGCTCAATGGAGAGGCGTAGCGAGCCGCGCCAGAGGTCGGCAGCGTGTGATTTGGCCCCGCGATATAGTCGCCGATGGCTTCGGGCGTATCATGTCCTAAAAAGATCGCGCCCGCTTGGTGAATGCTCGGCAGCAGCTCCCAAGGCTCTTCAACTTCTAGCTCTAGGTGCTCGGGTGCAAATAGATCCGATAGCTCGGCGGCGGTGGCAAGATCTTTAACCACGACAATCAGACCGTAGTGGGCGATCGCCTTCTCAGTCAGCGTCTGTCTCGAATGCTGTAATAGCTGACGAGCCACTTCATCTGCCACAGACTGAGCCATGCCCCTGTCTGTGGTAATCAAAATCGCTGCTGCCATCGGGTCGTGCTCGGCTTGAGCTAGCAAGTCGGCGGCTACATGCTTGGGGTTGGCGCTGTGGTCAGCAATAATCAATACTTCAGAAGGGCCCGCTAGAGAGTCAATGCCGACGGTGCCATACACCTGCTTTTTAGCCAGGGTGACGTAAATATTGCCGGGGCCAGTGATCACATCTACATTGGGAATGGTTTCGGTGCCGTAGGCGAGAGCGGCGATCGCCTGAGCGCCCCCTACTTGATAAATTTCCTGAACCCCCGCCTCTTGAGCCGCGACCAAAACGGCAGGGCTAATGTAGCCCGCTTCGCCAATGGGAGTAGCCATGACGACTCGCCCAACGCCCGCCACCCGAGCCGGAATAGCGTTCATCATCACCGTGCTAGGGTAGCTCGCCCTGCCGCCAGGAACATAGATACCCGCCTTAGCCACTGGCGAGTAGCGCTTGCCTAAAACGACGCCATTGTCTTCAAAGGTGACCCAGCTTTTGGGCAGTCTTTGGCGATGAAACTTTTCAATATTTTGACAGGCTTTTTTAATTGCCTTGAGCAAGCCTTGAGAAACCTGCTGGTAGGCGGCATCTAGCTGTGCGCCATCGACTTTGAGCGTGCTGGCCGTGAGCTGCTGCTGGTCAAACTTTTCGGTGTAGTGAAGCAGTGCCTGATCGCCTTTGAGCCGCACTGCTTCGATAATTTCGCGAACGGTGGCTTCTTTGTGGGTGACCTGTTCGTCGTGGGTGCGATCGCAAATGCGTTTTAGCTCGGCTCTAGCGTCACTGAGCTGATGGATTATTCGCAGCATAGGGAGAAGGCGTATGCAATATTCATCAGCTTAGCGTGGAATTCTGAAGGGGATCTGACCCTAAGTAGGATTTCAGTCACTCAAGCCTTTCAACCAGCCGTTCAGCCTAAGCTTGCCTGGTGCCGAATCGAAGCTCAGCTAAAGGATGCGCCTGAAAAATAATTGTGCCATATCCAAAGATTTGATGCTACAATCGGTAATCCAATGTGGTAGTGTTACCAACACTGCAATACAACAATTGAATTGATAAGGGCAAGCTGTGGCAAATACTAAATCTGCGATTAAGCGTATTCGAGTTGCAGAGCGTAACCGTTTGCGTAATAAGGCATATAAGTCAGCGGTAAAGACGCTTACCAAGCGATACCAAGAGGCTGTCGTCTCCTACGAAGCCGATCCTTCAGAGGAGAACAGCAAGCTCGTGCAAGCGAAAATGTCGGCGGCTTACAGCAAAATTGACAAGGCCGTAAAACGAGGCGTAATCCACCGTAACGCAGGCGCTCGAAAGAAGTCTAGGATAGCCAGGGCGCTCAAGAGTACGGCAGAGAGTACGGCAGGAAATGAAGCAGAAGTGGCTGCTAGCGCATAAACAGCCTGCTGACGAAAGGTTCTGTAGACGAAAGGTTTACGGCGCGGGCTTGCAAAAACAGCTTTTAGGGTTTAACGAATGCGCTTAGTGGATACCCACGTCCATATCAACTTCGATTCTTTTGACATCGACAGAGATCAGGTGGCCGACGCTTGGCGACAGGCAGGGGTAGCTCACTTAGTGCACTCGTGCGTTGATCCCAGTGAGTTTGAGAAGATTCAAGCGATCGCCCAGCGTTACCCAGAAGTTTCGATGTCTGTAGGGCTCCATCCCTTAGACATGGACAAATGGACGAAAGACACCGCCCAGCAGATTGCATTGCTAGCGGCCTCTGAGCCCAAGGTGGTTGCAATTGGTGAAATGGGTCTTGACTTCTTTAAAGCGGACGATAAAGCGGTGCAAACAGAAGCTTTTATTGCCCAGCTTAAGATTGCGCAGTCTTTAGGCTTACCTGTGATCATTCACTGCCGAGAGGCGGCTGAAGCAATGGCCGCGCTGCTAGAAACTTTCTTTGCAGAGCAAGGGTCAGTATCGGGCGTGATGCACTGCTGGACAGGAAATCCAGAGGAAACTCAGCGATTTCTTGACCTGGGCTTTTTCATCAGCTTCAGCGGTATCGTTACCTTTAAAAGCGCGACTCAGGTGAAAGCGTCTGCGCAAATGGTGCCGAGCGATCGCATTCTAGTCGAAACCGACTGTCCTTTCCTGTCCCCCGTGCCCAAGCGCAAAGAAAAACGCAACCAGCCCGCTTTTGTGCACTACGTTGCTGAGCATGTCGCTGAACTCAGGGGCGTCTCCCTCTCTACGCTGGCTGCGCAAACGACCCAAAATGCACAGAAGCTGTTTCGGTTACCCGCCAGCCTAATCGATCCGGCAATAGCTACCGTGGAAAGATAAGCCAAAAAGATCGGTCTGCATTGGCTGCTTCAACCGGAAAGGCTGACATTGCCAAAACGCTACCTTGACAATCTGATGGTTTTAAGATCCAAATTTAGCTTATGATAGATAAGCCAAAAAATATTGTTCTGTACCCTCCGGCTCGATCTTTAAATGAATCTCGTCGAAGCATGACGCTTTATTGGCCCTGTGCTAAGGCATTTGCCCATTTCTTGCAATTGAAAGTATGGCCTTGTGAAGGCGGCTAATCGCTCTATCTTTGGTTCGCTGCTAATGGCATTGCTTTTGAATTTTCTTGATTTTTCAACTCGAATGCGAGCAAGTTTACAATTGTTAATACTTTTATTTTTGATGCGATCGCCCCCTTCATAGTAACCACTTTCTATCAACCACCCCAACAATTCAGCCCCAACAATTTAGCAGTGTAGTAACCAGCCGTATCCGACTTGCCCCTAAAGCCTTTGCTTCTAAATCTCCTAGCGATAGTTTCCCTCAAGCCTTCCACCAGCCGTTGGCGTTTGGGAATCCCTCACTCAGAAAAGAAGATGAAATCAACCATCAAAACTGACTAATAAAACGGTCGTTAGAAAGC
>JBARVS010000087.1:0-25089 GCA_049646385.1 Phormidesmis sp. | reverse complement strand
AACTTGGGTAGGGCTAGTGCGGGTCGTCCCTGACCCAGTAGTAATGAGTTTTTAGCAGGTACTGGCCTGTCAGATTCTAAGACATCAAAGGAAGAGACGAGTTTAACGCCGATAGTGGTGAGCTGCGCTCGCACCCATCCTCTTACGTCTTTATCTTCAAACCGCAAAAAGCCGTCGCTCACCAGCCTCACCCTTACCCCCATGAGGCAAAGCGCGTCAGCCCACATCACCGCCTCACCCGAATCACCCCAAATCGTCATCTCTTGAGGCAAAGCAGAGGCCGTCAGCAGCGGTTCTATACCCGTCGGTGAAGGGCTTGTAACGTCGTTTTCAAATATGGGTAAAGGAACCGTGCCAAAAGCCGCCAGAATGCCTCTCGTCTTTAGCCTTCGCGTGGCGGTGGTAACCACGAGCTGCCGTGATAGCTGCTCAGGCATTTCTAAAATGACATCAACGCCGCTGATGTTCATCGCTTCGGGCGATAGCTTCAAGTTTTGGGTTTGGGCAGCGATCGCACTCCACTCTAAAACCGCCTGCCAGTCCCAGTTAGCGTTATCATCCCCTATTAGCGCCCCCGCCCCCGACTGAAACCGCCGCAGAAACCGCCGCACTGCGCCCTGCCGCTGCTGGCCTTCTCCTAGCTGCTGCAACGCCTGCAGCAAATAACGCTTTTGCTGCCGTTGCTCAAACAGTCCCGGCGGCTCTATCAGCGCCACCCGAGCCCCGTAGCCAACGGCGGCGATCGCGGCCATCCGCCCCTCAATACTGCCGCCCAAAATCACCAAGTCATAGTCAACGGCCATCGCTCAGCGCCTCTAGATTGGGCAGTACATCGGCTAGAGCCTGTAATAAACGCTGGTTGTCTGCGGCGGATTTAACGGCGATGCGAAAGTAGCGATCGCCCAACGCCTTAAAGCTCATACAGTCGCGAATATAGATTTTATGGTGCAGCAGTAGCTGGCGCTGTAGCTCAGTAGCAGAAACCTCACAGCCTACCAAAAAGAAATTAGCCGCACTCGGCAAAGGGGTTAGCTGAGGTAGCGCTAACAGCCCTTTGTATAGCTGAGCGCTGCATTCTTCAAGCCACTGCCAGGTTTGCTGCTGAAAGGCCACGTCTTGAATGGCGGCGACCCCTGCGGCAGCGGCTAGCGTGTTCACCGACCAAGGATCGCGCCACTGCTGCCAGCGTTCTAAGGTTTTGGGATGAGCCACCGCGTAGCCCAGCCTGAGCCCTGGCATACTGTAGAACTTTGTGAGCGATCGCAGCACCACCAAATTAGGAAACTCATCTATCCAACTGATGACGCTTTGCGCGCGTTCAGGCGGCAAAAAATCCATAAACGCCTCATCAACCACCACACAGCCAAACGCCAAGAGCAAAGCCCGCACTCTTTCGCGATCAAACAGCGCCCCGGTTGGGTTGTGAGGATTATTGAGCAAAAGCCCGCACTCACTGAGCCGAGTTTCTTTAGAAATACGTTCCAAAAAACTGGCCTCCCAGTGCGCCAAGCGCCACCCGTCAAAATCCAACAAAGAAATGCTTTGAGGATTACAGCCAAACGCCTTTAGCGCCCGGTCATAATCGCTAAAGTGAGGCGATGCCAAAAAGCAAAGGCGGCCTTGCTCAGATAAATCACGAGCCGCCCAAGTCAGCAGTTCTGCCGCGCCGTTGCCAGGAAGAATATAGTCAATCGAAACATGATGATGCTGTGCCAACGCCTCACGCAGCTCACCATAGGTCGGATCAGGATAGGCCGTTACAGACAAAAAATCCGCCTGAACGACCTCACACACAGAGCGAGGTGGCCCAAGCGGACTAATACTAGCTGAAAAATCTAGCAGCTCACGAGGGGAGCACTGTGCCAGCCCAGCAGCCCAAACTAAATTGCCCCCGTGAACTGGCCTAGACATGAGAAGTACCGGATTAAAAAAGAAGCTACTTCTTTTTGCCCGCCACCATCTCCTTAAACTGCTTACCTGCTGAAAATGCAGGCACCGTCGTCGCCGGAATGACCATAGTGTCGCCAGTTTTAGGATTGCGACCTTCGCGCTCCTTGCGAGCACGCGGCTCAAATGAGCCAAAGCCCACCAACGTCACCTTTTCACCTTTAGACACGGCTTCCATAATGGACTCTACCGCCGCAGAAATCACAGCGTCAGCCTGCTTTTTCGTCACCGAAGACTTTTCTGCAACTGTATCAACGAGTTCACCTTTATTCATGCTTATCTCCTTAGAAGATGATGGGATTACTTTGATCGAAGTGGACTATTACATCGCCCGATGGCGACAGTCAGATACTTGCCCGATGGCAAAATTTAAAGTTTTTATGAGGTCTTAAAAAAGGGAAGAAACCAGCAACCGACGGCAATCGCTGAAACCCTTGAAACCTCATAAATTTACTGACCCATTCTAAGGGGTACTCGTACTATCTGAACAGATAAAACCTTTAATTTATATGGATTTGAGAGATTTTTAAGAAAGTTCATAGTTTTTAGGGAAAAAATTAAAAATTCTGTCTTGACAAACAACCGATGCCTCTGATTTAAATCAGGGGCATCGGCTGAAATCACTATTCTTGCCTGTGAATCTCAATCTAGCTATCTACTGCTCGTTTCGGCGGTTCTCTAGCAGCTTTTGCACATCTTCGCCCGGTGTATAGCTATAGCCATACACGCCCGCATCCGAATCATCTAGAATCTGCGGCGTCAGCAGCACGATTAACTCACGACGCTCATTTGTCCTGTTCGATCTTCTAAACAGAGCCCCTAGCAGTGGAATGTCGCCTAAGATAGGTACCTTAGAGGTCTCGGTTCGATCAGACTCTTGAATAATGCCTGAAAGAATCAAAGTTTGTCCGTCTCTAACACGAACTTGACCTGAGGTAAGCTGTCGCTCAGACAACAGCGTAGCAACCCCCTGATCGCCTACTTGAAATACGCCCGTAGGGGCTGATACCGAAGGCGCGACAGCCAAATTTACAAAGCCATTATCATCGATTCGATCAATCTGCACCTGTAAGTTCAAGCCTGCCGCTTCTTTTTCAAAGGTTGTAGTCGTTAATATGCCTGCATCTGTAGTCTCTCTGTCAATAGTAATATTCGTGACCACTTCTTGAGTGAGCTGTACGGCGGCTGTTTGGCCCTCTTGAACAACCAGCGTTGGGTCGGTCACGATTTTAGCTTGACCGTTTGTCACGACAGCTTGCAGTTGTGATAAGAAGCGAGAGGCGATCGCAAAAGGAGACGCCCCAAATATAGGTGCAATACCACTACCTACCTGCGCAGGACTCAAGCTCGTTGAGGCAGGATTTCCGCCAAAGCTAATTAGCCCAAGTCCGCCGGTCTGAATCACGCTAGTGTCGCCAGCGCTAAAAGAAAAGCTGGTTCCAAATGCATCTAGCGCATTGAGGTTGACATCAATAACGCGCAGGTTAACAGCGACCTGACGGCGGCGCAGGTCAAGCTGAACCACTTGAGCTGTCGCGATTTCGATCTGGCGCGGTGTGCCAATCAGCGTAAGTGAGTTAGTCCGTTCATCGCCAATGATCTGTAGCCCTCGCAATAGTGGATCGGCATCTTCATAGTCAGCTCTTTGGTTTTCAACCACCGATTCGGTTGTCGTTGTCTGACTGACATCCGTACCCGCCCCAACTTCTGTCGCGTTTACGCTGGTAATCTCACGCTCGCGAGAAACGGCACTCTCAGCGCCCATCGCAACTAAGAAATTAACCGCAGTGCTCACGTCTACTTGATTGAGCCTAACGCTACGAACTAAAACATTACGTGCGCTGTTTGGCAACCTAGGGCCAACAAAAATGGTTCTACCCACTTTGTTAGCTTCTAGCCCAGAGAGCTGAAGAACGTAGTTGAAGACATTCTGAACAGGCTCATTTTCGATATCGAGCGAGACTCTCACATCAGGAGAATCGTTTTCTTCATCAGCGCTCGTAAACGCTAGGTTAAGGCCCGCTGCTCTGGCCAACAAGGAGAGCACCTCACGAGCGGACGCATCTCGAAGCACTAAGCGAGGTACCCGTTCGGCTGTGCCTAAGTCAATCACATCTAAGCTAGAATCGATATCTGAGATTGAAAGATCGCCGACAGGTGGAGCGATCGCCCTTGGCGAAAAAGGCGGCGCACCATTGAGCGTGGGCGCAGCGACCGGGGCACCGTCAATGACAACTTCTGGGTTGGGAATGAGAACGTCAGGGATCTCTTCGCTTTGCTGGGCCAGCTGCCAGGGCGACAGGCGGCGCGGCGTCTGAGCCGTTTGAGCCGTCTGAGGGTCGCTTTCTGGCTCACCTGGAACAGTAGAGATTAACTCAGGCAGCTTGGAGGGCGACGCTTTGGCATTTGCACTGGCGTCTAAATTAATAGTGATAGATCCATTGTCCGCTGATTTTTTAGCTGACTTTTGAATATTGCTAATCGGCGCTTTGCTCTTGCCTGTTACGGTTAGGCGAACGCGATCGCTCTCAATAGACTCTAGCTGCACAGACTCAATGCCCGGTGCAGGATTCTTTTGAGTAAAGCTTTTGCCCTTAGGCAGCTCTAGCTGCGCGTGAGCAATATCGGCCTGAAAGGTTTTGCCTGTGCGAGCAGTAATGAGCTGAGCGCTATCCCCAGAAGTTTCTAAAGTGAGGGCAAGTCCTTCTTTGGTTTTGCGCAGTGCCAAGCCCTCAACGGTAGTTGCGCCACGAGCAGATTCAGCAGCTAAGGGGCTCGCTAGTATCGCTAACGCACCTCCGACCATTAGGCTTTTAAAGTTAAGACGGCGTTTCACAGGGCACTCCTCCAATCGACTATCGATGGATTAAATAAAAAGTGGATTGAACAGTAAGTATCAGAATTAAAGCTAGAGCAAGCTCGTTATCTATTCGCCTGCGGCGGCGGGATCGGCAGCAGCAGGATCGGCGGCAGGATCTCCTTCGGCAGGCGTTGCAGCAGGCGGCGGCGCAATTTCTGGCGGCACGTCCGCGTTAGCTGTGGGCATCAACGCCTCTAGCTGAAAAGAGGTGGTGATGGGCGTTTTGGGCTGAGTCACCACCTGACCGCCTGAGCCGATGATGGTTTCATCCACGTCTTGACCGCTGGTGATGTTAAACTCACGAATTAGCAGCAGGGGCTCTAAGCGCTCTAAATTACGCAAAATAGATTGCGTTTGAGCATAGTCACCCGAGAATTTGACGGTGTACACCTCGCGCTTGAGCTTGCCGTTGACCTGTTCACCGAGCGAGCCGTCGGTAATGACTGCTTTTTCGCCCGGTGTAAAGGTTTCTAGCTTGGCCTCCACTAATAAAGGCGGAATGCCGCGCTCAAAAACTTGGTTGCGCACGCCATTCAAAGAAGCATTGCTGCTCTCAATCCGCTGGTTGATATCTAGCAGCAGCGTGTCCATCGTCTCTTCGCTGGCAAACAGGGAATAGACGCTGCGGCGGCGCTGCATAGCTGCTGCTAACTCAGCTTCTATTTTGGCAACGTCTTCTAGCTGCTGCTGTTGAGAGGCGAGCTGACCTGTTTTAGAAGTAATATCGCTGCGTAATTCGGCGTTGCGCACCCGAATTGGATTGACAACTTTGTAGCCTGCATAGCCTGCGCCGCCTAAGCCTAGCAGGGCAATCAGCACGCCGATAATCATCGGCGATAGCTCTATGCCAAAGACAACCGGGTTTGAGGGTTCGTCAATAAAATCAGCATCATCAGGTGGAATAAAATCTCCAACGGCAGCCATTACTAAATTGCTCCTGTAGCTTGAAGGGCACGAATGCGGGCAGCAAGCCCAGTGGATTCTTGCTGGCGGTTTAACTCGTCGAGCAGGGCTGTGGCCGGAATGCTCTTAATATCGCCTGTGATGGTGTAGGCCACGAGTGACAAGGGCGAGCCATTTTCGACTTCTCCAGGGCACCGACCCGGAATTTCTTGGCCGAGCGTGGCATCGGTGATTTTGACCGTCTCGCCGTCTAAGAAGGGTGAGTTTTTGAGGGTTAGCAAAAAGTCGTTAACGTCGTCAAAAGAGCAGGCGTTGCCGCCAATTTCCAGGCCACCAGCGGCTGAGCCTGTAGTGGCACCCTCGGCAGGGGCGGCGGCGGGATCGCCATTTGCGCCTGGGGCAGTTTGCACCAGCTTAGAAATTTGGGTGCGGCTAGGAATGCGCCCTTGAACGTCGCGCACGATGGCCGACCAAGGGCGAATACGCTCGAACACGCTGGCTAGCGCCTGCACTTCGGTTTCTACGGCTTGGGTTTGCTGGCGAACGGTGTCTACTTCGGCAAGCTTTTGCTGAAGCTCGCTGAGCTGCGAGTCGAGCACGGTGTTTTGAGCGACGAGCCCTTTTTGCTGCTGCTGAAGTACGAGCCAAGCTCCCCCAACGCAGGCAAAGGCCGCGATCGCCACGCCCAATCCAATCAGCATGGGTGTTTTAGTCGCCGCACTCGCGCTCGATCTTTTGATCGGGACGATCGCCTCTGAGGGGCGATCGCTGCGATCATTTAAAAAGTTAATATCAATTCCGTACATAGCTAAGTCGCCCTCCTAAACGCCTCTAAGCCCTAAACCCAACACCGTTGCCAGCCCCGATCGCTGAGCGGGTGAAAGCGCTTCATCCGTCTCTAGCGCCAAAGACTCAACCGGGTCAATTACGCTCGCAGGCAACCCCAACCGCTGCGAAAAGAACTCGTCTAAGTTGCCGATAGCACCGCCATTGCCCGCTAGCAAAAGCTGTGCAACTTCCATGTCTTCTCCCTGGTTCAAATAAAAATCAATTGAGCGCCGCAGCTCATCCGAAAGCTCTCCTACCACTCGCAGCATCGCCGCCGTGCCGGGATTCATTCCCCCCTTTGGCCCGCCTGCCACTGGCCCTGGCGGAATCGACATCCCCTGAAGCAAGTCGGCATTGCGAGAAGGCGGCAGGTTCATCGCTCGGCTCAGCGCGTTTTGAATCTGCGCCGTGCCCAGCGGCACCGTTCGCGAAAAGTGCGGAATGCCATCAACCACAATCGAAATTTCAGTGCTTTCAAACTGAATATCGACAATGGCCGCTGCCTCCTGAGAGGTAAACTGCCGAAGCTGCTCGCGAATGGTACGGATTAGCGCAAAGCTGCTAGTTTCTAATACGCTGAGGCTGAGGCCCGCTTGGGCAAAGGTTTCGGTGTAGCTATCGGTAATGTCTTTTTTAACCGCAACTAGCAGCACCTGAACTTTTTCAATGCCGTCATCATCTACAAAAAAGCCCAGCTTTTGGTAGTCTACGTCGGCTTCATCGCGAGGAAATGGCAGATACAGACTAGCTTCCTGGTTGAGCACCATTTCCCTCAGCTCGTTGTCGTCAAGCTCGGCGGGCACCGGAATCACGCGAGTGACCGCTCGCCCTGGCACGGCTGTAGTTGCCTGATTGACTTTGATTTTGTTTTCGGCCAGCGTCGATTGAATGATCTCTGCCATCGCCGGACTATCGATAATCTGGCCTTCTTCAAAGACGCCTTCAGGAATTTCAGCCGTCACAAGCGTCTGTAGCTTGAGCTTTTGTCCCTGCTTTTTGAGGCGAGCAATGTTAATCCGCTCGGGGGTTAGCTCAATGCCAATCCCCGACGATTTTTTAGAAAATAAAGACTTAAGGCTATTCACAGCAACGTTTGCCCAGTGAGTGAGATAAAAGATCTGGATTTGGCCTCTAGACTGCCCAAATTCCAACAATAAAAATACATTTGAGACCACAAAAATTGGGTGATCTTGCGCTGGCGGTAAAGTTCATGAATCGGTAACCCGCCGGATTCGAGTGTGATTTGGCTAGCCCCATTCGCATAAACCCTGATAAAAATATGAAGCTGTAATGCCTAACTCATAAGAGATGTGAGAGAGTAGTGTGACCTTTTGAAAAAGGTAAAGCTACAGTGAACTTACAAGTCCTGCTATGAGCCATTCCTCTTCTTCTGCTCGATCTGCTGCTGACGCTTGGGGGGCTCCTAGCAGCGATCGCGCAAAACGACTGCTGCTGCTAGGATCAGGAGAGTTGGGCCGCGAAGTGGCTTTAGAGGCTATGCGACTCGGCGTAGAGGTGATCGCTGTAGATACCTACGAAAATGCGCCAGCAATGCAGTTTGCCCAGCGGCACTACGTAACAAACATGCTTGATGGAAAAGCGCTAGAAGACTTGGTAGAGCAGGTTCAGCCGGATTTGATTGTGCCAGAGGTGGAGGCGATCGCCACTTCAACCCTCATCGAACTTGAAAAAGCAGGCTGGCAGGTCATCCCTACAGCCTTAGCCACCCATCTCACCATGGATCGAGAAGGCATCCGCCGCCTAGCCGCCGCCGATTTGGGCCTGAAGACCTCGCCCTATCAATTCGCCTCTACCGCCGCCGAATACCGAGAGGCGATCGCGCAAATCGGTCTGCCCTGCGTTGTTAAGCCAGTGATGAGTTCATCCGGCAAAGGCCAAAGCACCGTCCGCACGCCCGAACAAATTGATACCGCTTGGACATACGCCTTTGAAGCGGGACGCGGCCAGGAAGCCAGGGTGATTGTTGAAGGCTTTGTTGATTTTGAAACCGAAATTACCCTGCTCACGGTTCGCTCAGCCTCAGGTACTCATTTTTGCCCGCCGATTGGCCATATTCAGCAAAGCGGCGACTATCGCGAATCATGGCAGCCCTGCTCCCTGCTGCCCGGTACGCTCCAAGCCTGTCAAAACATGGCCGATAAAGTGACAGCGGCCCTGGGTGGCTGGGGCTTGTTCGGCGTAGAGCTATTTATCACAGGTTCAGCAGAGGGCGCGCAAACGGTGTACTTCAGTGAAGTAAGCCCTCGCCCTCACGATACGGGCATGGTGACGATGGTGAGCCAAAACCAGTCCGAATTTGCGCTTCACGTCCGCGCTATTTTGGGCCTGCCCATTGGCGAAATTGAGCTAACTCGCCCCGGTGCTTCTGCTGTCATTTTGGCTAAGGACTCGACTGATAGCCCTTGCTTCAGCGGCATGGCCGAAGCTTTGAGCGTACCCACTAGCCAGCTTCGCTTGTTTGGTAAGCCAAAAGCCTACAAAAATCGGCGAATGGGGATTGCCCTAGCGCTAGGAGATACAACAGATGAAGCCAGAGAGCGTGCCAAAGCCTGCGCCAGCAAGGTGCGAATCATGTAGGTCGTGAAAAAATAGAACTCATCAGCCAGCTACTATTCAATTCAATGCTACGTCATAGCTTTCAAATTTTTGTCTAAAAAATCTTCTGATAGTCGCTCGACCCAAAGACTGCCGCTCCAATTTTGGATTGTGGCCTCAATTGCGTTTATTAATTCAGTCAGCTTCACAATCATTATTCCGGTGCTGTATCCCTACGCTAAGGCGTTTGGGCTGAGTGACTTTCAGGCGAGCTTGCTAACAACCGCCTACTCGCTTTCGCAGTTTTTGGGGACGCCCATTTTGGGCCAGCTCTCTGATCGATGGGGACGTAAGCCGCTGCTGGTGATTAGTCTGTTGGGTACCGTGCTGGCTAATTTGGCCGCCGCGATCGCTTGGCTGCCCATCCTCCTTTTTAGCGCTCGCATTCTCGACGGTATCACGGGCGGCAACAACTCAGTGGCACAGGCCGTCGTCAGCGATATTACAACGCCCGAGCAGCGCACGCAGGCATTTGGCATCTACAGCGGGCTCTTTCGCTTGGGCTTTGTCGCAGGGCCACCGCTGAGCTATCTAGCGCAAACGGTGCCACCGATTCCAGCGATGTCTTTGGGCGGCATTCCTCTGCCAGCGGTCTCTTCTTTGGGCATGAGCTTTTTAGTGTCGGCAGCGATCGCCCTGGTTGCTGCCCTAATGAGCTTCTTCTTCCTCTCTGAAACCTCTAGCGAAGCCACGTCTAGCGAAGCCACGTCTAGCGAAACCAGCGAGCCGCAAGCCGAAAAACGCCGCGTTAAAAACTTCGACTTCACCAGCCTATTTACCGCGCTGGGCCGTCCGGTGGTAGGCCGCATTTTGCTGATGACCTTTCTCAACGGCTTTACCTTTACAATTTTCACGTTTGCCTTTCAGCCCTTTTTTATCAACGTGCTGGGACAAGATGCTAAGAATTTAGCGATCGCCTTCGTTGCCTTTGGCCTATTAGCCTTTGCCTCTCAAGTTTTTGCCCTAGAGCCCCTGCGTAAGCGCTTTAGCATTGTCAATGTTTTAGTCGGCGCGCTCATCGCCCGAGGCATTTTGTTTATGCTGATGCCTGCTTTGCCCAATATCATCGCTTTTTCGGTGCTGCTCGGCTTTTTTGGCCTGGTGAACGCCTTTCCCATGCCGCTGATAGACTCAATTCTCTCTACCCGCAGCCATCAGCACGAGCAGGGCGAGATATTGGGGCTCAACGCTTCCTACTTAAGCATGTCCAACGCGATTGGCCCAGCGGTTTCTGGCCTGCTGGTGACCTCGTTTGGCTATGCCATGCCCTTTTGGGTGGCGGGCGGGCTGACTATATTAGTCGCTATATTTGCGATTACGCTAAAGGCACCAGCGGCGGCAGCGAGATAAATTATGCTGCTGGCAAAGTATCTAGCAAAGTATCTAATAGAGCGGCCTGCGCAGGTTGCTATAGTCTGATTGGGACAAGGTTCGATTCATTTTTTAGGTAAACGTGACTTATATCAGTGCCGATAAAGACCGCAGGGGTGGATTGTCAGAGTGGTTTTCAAATGTGCCAAAAGACTTAGTTGCCGGGATAGTCGTGGCTCTGGCGCTTATTCCTGAGGCGATCGCTTTCTCCATCATCGCCGGGGTAGATCCTAAAGTTGGCCTTTACGCCTCTTTCACAATGGCCGTTACCATCGCCTTTTTGGGCGGTAGACCCGGCATGATTTCAGCGGCGACGGGCGCGATGGCTTTGCTGGTCGTCGGCTTAGTGAAAGACTATGGGCTAGAGTATTTGCTGGCGGCGACGCTGCTGACTGGCCTATTGCAGATAGTTTGGGGCTCGCTGCGGATTGGCCGCATTATGAAGTACATCCCGCGTGCGGTGCTGGTAGGCTTTGTCAACGCCCTGGCAATTTTGATATTTATGGCGCAGCTAGAGCAGTTCACCATTGCTCGCACGCCGGAGTTTGAAGGCGCGGGCGGCATTTTAATGTATGTGATGGTCGCGGCTGGGCTCGCCGTTATTTACGGCCTGCCGCGCCTGACTAAGGCAATTCCTGCTATCGGCTCAGCCCTGAGCGCAGTTCCTTCACCGCTCGTTGCCATTGTGTTGCTCACAGCCATTGCCCAATACCTTAATATGCCGCTGCCGACGGTGGGTGACATGGGCGATCTGCCCGATGCCCTACCCTTTTTGCGACTGCCCAACATCCCGCTGAATTTTCAAACTATTCAGATTATTTTGCCAGTAGCGCTGACGATGTCAGCAGTGGGCCTATTAGAGTCGTTTTTAACGGCCTCGGTGCTAGATGATTTGACCGATACCAACAGTGATAAAAACCGTGAGGCTCGCGGCCAGGGCGCGGCTAACTTAATTACGGGTATGTTTGGCGGCATGGCGGGCTGCGCGATGATTGGTCAGTCTGTCATCAACATTGAGTCGGGCGGACGAAAGCGGCTTTCTACGCTCAGTGCGGGCTGCTTTTTGCTCTTTTTCGTGTTGGTACTCAGTCCGCTGGTGCGCATTATTCCGATGGCGGCGCTGGTGGCAGTGATGTTTATGGTGTCGTTTAGTACGTTTAACTGGGCCTCGCTGCTGAACTTTCGCCAGCTGCCCAAAAGCGAGACTACGGTGATGCTAGCCACGGTCGTGACCACGGTGATTACGCACAACCTGGCGCTGGGCGTGATGGTGGGAATTGCCTTGAGTGCGATCGCCTTCTCTCGCAAAATTGGCAAGCTGATTATGGTGCAAAGCGAACTTAGCGCCGACAGTCGCACCCGCATTTATTACGTATACGGGCAGCTATTTTTCGTCTCTGCTAACAATTTCAGAGAAGCCTTTGACATGCATGAAAAGATAGAAAACATCGTGATCGATCTTTCTCACTCTCACCTGTGGGATCAATCCGCCGTTATCGCCGTTGACAAAGTCGTGCTTAAGTTCCGCGCTCACGGCTCAACCGTTGAGATCGTTGGCCTGAATGAAGCGAGCGCTACGCTGATGGAGCGGTTAGCGGTGCATGACAAACCGGATGCGATGGCATTGGCTAGCGGTCACTAGCAGCGACTAGCCTGATGCCTGCACCTTCTATAGCTGGTTGCGATCGCTCAAAATTTCATAGCCTGCTTCGGTGACTAGCACAGTGTGCTCCCACTGGGCCGAGAGGCGTCTGTCTAGGGTAACAACCGTCCAGCGATCGCTCAGCGTCCGCGTATGCTTCGATCCCTCATTTAAAATTGGCTCAATGGCCAGCGTCATCCCTGGCTTTAGGGTCACATTGGGCGCGCGCGTCGTTCGATAGTTAAACACAGCGGGCTCTTCGTGCAGATTGCGGCCTACCCCGTGGCCAGTAAAATCCTCTACCACCGAAAACTTGCTGGCCCTAATCGAGTCTTCAATCGCGCCCGCAATATCTAGCAGCGTATGGCCCGCTTTCACCTGCGCAATGCCTGCATACAGCGCCGCCTCAGCCGCCTCAATCAGCCGCTGGGCATTTGGCTTAACCTGGCCTACCGCAATGGTGATACAAGAATCGCCGTGGAACCCTTCATAAAAAGCGCCGGTATCTATTTTCACCACGTCCCCGGCCTTAATCACCTTGCGCTGACGCGGAATCCCATGCACCACTTCGTTATTCACGCTGGCGCAAATCGAGGCCGGAAAGCCGTGGTATCCCTTAAAGCTAGGCGTCGCGCCCATCTCTCGAATTCGCTTTTCAGCGTGATCGTCTAAGTCAGCGGTGGTCATCCCGGCCTCGGTCATCTCGCTGATTTCTTTAAGCACCGTCGCAACGATTTTAGAAGCTGCGCGCATGGTCTCAATTTCTGAGTCTGACTTTAGCTCTATGCGTTTACCTGCCTTAACGTTCAAAGCGGGCGGAAAAGATAGTTTGGGCAGCAAGTTAGTCAAAAAGTTCATAGCAGTGGGAGCAGGATCACTTTTCATCGTACAGCTTTTCACGTTTCCTATTCCCATTCTTTCCCTTTTGCTATAACCTTAGAGACTGTGCGCTTTTCAATTAGGCTGTCATGAACGCTGAAGCAATTATCCGCTCAATCGAAGCGGAACATATTAAAGACGATCTTCCGAAGATTTACGTTGGGGACACGGTGCGCGTTGGTGTGCGCATTGTTGAGGGTGGCAAAGAGCGCGTCCAACCCTATGAAGGCACCGTGATTGCCATGCGCAATGGCGGCATTAATGAAACCATTACGGTGCGCCGTGTGTTTCAAGGCGTTGGCGTAGAGCGCGTGTTTTTAATCCATGCGCCGCGTGTCGCGACGATTACGATTATTCGCCGAGGCAAGGCGCGTCGGGCTAAGCTGTACTATCTGCGCGATCGCGTCGGTAAGGCCACTCGCCTCAAGCAGCGCTTCGACCGCGCCCTGTAGCGTCTCTTCATTGCTGTAATTAGCTAGTCTCAAACGCTAGCTAATTGCTACAATGTGATGAAAGTGTAGTGATGAAAATGTAATAGCCTATGCGTCCTTAGTTCAGTTGGTAGAACGTCGGTCTCCAAAACCGAATGTCGGGGGTTCGAGTCCCTCAGGGCGTGCTTTTAGATGTCAAACTCTGCTCAAAAGGTGCTGCTGCTCAAATAGTTTTTTTGAGCGATCGCAGCTTAAGTCTTTTGGGCAGGTTTGCTGTCTTATATGACTGCACTTTTATAAAATGAAAGCTCAAAGCTCCGAAAGAGTAGAGTTCTGGCAAGAATAAATTTCCAAAAGAGTATTTGTGAGTGGGCAAGGAGCCGAAGTCAGTGGCCAAAAAAGATACTAAGCGAGCATCCCAAGCAGACGGCGCTAAAACGCCCTCTAAAGCGTCTTCAAAAACAAATCCGAGCCCCAAAAGCGACTCAGCTAAAGGCCCTCAACCCGCTGCTAGCGAATCAGGTGGCTTTAGCGCTGGCGCATTTGCCGAAGGCACTCGCGAAGAACTCACAAAAGTTATCTGGCCCACTCGCCAGCAACTCATCAGCGAATCCGCCGCCGTTATTTTGATGGTAGGACTCTCAGCCACGCTGATTTATCTGGTAGACAAGCTGTTTGGCTGGGCATCTAGACTGGTTTTTTAACTCATGGTTTCAGTATCCGAAGATCCTAATTACGACGAAGTTCAGCTAGACGACTCTGAGCTAAACGATGCGAGTGGTGAGAAGGTACCCGCCCGTAAAGAAAAGCCACGCTGGTACGCGGTACAGGTTGCCTCTGGCTGCGAAAAAAAAGTCAAGCTCACTTTAGAACAGCGAGTAAAGACCTTTAACCTAGCCGAAATCATTCTAGAAGTAGAAATTCCGCAAACGCCTGCGGTAAAAATGCGCAAAGACGGCTCTCGCCAAAGCATTGACGAGAAGGTGTTTCCAGGCTACGTGCTGATTCGCATGGCGCTAAACGATGACGCTTGGCAGGTTGTGAAGAACACGCCCCATGTGATTAACTTCGTAGGTGCTGAGCAGCGCCGTGCTCAGGGTCGAGGCCGAGGCCATGTTAAGCCCATGCCTTTGAGCCCTGGTGAAGTGAAGCGAATCTTTAAGCAGACCCAAGAGCAGGCCCCCGTCGTTAAAATCGACATGGCTGCGGGTGATAAAATCACCGTGCTTTCGGGGCCGTTTAAAGACTTTGAAGGCGAAGTGATTGACGTGAGCCCAGAGCGCAGCAAGCTCAAAGCGCTGCTCTCTATTTTCGGTCGTGATACGCCCGTAGAGCTTGAGTTTAATCAAGTGAAAAAAGAAAGTTAAGTTTGAAACAAGTAAGTAAGAGTTAATCAATGGCAAAGAAGGTAGTTGCGCTCATTAAGCTGGCGATTCCCGCTGGCAAGGCGAACCCTGCGCCACCGATTGGCCCCGCCCTGGGTCAGCACGGTGTCAACATCATGGCGTTCTGTAAGGATTACAACTCTAGGACTGCCGATAAAGCAGGTTTGATTGTACCCGTTGAAATTTCTGTATTTGAAGACAGAAGCTTCACTTTTATTCTCAAAACGCCGCCCGCCTCCGTTTTAATCAAAAAAGCGGCAAAAATTGAAAAGGGATCGGGAAATCCTAGGCTTGAAAAAGTGGGATCTATTACCCGCGCCCAGCTCAAGGAGATTGCCGAGACCAAAATGCCCGACCTTAATGCTAACGACATTGAGATGGCGATGAACATCATCGAAGGCACCGCTCGCAATATGGGCGTTGAGGTTGCTGGTTAAGATAACATCGACTCAAAAAAACACGAGACTCAAAAAACACGAGACTCAAAAAACACTACCGGGGAAGAAGCTGACGCTTCGCTAATGACCCCAGAGGACAAAAATGGCTCAAAAAGTATCGAAACGAATGCGATCGCTGCTGGAAAAAGTTGATATCGAGCGCGACTATCAGCCCCAAGAAGCGATCAGCCTGCTCAAAGAAACCGCCAGCGCGAAGTTCAACGAAACCGCAGAGGCTCATATCCGCTTAGGCATTGACCCAAAATACACCGACCAGCAAATTCGGACAACGGTTGCGCTGCCTAAGGGAACCGGGCAAGAAGTAAGAGTCGCGGTGATTGCCCGAGGCGAGAAGGTGACCGAAGCTAGCGAAGCCGGTGCAACCCTTTCCGGCTCCGAAGAGCTGATTGAAGACATTGGCAAAGGCATGATGGACTTTGACGTGCTAGTCGCTACGCCGGATATGATGCCCAAAGTGGCTAGGCTTGGCCGGGTGCTCGGCCCTCGGGGTCTGATGCCTTCGCCTAAAGGTGGCACGGTTACGTTTGACGTGGCTCAAGCGATTGAAGAATTCAAAGCAGGTAAGCTTGAGTTTCGTGCCGACAAAACAGGCATCGTTCATGTTAAATTTGGTAAGGCCGATTTTTCGGAAGCGGATCTGTTAGAAAACTTGAAGGCGCTGCAAGAGACGATTGATCGCAATCGCCCCTCGGGTGCTAAGGGTCGCTTTTGGCGCTCTGTTTCACTTTCGATGACGCAAGGGCCTTCTATTTCGGTAGATGTGCAGGCGCTGAGAGATTTGAAGCTATCGGAGCTAAATGCATAGGCTACTTAAAAAAGTGGTTTGGCTAAAAAAATCCAATATTGCTACCAGAGACAGCAGGCGTAATTCTTATTTTTTATAAGGAGTGCTTAATTTCCTGCCGAGGTTGCGTAAGAAGTTTGCTGGCGTACTGTTCAGCGTATCTTCGATACGTTTGCCTCGATCTGGTTAGCAGAATCGAGGCTTTTTAGTGGCTTGCTGCTTGCCCTCTCCCCAACCCTCTCCCGAAGGGTGAGGGGGCCAAGACTCGGTTCCCTTTCTCCTTTTGGGAGAAGGGGTTAGGGGATGAGGGTAAAAAATTAAAGAATAAGGAGGTGACATGGAATGGGAAGAACGCTAGAAGACAAAAAAGAGATCGTAACCGAACTCAAAACGCTTTTAGACGAGTCGCAGTCTGCCTTTGTGATCGACTATGCGGGGCTTTCTGTCGGCCAAATTGGAGATTTGCGTACTCGCTTGCGTGAGTCGGGCACGGTGTGCAAAATCTCTAAGAATACGCTGCTTAAAAGGGCGATTGACGGCCAGGAACAGTGGCAAGAGCTAGAATCTTTGCTGACGGGAACGTCGGCAGTGGTGCTGACTCAAGAAGACATTGGTTCTGCGGTCAAGGCGTACAAAAAGTTTCAGAAAGATACCAAGAAAACTGAGCTGCGCGGCGCAGTGCTTGAAGGTAAGCTGCTGAGCCAAAACGAGGCTGAAGCGCTAGCTGACCTGCCGACTAAGGATGAGCTGTATGCAAAAATTGCGATCGCAATCAACGCAGTGGCGACCAAGGTGGCTTTGGGCATCAAAGAAGTTCCGGCTTCGATTGGCCGTGGTATTAAGGCTTACGCCGAGAAAGGCGAAGAGTAAGATCTGTTTTCGACGACTAAACTATTCACTAACTTAAGGAGAGACACTAATGTCTACTGCAACTGACGAAATTCTGGAAAAGCTAAAAACCCTATCCTTGCTAGAGGCTTCTGAGCTGGTCTCTCAGATTGAAGAAGCGTTTGGCGTGAGCGCGGCTGCCCCAGTTGGTGGCATGATGATGGCGGCTGGCGGCGGCGCTGCGGCTGAAGAAGTTGAAGAGAAAACTGAGTTTGACGTGGTGTTGGATGAGGTTCCTGGCGATAAGAAAATCGCGATCTTGAAGGTTGTGCGGACGATGACAGGCTTGGGCTTGAAAGAAGCTAAAGGCATGGTAGAGTCGGCACCAATTACGGTTAAAGAGGCGATCGCTAAAGATGCCGCTGAAGAAGCTAAGAAATCCCTAGAAGATGCAGGCGCAAAAGTTACGATTAAGTAATTTTTCTGTTCTTAATCCATCAGCTTTAAAGAAGAGAGTTGGCGCAAGCTAGCTCTCTTTTTTCTGTTGAGCGCTCTTGTGCATAGACTCTACAAATTCAGTGAAGGCTTCAAAAAACTGAAATTCGGGCCTGATGTCGGGCCATTCGCGGGCGATAAGCGGGCAGTTGAGGGTGCGCTCTAAGTCTTTGCGCCATACTTGCCAAATGGAGTCATCTAGATACTTTTGGTAAGAAAGATAGTGAACGTCGCAAATGACAAAGAGGTAGCGGCGAACGGCTGCGGTCAGCTCAGGGCTGCGGGGCGGTAGCTGGCTGCTATCTAAGCGGTGATAAAAGGCGTTGTTAGGAAAGCTTTGGGTGGCTTCTTTATGGCGTTCGGAGTAGGTGATGAAGGTTTCGATGTTCCACTGCCTGCGGCTGAGCCTGGTATTAGAGCGGATAGAAACAGCGGTAAAAATAACGGAACCGATAGCAGCTATCTGAGAGATCTGAGCCGTAAGCGATCGCCAATCCATAAGTATGCGGTGCTGGCAAAAGTCTGCAAAAGTCTGGTTTTAGATTACCAGCAACCAGCCTGATACGTTACCGCTGTGATGACTTAGGGATATATAAAGCAGGGTTGGTGTAAACGTTTTGGCTACAACACTATTTGGCCAAGCTATGCTGATGCTGCTATTTCAGGTTTTTTGGAGAACTGAGCTGAGGTGGATGGCGAACAGGCGATGCAGCGTGAGATAGAAGATCTGCTACGACGGAAAATTGGCCTAGATCCTGATGTCATCGGTGCTCGCTACTGGGTGAGAGCGGTGAAAAAGGGGATGCGCATGAGCAAAATACAGAATCTTTCAGATTATTTGGAGGCGCTGAAAACCTCGCCTGCTTTGTTCGAGGCGCTAGTAGAATCAGTTGTCGTATTCGAAACCAGTTTTTTCCATAACCGAGCTGCTTTTGCTTTTTTGCGGCAGTGGGTGGCACAAGCATGGGTGCGGCCTGAGAGAAAACGGCCTAATGCAAAAGAGTCGAAAAGAAAGCTAAGAGTGTTGAGTGTTCCTTGTGCGACGGGAGAAGAGCCTTATTCTATTGCGATTACGCTGCTTGAGGCGGGGCTGTCGCTAAATGATTTTCAGATTGACGCGGTGGATATTAGTGCGATCGCCATCAGCAAAGCAAAAACGGGCACTTACAGCCCCTACACCTTTAGACGGCAGGGCTATCGTCAAGACGACAAATATTTTTCTCTAAGTTCACCTAAAGACTCTATAAAAAGTCGGCGGACGGCTCAGCGCTATTTGATAGCTCAGTCTATTTGCCAGAGCGTTTCTTTTATACAGGGCAATGTTTTAGACGCTGAGCTATTGAACAATCGTGACTCTTACGACATTATTTTTTGTCGAAACCTGTTGATTTATTTTGACCAAACTGCTCGCGATCGCACCACCCTCCTACTCACCCAACTGCTGCAACCTAGGGGGCTGTTGTTCGTAGGCCGCACAGAAGCAGCCCTCGTTGATTCAACGCTTTATAAGGCGGTGCCCTATCCTCAAACTTTTGCCTATCGCAAGCAGGCCGTTCATTTGCAAATAGATAGCCAGCTAGCGGCCAGTGAGCAGGTCAGTGTCTAAGCCAATGAGTTCTAAAAAATTATCCAACAAGCAAGGCAGCATCAGCATTTTAGCGGTTGACGATCAGCCTGCTGTGATCGAATCTATCACTCAGCTGCTGGCTTCTGAAGCTGATATCGAGCTGCATAGCTGTAACGATCCAACGATGGCGCTGGCGATCGCTGCCGAACTAAAGCCCAGCGTAATACTACAAGATCTGGTCATGCCCAATGTAGACGGGCTCATGCTGATCAGTTTTTTTCGGGCTCATCCGCTCACCAAAGAAATTCCGATTATTGTGCTTTCCTCAACCGAGGAGGCCCACACAAAAGCAGCCGCTTTTCAGGCAGGTGCTAATGACTATCTTGTTAAGCTACCCGACCCGATTGAGCTAATTGCTCGGCTGCGCTATCACGCCAAGGCATATCACAATTTGCTTAAGCGAGATGAAGCCCAAGATGAAACTGAAAGAACGCTTGTGCAAAACAGGATTTTAGAAGAAAAAGTAGAAGAGCGAACGGCTGAGCTAAAACAAGCGCTAGATCATCTTAAGCAAACGCAGGCCAAGCTGATTCACAACGAGAAAATGAACAGCATGGGACAGCTCGTCGCTGGGATTGCGCATGAGGTCAACAATCCTATTAACTTCATTCATGGCAACCTCAACTATATTGATCGATATGTGCAAGATTTGCTAGCGCTGGTTCATGCCTATCAAGAGCACTGTCCTGCCCCGGCTGCTGATGTCAGCAACAAGCTAGAAGCTTTAGATCTTGAATTTACCTCGCCTGACCTACTGCAAAGCCTTGTCTCTTTGCGCAGCGGCACCCAGCGCATTCGCAGCTTGGTATTGAGCCTGCGAAACTTTGCTCGCTTTGATGAGGCCGCTATTAAAGCCGTGAACGTGCATGACGGGCTAGACAGTACGCTTGCGTTGCTGGGCGCTCAGCTCAAAGGCGTTCGCATTGAAAAACACTACAGCGACCTGCCTGCCGTAGAGTGCTATGCCAGCCAGCTCAATCAGGTGTTTATGCATTTGATCAATAATGCAGCAGAAGCGCTCAAGCAGCTTGGCACATTAAAAAATGAGTATGCAAAATCTCCGATGCTGCATGTTTCTACGACGGTTATTGACCGCGATCGCATTGCTATTTGGATTGCTGATAATGGGCCGGGGATATCGCCAGAGATTTACAGCCGCATTTTTGATCCTTTTTTTACCACGAAAGCGGTCGGTCAAGGCATTGGCTTAGGGCTCTCTATTAGCCATCAAATTGTGACCTTGCAGCATAGTGGAAAGCTCAAATGCTATTCTGTGCCGGGGCAAGGCGCTAAGTTTTTAGTTGAGCTGCCTGTGCGCCTCAGCGGTAAGGCCGTTGATCTGGGCTAGCTCGGGATAGGGCTGAACTTTCGCATCGGCGCGCAGCCACAGCAAATATTCAATATTACCCGCAGGGCCAACCGTTTCAGACCAAGTAAGCCCGCGATAGTGCCAGCCGAGGGCGGCAGCGGCCTGGTTGACCTGATGAATTGCGATCGCCTGATCTGTCGCATCGCGCACCACGCCACTTTTCCCTACTTTTTCGCGCCCCACTTCAAACTGAGGCTTCACCAAAAGCACCCCTTCGCGAGGCCCAGCCAGCAACGACCAAAAGGCAGGCAGCACTTTTACCAGCGAAATAAAAGAGACATCCATCACGCCCAGCGTAGCCATTGCTTCGCCCTGATAGAGATCTTCTGGCGCTAAGTGACGAATGTTGGTTCGCTCTTTGAGCACGACGCAGGGATCTTGCCTAATTTTCCACGCCACCTGGCCATAGCCCACGTCTACGCCATACACCTGCTTCGCGCCCGCCTGAAGCAGGCAGTCGGTAAAGCCGCCGGTAGAGATACCGCCATCTAAGCAAATTTTGCCTTCGGGCTGAATGTTGAATGCCTTAAGCGCTTTGGCCAGCTTTTCACCGCCTCTAGAAACGAAGGGCGGCTTTTTTTTAAGCTCAATCACAGCATCTAGGGCGACGAGCGTACCGGGCTTGTCCATAATTTGCTGAGCAATTTTTACCTCGCCTGCTCGAATGAGCCGCTGGGCCTGCTGCCGAGAGGGGCACAGACCTTGTTCTACCAAAAGGGTATCGAGTCGCTGCTTAGCCAAGGAAAAGATTGGTAAAAAGAATAGTTTTAATCGTATTAAGCTGGAATTATATCTTTTTTGAGAGTAGCAGTACCGAAACATAGGGTCTGACGATGAAGCCGCCGCTGTTGTTGATGGCGATCGCGATCGCATCTAATAATCCTCGCTGCTTTGCCTTCGGCTGAACCAAATAGTCTGACTGGGTGCTGGTCAAATCGAGATATTGCTGCGTTGTATATCGCTGTGACCAAAAGTAGCGTTTGATAGCGGGCTGGGCAAAGCACTGGCTTGCAATTAGCGCTTGCTCTCTTTCTTTTTGCCGCTGTTCAAAAGGGGTAATTCGCCAGTCGGCATAATCGGCATAAATCTCATCAAGCTGCTGGGCGATCGCAGTATCAGTTTCAACTGCCATGTTCCAAATGAGCGCAACGCTGCCTTCAGACTTTAAAGCCTGTGCTATTTTTGGATAGCCAACTTCTGGATCAATCCAGTGGAAAGCCTGCGCTGACATTACCAAATCGTAAGTCGCAGGCTGCAAAGACCAGTCTTCAAAAGTAACGGTTTCAATCGTTACCTTTGGGTAAGGGCGCAGATTTGCAGCGGCCACGGTAGCGAGCTGGTTGCCCGGTTCTAAGCCGTGGAGGGTATAGCCTCGTTGGGCAAAAGGAAGCGTGGCTTTAGCGGTGCCTGTGCCAATTTCTAAAATTTTCGCATCAGCCGAAAGCTGCGCCAGCGATATAACATCTTCAATTAACTCAGCCGGATAGCTGGGCCGCGCTGCGTCGTATAGCTGAGCAATCTGGTTGAAGGTTTGAGCGCGTTTTTGATCAATGTCCATAGCTCGCGACGTTTGAAAGTTGGCTGAAGCGGTACTTTGGCTAAGCTTTGCCTTAATTGTTTTGTCTTAATTATAAAGTGCGATTATCTGAGTGGATGTTCAGGTGGTAATGATTATCAGTATCATAGAGAAGTTGCTTTGACTCCAATTAGCTATGGCCAGCGCCAACTCTGCAAGCCAAAAAGACGATGTAAAAGATGCCTTATTAGACGATGCGCCGAGCTGTGAAACTTCGCTGGTGCATCTCGATAGCGTGCGTCAGGTGCAGCCGGCGGTTTTAGATACTGAGAAGGCGCAGCAGATGGCGGCTTTTTTTAGCGCGCTGTCTGACCCGCATCGGCTGAAGCTGCTCTCGGCGATCGCCCGTCAGGAGCTGTGCGTTTGTGATTTGGCGGCGGCGGTAAAAATGGGCGAGTCGGCGGTGTCTCATCAGCTTCGGGTGCTGCGATCGCACCGCCTAGTAAAATACCGTCGTCAGGGCCGCAACGTTTATTACAGTATGGCCGACAAGCACATCACCTCCCTTTACAAGGCCGTCGCTGAACACCTCGACGAATAAATCGCTTTTTGCTCGCATCTTTTGATAATGGCGGTGTAAAAACGCCAGTGGGCTGCTGTAACATATGAACAACCTTTCATATGTTCAGAACATAAAGTAGATATCACTATGGCAGAAACTCACGCTCATGACGGCTGCTGCGGTCACGATCATGGTCATGGTCACGATCACGGTGAGTTTAATCTGCGCAAAGAGCTGCCGCTGATTATCGTCGCTGCGGTGCTTTTCCTGATTGGCTTAGTTTTCAACGAGCGTCTGCACAATACGCCCTATGCCATCGCTGAATACGCCGTTTTGATCCCCGCCTATTTGATCAGCGGCTGGAGCGTGCTGACGACAGCAGGGCGCAATATCTTAAAGGGGCGGGTGTTTGATGAGAACTTTTTGATGGCGATCGCCACCATTGGCGCGATCGCCATTCACGAACTGCCAGAAGCGGTAGGCGTGATGCTGTTTTTTCAGGTGGGAGAAGCGTTTCAGGGCTATTCGGTGGGGCGATCGCGCCGCTCTATCAAAGCCCTGTTAGAAGTGCGACCCGATACGGCCAATTTGCAGGTGGGGGGCGAGCTGCGTGAGGTTTCTCCTGAGTCGGTCAAGGTGGGCGATGTGATTGTGGTGCGCCCCGGTGAAAAAGTACCGTTAGATGGAGAGATTATTAAAGGCAGCTCTCAGCTAGATACCTCCGCGCTAACTGGAGAATCGGTTCCTCGTACGGTTAGGGTCGGAGAGAGCGCCCTTTCTGGGATGATTAACCGCTCTGGCGTACTCACGATGAAGGTGACAAAGCTTTTTAACGAATCTTCTATTGCCAGAATTTTAGAGCTAGTAGAGAACGCTAGCAGCAAAAAGGCAGATACCGAAAAGTTCATCACTCGCTTTGCGCGGTACTACACGCCTGTAGTGGTGTTTTTATCTTTGGCGATCGCTATCATTCCTCCTTTAGTGCTGCCTGGGGCAACCCACGCCGAATGGACGTATCGCGCCCTAGTGCTGCTCGTTATTTCCTGCCCTTGTGGTTTGGTGATTAGCATTCCGCTGGGCTATTTTGGCGGCATTGGCGGCGCGGCCAAACGCGGCATTTTAGTGAAGGGCTCTACCTATTTAGATGCGCTCACTCAGGTGAAAACGGTTGTGTTTGATAAAACAGGAACGCTCACTCAGGGGAACTTTCGCGTCACAGAAATTGTCTCTCAAAACGGCCTGAGCGAGCAGCAGCTATTAAGGCTCGCCGCTCAAGTGGAGTGTGAGTCTAACCATCCGGTTGCCCAATCGATTCAGCAAGCCTATCAGCAGGGCGGCGGACAGCTACTAGAGCGATCTAAGGTGCAAAACTATGAAGAGATTTCTGGTCACGGCATCCGCGCTCGGGTTGAAAAAAGCCTGGTGCTAGCGGGTAATGATCGACTGCTGCACCGAGAAAAGATTCCGCACGACGTTTGTGTGGTGGATGGCTCGGTGGTGCATATCGCTGCCGATGGCCAGTACAAAGGCAGAATTATGATTGCTGATGAAATAAAGGAGGATGCGATCGCGGCCATTCAAGCCCTAAAGCAACAGGGTATCACCACCGTAATGCTCACTGGAGACAACGACTCTGTTGCTCGCAGCGTGGCGCAAAAGCTAGGGGTTGATCGCTACCAAGCTGAGCTTTTGCCAGAAGATAAAGTAGAGGCGCTAGAGAAGATTCTGCATGAGAGCAGTAAAACTAAGGGGAAAGTTGTGTTCGTGGGCGACGGCATTAACGACGCGCCTGTGATTGCTAGAGCTGATGTCGGTATGGCGATGGGCGGGCTCGGCTCTGATGCGGCGATTGACACGGCTGACGTGGTGATTATGACAGATGGGCCTGCTAAGGTGGCTGAGGCGATCGCCATGGCCCATCGCACCCTCCGCATCGTTTGGCAAAACATTACTATTGCAATGGCGGTGAAAGCAATATTCATCATTCTAGGCGCGATTGGCTTGGCTTCACTTTGGGCCGCCGTGTTTGCTGATGTAGGCGTAGCGCTGCTGGCCATTCTCAACGCAAGTCGTATACTACGATCAGCTTAGTCATCGCTGACGTTTTGTGAGCGCACTGAGATAAGGTGCAGGTAGAGAGACTATTTGAAAATGAGCTTTGATCATCCCCCTCGAATTTTGTTTCTCTATGGCTCTTTGCGCGATCGCTCTTACAGCCGCCTAGTAGCCGAGGAAGCCGCTCGCATTATCGAAGAACTCGGCGCAGAAGTGAGATTCTTCGATCCGCGAGGGCTACCGCTGCATGGCGCAGAACCAGATACGCATCCAAAGGTGCAAGAATTAAGAGAACTTTCGCTATGGTCAGAAGGTCAGGTGTGGTCAAGCCCTGAGCTTCATGGCAATGTCTCTGGGCTAATGAAAACGCAAATTGACTGGATTCCGCTGACGCTTGGGGCAATGAGGCCCACTCAGGGCAGAACGCTGGCCGTGATGCAGGTTTCTGGCGGCTCTCAGTCATTTAACGCGGTAAATACGCTGCGAATTTTGGGCCGATGGATGCGGATGTTCACCATTCCTAACCAGTCGTC
>JBARVS010000086.1:0-24031 GCA_049646385.1 Phormidesmis sp. | reverse complement strand
CCATAGGGCTGTCAAGCGGCGGATCGTCAGGCGTAGGGAGATTAGGCATCGTGTTGTGAATGGTCAGCATCAGTAAAATACGTAGGATCTCTACTTAAAGGATATTTACCGATAACGGTTAAATCAGTTAGAAATTTTACTTATTGAATCTATGTTCAGACAAGGCCCGCTCGCAGCGCTTTGACAGCGACCTGCACGCGATCGTTGACGGCTAGCTTGTTCATGAGCGATCGCATATGCGCCTTTACCGTATTGGGGCTAATAAACAGCTGTTTCGCAATATTGGGATTGCTCATCCCTTTAACCAGCAGGCTTAATACCTCAAGCTCTCGCTCTGATAGGTCATAGTCGGCAGCGATCGCCGGATCTATCGATGGATGTAGGTTCGAGGGGGCGTGGGCCACTGCGTCTGCGCTGAGGCGTTTGATAGCGATCTGAGCAATTTTAGGATCGAGGTAGAGGCCCCCTTGGGCAACGGTGGCGATCGCCGTCATCAGCACATCAACGCTGCCCCCTTTAATACAGTAAGCCTCTGCCCCACTTGCAAACGCCGCCGTTACCTCAGCTTGGCTAGCGTGAGAAGTCAGCATGACTATTTTGGCCTCCGGCAACTGCGGCTTAATCTGCTGAGCCACGCGAATGCCATCGATTCCGGGCAGGCCGATGTCCATCAAAATTAAGTCAGGCCGCAGCGCTAGCGCTGCCTCTATCGCCAAATAGCCATCGTCTATTACATCAATCACGCCGAGCTGAGGGTAAGCTATCAGCGCCTGCTCAAGCCCTAGCTGCACAAGCGGATCGTCTTCAACGATGAGAACGCGCCACGACGGTAAGTGAACCTGTAAAACCATACGTTATATACTGGGGTGCTTGCGCCTTTGGCTTACGTCTTGATTAAGTAAGTATTGAGCGGGCTATCCTCGCGATTGTATCGTCTGTAGCTAAAGTGACGGCATGAATTATCTCAAACAAGACAATACGCAAAGTCCGACGCCCAAAAACAATCGTCTGGTCGTCTCCTATTTGATGCTGCGCAAATCGGTGGGCTGCTTGGGGATGGGTCTGCCGTTTATTTTGGCCTTAGGCGGCGGGCTGCTGTTTGATTTGCCCATTCAGCCTTCAATTAGCGACTACTACCACACCAGCATGAGAGACGTTTTTGTAGGCGTGCTATTTGCCATGGGCGTTTTTCTATTTTCGTATAAGGGCTACGGCAAGCAAGACAATTGGGCCGCTAATATCGCCGCCGTTTGCGTGATTGGCACGGCGCTGTTTCCCACCACGCCGCTAGATCCTTCTGGGCTAGCCGCAACCATCGGTAAGGTGCATATCGCCTTTGCCACAGTCTATTTTATTACGCTCGCCTACTTTTCTTTGGTGCTGTTCACCAAGAGCGATCCGACTCGGCCTGCTACCCCTCAAAAGCTCCGGCGCAACGCAGTGTATCGAGTCAGCGGCTATACGATTCTTTTGGCGATTGTGCTACTTGTGCTGCTTAAGCTTCTCCCGGTAGACTTCAAGACCTCGCTGCAAACGTTCGATCCGGTGTTTTGGTTAGAGGCTGTGATGGTGATTGCCTTTGGTATTTCGTGGTATGTAAAGGGCGAAGGCATTCTTAAGGATGAACGCTAGTTAAGCCAAATTGAGCGAGTAGATATATAGATATATACGCCTATAGGAATTTTGCTCACGATGTCGTCAGATCTGAATTTTACGTTCGAGCTGATGCTAGTGCTGGGCGCGGCGGCTACTGGCGGCTATACAGCTAGCCGCCTAAGACAGCCTGTGCTGCTGGGCTATTTAGCCAGCGGTTTGATCATCGGGCCTTTAGGGTTTGGGCTAATTACCGATACAGGGAATATTCAAGAGCTAGCGGAGCTAGGCGTTGCTTTTCTGTTGTTTGTGCTGGGCGTACAGTTTTCTTTAGAAGAACTCAATCGAATTCGGAATGTTGCCTTGCAGGGTAGCCTGTTTCAAATGGGGCTTACGGTGGGGTTAGTCTGCGCGATCGCACTTCTTTTTGGCTGGGTAGATAGCCTGTCTCAGGGCCTTTTTTGGGGCGCACTTCTCTCGCTTTCTTCTACCGCCGTCGTGCTCAAAACACTGACTGAACGCGGTGAAACCAACACCCGACATGGCCAGATTATGCTGGCTATATTAATCGCTCAAGACCTAGCACTTGGGCTCATGCTGGCAGTTGTACCCGCCGTTAACCAGCCGGGAGCGCTCTGGCAAGTTGTGGGGCTAGTGCTGCTTAAGGTTGTCGCCTTTTTAGGCGGGGCGCTGCTGGTTGGTCGCTGGGTTATCCCCGTCATCATTCAGCGGGTGGCCAGCACCGAAAGCACCGAGCTTTTCCTGCTCACGCTCATTGCTCTATGCCTCGGCGTTGCCCTAGTCACCGCTCAGCTAGGACTCTCGATTGAAATTGGAGCCTTCGTTGCGGGCCTGATGATTGCCGAAATTGACTATGCAGATCAGGCGCTAGCTAAGGTGCTGCCACTGCGTGATACCTTTGCTAGCCTGTTTTTTGTTTCTATTGGTATGCTGATTGATCCAAGGGTTCTCATTGAGAATTTTGATCGAATTTTGGGGCTGGTGAGCCTAGTGATGCTAGGCAAAGCAATCGTCGTATTTTTTATTGTGCTGTGGTTCGGCTACTCGCTCAAAACAGCGCTGTTTACAAGCTGCGGCCTCAACCAAATTGGTGAATTTTCTTTTGTGCTGGCCTTGGTCGGCTTAGAAAATAATTTGATCGATCAAGATACCTACCTACTGTTGTTAGGAACAGCGGCTATTACGCTGGTACTCACCCCGCTTTCCTTCAAAATTTCTGTACCTTTGGCAGCTTGGCTGTATCATCAGCCCAAGCTCTCTTTGTGGCTGCGGCGGCGAGAGTCTCCTCAGCCCTCTATCGGCACAGAAGCTATTCGGAACCATGTGGTAGTGGCTGGGTTTGGCCGGGTTGGGCGAGTGATTGTAAAGCTACTACAGCAGCAAGGGTACGCCGTTCTTGTGCTGGAAAACAGTGAGGCCGCTGCTCAATATCTGCGACGTGAGAGAATTCCCTTTGTGCTAGGCGATGCTGACTCAGAGTTAATTTTGGCAAGGGCAGCGCTACCCGCCGCCAAAGCCTTGGTCATCGCCCTGCCCGATCCGGCGAGTACCCGGCTATTGTTGCTGCGCGCTCGGGCGATCGCCCCTGAGTTAGACATCATCGCCCGTGCCCACACCACCACAGAGCTTGACCTGCTCAGTCAGCTAGGCGCACAGGCCGTCGTGCAGCCTGAATTTGAGGCTGCCCTGGCCTTAGGCACTCATCTGTTAGGCACCCTCGGCGAAGTCGATTCGCAAATAGAGTCCACCATCTTGCAAATACGCACAGATCACTATCGCAGCATTCGCACTAGCGATGTTTAGCCGCTGGGCTACGCGCCATCGCCATCGCCATCAGCTCAGCACCATCGCTAAAGCTAAGCTAAAACAGCTATGAAACTCTGCCAGCCAAAGAACGCAGCCATGCCTAAAACGATGGTGAGCAGCAGATTTTGAGTGAGACTGCTGACGATGATGGCGGCGATCGCCCCTACCAGCCGAGCGTTCAAATAGCTGACTTCAAGCGTCCCTTCGCTCAGCAGCACTTCTGGCACTACAATCGCGGTAAGAATAACTGGCGGCAGATAGCGTAAAGCGTTTAGCAGCGCGGGCGATAGCGTAATGCGGCTGCTTGCGCCAAACATAAGGTAGCGAATGGCAAAGGTTAACATCGCCATGCCACCAATGGTTAAAACCTCGTTCATGCATTGACTCCCAACTTTTCGGTATAGACCCCAGCGGCAATGCCAATGATGGCAGCGACAATCAGCCCTAGCTTGTGAGGCAGCGGGTTGGCCGCAATAGCCGCCAGCCCAGCGGCCATAACAGCCACCAGCATTGGCCTCGTTTTAAGATAGGGAACGATGATGCCAATGAACGTAACGGACATGGCAAAATCTAGCCCCCATTCGGTTGCGTTAGGAATGAGCTGCCCAGCCGTAACGCCTAGCAGCGTGCATAGCTGCCAGTTGGCATACATTGCGATCGCTGCTCCCAAATAATACCAGTGCTTAAAGGGCGAGCGATCAGGCAACTCATAGCGGCGAATAGCAACAGCAAAGGCTTCATCAGTGAGGAAAAAGGCTAAGGGCACCTTCCAACGCTGCGGCAGCGCCTTGATGTAGGGCAAAAGGCTCACCGCGTATAGCAGATGCCGCAGGTTGACGACAAAGGTGGTAAGCACAATTAGCAGCCAGCCCGTGCCTGTGGCAATCATGCCGACGGCAATAAACTGTGAGGAGCCTGCGAATACTAGCGCAGACATAGCGATCGCCCCACCCGCTGATAGGCCGCTGTTAGCCGCCAAGGTGCCAAAGATAATCCCGAAAGGAATCGCACCCACCAGCAGCGGAAAAATATCGCGAGCCCCCGCCCAAAATTCAGCCCAAGGCGCTTTTAGATAGTCGGCCTGATTCTTCTGTTGGAATTGTCCTGAAGCTTCAGGCCGTCTCATTTCTCACTTCCTAAGGTTTTCCTATGCTTCAGATACGCCTAAATAATCTAGCAAAAAGGCATCTACAAAAGCGATTTCTTTGATGCGTTCATAGCGACCAGAAGCGCCGCCGTGACCTGCGCCCATATTGGTTTTAAGCAGCAGTTGATTGTTGTCGGTTTTAGTGGCGCGGAGTTTGGCCGTCCACTTGGCAGGTTCCCAGTAGGAAACCCGAGGATCGTTTAGGCCCCCTGTAATGAGCAGGTTAGGATAGTCCTGCTGGGTCACGTTGTCGTAGGGTGAATAGGCTTTCATATACTCGTAAAATTCTGGCTCGTTAGGGTTGCCCCATTCGTCCCATTCCATCACTGAAAGCGGCAGGTCAGGATCGAGTATGGTGGTGAGCACATCAACAAAGGGGACTTGGGCGATCGCCACTTTAAACAAATCGGGCCGCTGGTTGACCACCGCTCCCATCAGCAGCCCGCCCGCGCTGCCGCCTGAAATGGCTAGCTGCTCGGCGCTTGTCCAACCCTGCTCAATCAGATGCTCAGCGCAGGCGATAAAGTCGGTAAAGGTGTTGGTTTTATGCAAAAACTTGCCGTCTTCATACCACTGGCGGCCCATTTCACCGCCGCCGCGAATGTGAGCGATCGCACACACCACCCCCCGATTTAACAGCGAGAGTCGATAGGTGGAAAACGTCACCGGATAGGGATAGCCGTAAGAACCATAGCCCGTTAAATGCAGCGGATTGCGGCGATTTAGCGGCGTATCTTTTTTGTACACGAGCGAAATGGGGACTTGGGTGCCGTCCTTAGCCGTCGCGACGAGCCACTCGCTGGCATATTGGTTAGGGTCATAGCCACCCAGCACTGGCTGCTGCTTTTTTAGCTCGCGCTCATGGCTGTTCATATCGTAGTCAAACACCGAGAGCGGTGTAACCATTGAGCTATAGCGAAAGCGCAGAACGTGGCTGCTAAACTCTCGCATAAAGCCATCTGTAACAAAGTAGGTTGGCTCTGGAAAGTCAATCTGTTTAATCTCGCCCGTAGAAAGCGTTTGGATGCGAATGGTGGGCAGTCCTTGCGATCGCTCATAAATCACCAGATGATCGGCAAAAACATCTGCATCCACCAGCATGACATCGGCGCGATGCTCAATCACAGTTTGCCACTCGCCTTTGCTCGGATCGACCACCGGGGCCATCATCAGCTTAAAGTTAATCGCCTCATCGTTAGTCACAATATAAAACCGACTCTCTTCTACGCTCGTGCCGGGATGATGGCTAACGCTATACTCAACTCCTTTTTCACGTGGATGAATCACGCGAAACGCTGCTTCAGGCGTATTGGCATCCAAAAAGCGAACTTCAGACGTAATCTTGCTCTCAGCACTCAACAGAATATAGGCTTCGCTAAGGGTCACACCTAGATCAAGATAAAACGCCTCGTCTTTTTCTTCATACACTAGCTGATCGCGATCCGGCGAGGTGCCCAACCGATGACGCCAAAGCTGAAAAGGACGATTGGCCTCATCCAAGCTTAGGTAGAACAAAGTTTTGTTGTCGTTTACCCAGGCGACACCGCCTGTATTAGAGATGCTTTCAGCTAGGTTACTATCTGTTTCTAAAGGCTTTTCTAAGCTCTTGAAAGCCAAGCTATAGCGTTCATCGCCTTGGGTATCGGTAGCATAGGCTAAAATACTGTGATCGGGGCTGACCTCGTAGCTGCCCAGTGAGAAAAATTCATGCCCTTCGGCTAGCACGTTCTCATCTAGCAAAACTTCTTCTGTGGCCTCTAGGCTACCTTGCTTACGACAGTGGATGCTGTAGGCCCTGCCTGCTTCCGTGCGCGAATAGTAATAGTAGCCGCCATAGCGATAGGGCACGGATAGATCGCTCTCTTGAATGCGACCGAGCATTTCATCGTATAGCGTTTGCTGAAGGGCCTCGGTATGCTGCATTTGCGCGGCGGTGTAAGCGTTTTCTGCCTTTAAATAGTCAATGACCTCAGCGTCGTCGCGATCGCTTAACCAATAGTAAGGATCTACTCGCTGATCGCCATGGGTTACTAGCGCTTTAGGCCGCGCTTTGGCCACGGGCGGTTTAGATGGAAGCACATCAGCTTCATGGCTAGATAAATTAGAGCCAAGCGAATTAGAATTAGTCATATTAAATCAATAGGCAGATGAGGGCTACAGTATTCTATAGCCAATATCCTTTTTATTTCTGAGCGTGCCTAGTCTCTATCGCGAGCCCGCTGTAAAATAGTTCGCCGATCCGGTTCTTCAGCAGGTTCTTTAGGTTCAACAGAATTCTCTTCAGCTGGATTAGAGATTTCAGGTTCGGTAGGGGTTGATTGCGGGCTGAGCGATCGCATGTCTATTAGCCCGCAGCATTCCAACAGAGGAGCCGCCGCTAAATCGGATAAATCCAAGGTGCTCAGAAAGCTTACCCAGTCTTGCGCTAATGAGACATCTGCTCGATTAGCAAGCCGTAGAGCTGCTAGCTCAGTGGTGGCATCTTGCAAAAAGCCAGCGTTGGCATAAAGGGCCGCTCGGTTTCGGGCATTTGCCTCGCTCAGGGCGCGACTTAGGGGCGCATCAACCGCTCGCCGCTCGATCCATCCGTCTACGGTTGTCTGTTCGCCAAAGGATTCATCAGAGAATTCACCGGAGGATTCTCCAGAGCTTTCTTCTGCACCGCAGTCCAACGTTAAAAACCAGTGATAGGGAATGCCCACTTCGAGATTAACGGGCATGGGTAGGCTAACGATGCCATCGCTGTCGGTTTTGCCCGAGAGCTGGCCTTCGTATACGAGCTGGTCGCGGCTGTCTTTAACCACCAAGGAGGCTTGGGTTTGATCAGAGAGTGCGCTGGGCAGATAAAACCATAGCGTAGGCTGGGCTTGCGTGGTGAGGGCACCTGCGGTTTCATCGGCTCTTTCGATGCCGAGTTCTACGACGGTGCGGGCATAGGCGATCGCGCTGAGCGAAGATCCTGATGAAGCATTTAACGAACACTCACCGCGTGAGGCTCCGCCGCGCCTGCGCCCACCGGGTCGCCCTGGATTAACGATCTGATCGGGATCAAACTGAATAGGCAGGGGGGGAAGCGGCTGAGCGCTGGCAGATCGCGGCGAGAATAGAGGTGGAAGAAAGGCCGCTACTATGAGCGCCAAAAGAGCGGGAAGAGGAAAGGAAGCTTTCATACGAATTCTTGCGCATCAAACTGATGGTACTTATTCTCAGATGCTTTGTAGGTCTTTTGGCGAACGGTACTGAAAGCTTAAGGTCGCTTGGGCCGCTAAAGCAGCGGTGGGGAAAGCCAACGCGCTAGGCACCCAAGGCACCCAAATGCCTGCCTGTATGAGCCATAGCCAGCAGACAAATAACATAATGCCTTCACCCATTAATAGCCACAGCCACAGCTTTAGCGGCCCTGCCCGAGCGTTCCTAACCGCGTAAGCGCCTAGCAAACCGCCTAAGCTAGCCCAGCTTACAATCCAGGCGACTTCTTTCCACTTTGGCCAAGCGGCATAGAGGGGGCGAGGCGGCTGATCTAACTCGGCGCTGATGAGCTGAGAAATCATCTGGGCCTGAAGAAATAAACCGGGCGTTTGATCTTCGATTAGCCTCGTGCGCGTAAAAGGCGTGATCCAACGGTCTTCATTAAATCTGGTGGCAGTTGTGCCGATTAACACAATCCGCCCTTGAATGTAGCCGCGCAGTTCTTCCAGCGGCAGCGACAGCACCTCTTCTACCGTCAGGCAGTCGGCGGGCGTTTCTATCGCACCACACTTTGTTTGCTGGCTAGAATCTCTTAGCCTTCGATAGTTCAACAAAATTTGGTAGCCTTGCGTGTCTAAATCGTGATATCCACCGAAGGCGGTTTGTTGCTTGAGGATAACGGGCCATACGGCTGAGCCCATTTTAAGGCCATCAGCGGGGTTGTAGTCGTTGCCTAATGAAACACTGTGTCCTTCTGCTAAATATCGCATGGCAATTAGCGTACTAAAAGTTGTTTTAACATTGCAGGGAGGATTACCTTGCATGAACAGTAAGTGACGGCGCAATACCCCTGCTGGCTCATTTCCGTAGGCAAAATCAGTGTTTCCCAAGCGCTGATGGGTGCTTATTTCGGGTGGCGGTGCTTCTGCTAGCGTCGGCGGAGTCGTGGTTGAGTCTTCAGCTTTGCAGACTGCAATGAGATTATGAGTTGTTTTTAGCTGACTGGCTAGGGCCGGATCTGTAGCAGCAAAGTCGCGGTATATGTCTAGCCCAATGATTTGAGGCGAGAGCGGTTTGAGCTTGTTGAGCAGGGCTAATAGGGTGGCATCGGTGAGCGATCGCCCGCTTGGATCAGGCCGTTTGGCAACGTCTGCATCGGTGTTGGTAATAATCAGCAGTCGATTGTCTACGTTTTCGGTTGGTTTTGAGCGCATAAGCTGATCGTAAGCACCTAAATCCCACTGTTCTAATCCACCAAACTGACGAATAAATAAGAGAATTGTGGCGGTGATAATGCCAGCGCTGAGGCCAGTTTTCCAGCGATGTCTGTGAGGTATTTGAACGGCTTTTGGGAGGACGCTGTGGTTAGAGATGAGAGAGTTTTCTGGTTTGCCTTGGAGCGATCGCCAAGTAGGGGGCGTTTCGGCTAGGTTTTGGACAATTACGGGTAGCCAAGTCGCACAGGGAAATTTGGCTTCTAGTCCCTGTAGCTTTTCACGAGCCTCGCGCACCGATAAATAAAAGGAGTTTCCAGCCGCAAAAGACTCTAAAAAGCCCTGAAGAAAAGCATGAGCAACCTGATCGGGAACGGGTTCGCGCATCACGAGCACCTGCGGAATATGCAGGCTTGCTAAATCAGTTGCAAGGCCAAGGCCATCGCAGGAGTTGAAAATAGCGGTGTTAAGCCCTCGATCAATGGCTTTTTTGAGCGCATGTTTGAGCTGAGGAATGGTGAGCTTGTCGGTAGGGTTCAAAGCAATTTCACCGCTGCCTGCTTCACTGTTTGTGTCATCGTTTGGCTCACACTGTGAGCGACTGCTGCTATGCCCTGCAAAAAACAAAATATCCCAGCCGCCCTCGTCCCACAGGCACTGGTTAAAGTCTTCTCGGCTAGGCTGATTTAAAGCGCTAATGTCAGCGTCGAGAATGTTACTCAGCAGGGCTTGGTCAACCTGAGTGTTGAGGCCAGTGGCGTCGCCAAAAACGGCGAGTATGCGCACGGGCTTGATGCGGCTGATAGGCTGGCTGACCTGCTGGTAGTCGAGGGCGCAGATGCCGACTTCGGCTTGGCGGTAGCGATCAAAAAACTGCAGCTCGTACCAGGGTAGGCGCTGCAGCAAGGGGTCTTGGGTTTGCAGTAATATGCGGGCCTGATCGTGAGGGTTGAGCTGCTCTAAAATTTTCTCGCGGATGGGGCGAAACTCGTTGCCGTCAAGCCAGCTGTGAACGCGATCGCGCAGCTCACGGCTCAGCCTGCGACAGTGTTCCATCTGTGAGAGATTAGAAACGTTGGTGATTCCATCTTGAGCTTCTAACCGAGTGGGCAAGCCTAAGCGTAGGTAAGACTGCTGCCAGCGCTGGTATAGACCGGGTAAGTCGGGGGCTGGTGGCAAATATGCCTGAGTTTCAGCCTGCGGCGCTATGCCCTCATCGCCAATTTGCACGGCGGCGGCGTAGCCAGTTTCTATGCTGCCAGCGCCAATTTTAATCACAATTCGCTTGTTCACAGCTTGGCTACCCTAATGTTTCAACAGATGCATTTCAACAGATGTATTTCAGAAAAGATTCAGCCGAGATTTCAGCTTAGATAACAAACTTCTCTGTAAAAACAACTTCGTTTTTGCTGACCTGAATGCTAAAGATTTCGCCTGATTCGCCCGTAACCTGTAGTTGAATGTAGTTATCAATGGCTCTAGAGGTAGCGCTTCTAAACAGCGTATTGCTGGCGTCGAATATTGAGAGGGTGATGCCTGCTGGTAAACAGTTGGCGTCACCTAAAGGGCGAATTTGTAGAACAATATCGCTACGATGGTTTGAGGTGGGTGCTAGATGGATAACTAAGGCGACCTGAAGAGAATGGCCGAGCTGTAGGCCCAAGTCAACCAGCTTGGCACGGCTGATATCTGCTGTAGGGTCTGCTGTGTGGTCTGTTGTAGGGTCTGCTGTATGGCTGCTGCTTTCACTGGCTCGAAAAGCAAACTCTAGCTCGGGCGGATTGATCAGCTCGGCGGCGGCCTGCCAGCCATTGAGAAGGCTACTTTGAATCCGCTGACTTAGATCAGTAATTGGAGGCGAGGCGATCGCGCTAGCCTGCAAACTATGTACCCTATCGATCAGGGTTTCTATCGGCGCAAAGCTCTCTAGTGGCACCTGTTCTACTTCATTAACCGCAGAAATAAAGCCCAACAGCGTCGCCTGACTAGCGGCTTCGTCTATCACAACTGCAATGTAGCCTGCCCTATTGTGCCAGTCTTCAGGGGGGATGTAGCAGGTGGTGTCGGTTGGGGCGATCGCCCGACAGGAAAACGCGCCCACGTTTGGCACCTTTAAGTCGGCAACGTCTGCCATCATTTGCATGATGGGGTTCCAACTGTCGCTGTCTGCCAAGCAGGTTGAAATATCCGTAAGCTGTAGATAAGCATTAACGGCGCAGACAGCGAGCGTATTTTGCTTTATTTGCGCTGCTTTTTCACTAAAGGGGCACTGCTGGGCAAACCGCTGGGCAATCTGTTGAAATTCTGTTGTAATGGGCAAAGTGATTCCCTGTTCAAACCGGATGTGACGAACGCTTTCGATAGCCATTGTGTTTACTGTCCAAGACGTGTGTTGTGATGTTAAAAGGTTGAAAAGTAAGGCTGTTACTAGAGGTTTTTACTAGAGTGTGTAAAAGCCGCTTAAAAGTAGCCTTGAGCTTTGCCGTAGGCGCGAAGCTTTGAGAGGCACTGACGCTGATAAAAGCTGCTAAGTGTGCCAACCGATATGCCGTATTCTGCTGAGAGCGTTTTCCAGGGCGTTTCGGGCGGCAGTCGCTTAAGAATGAGCGCTTTGGCAGTGACTGTGGGGTGCTTGCTAACGTGAATTTTATCGAGATCGCGGCTGCTTTCGGCCCAGGCTTTGATTTGCTCTAGCCAAGGCGGAATGTCGGGCCTAGCAGGAAGGCGATCAATCGGGTCTAAGAGGCCGTCTTCGCGAGGGCTGAAGCTAGAAGCTGAGAGGGTGGTGGCGCGATCGCGATTCTCAGCAATCTGAAAGTCTTGCAGTCGGCGCTTTAGGTAGGCATTTAGCCAAGTGACTGGCGTGGCAATGTCAGGATCGTAAGCGCGGCCCGTGGTCGCCGAGCAAAGGTTGCGACAAAAGTATATCCAAGTTTGCTGAAGGGCGTCGGGGTAGTAAGCTGCTGAGGTGTGCCATAGCTGACGGGTCAGCAGGCGAACTAGCTCGGTGAGTCCTTTTTGCCGTTGCGGGCTACCTTTGGGGTGCTGACAGGTTTCTCTAATAAGCTGCTTAATCTGATCAGCGGAGGGCTGCTTTTTAGTCGGGTCGCTATGAGGATCGCTATTTGGGCTGTCCATACGTTGAAGCAAACTGCTTTGACCTATTGTTGCATTCATCTTATGCCTCCTTGCTAAACTTTACGCTGGTTAACCTATCAGATACAAACTCAAAGTTTCTGCACGGTCACGGCAAATTTCAATACGGCCTGCCAGGGTACTGCCGATTAATTATTTGGCCTGTCACGATAGACGAACTGCCGACTGAAGCGGCTTATTAGAGTAGTGAGATTTTAAAAAAAACTATGAACAATGCACCGCCTGATAATACTTCTCAGCAGATGACGCCTAAGGAATTTCAAAATCGTTTGCAGCTCTACGGCAATCTTTTGCTGAGCGCTGCTAAAGAAGGCTCTAATCCGGCTGAGGTAGGGCCTTTACACTATCGGATGGGTCAGGCTCATGATGAAATCGGCAGCTATGCTGAGGCAGAAATACACTATCGAGCAGCGGCTTATTCTTTTGAAACGGTCGGTATGCCTGAGCTAGAGGCGCAGTGTCGGCTAGTGCTGGGAGAGGTTCAGTCTCATTTGGGCTATGAGGGGGCTCAGGCGGCTTTTGAGAAAGCGTTGGCGTTGAGCGATCGCGCCAACAATCTACATTTGCAGGCCCAAGCCCACTACAGTTTAGGTTGCCTAAAGGAAATTACAAACGACCTAGCAACCGCCCTAACTGAATACCAAACCGCTCACCGACTGCTAGGACTAGCCGAAATAGATCTAGATCGCGATTTGCTCACAAAAATTATCGATAGCATTGCCTTTGTGCAAACTGAACTCATGGTTAGACAAGCCCTTGAGCTGGCCGAGCGAATAATTCGCTTCGCTGAAACGCCTGCGACCGCTGGGCCCGAGCCCATAGAGCCGCGCCCGCCCACCCGTCGGCCTCAAAATAAGCCCCGCAGCTTCCCCGGTGATCTGGAGGCCAGTCAAGGATCTGACCCTTGGCCTTGGCCGCGCCGTCGTCGCAAATGGAGGTAGGAATGTCGCCTGCTGCTGTAGTGACGATGGCTGTCCTATCTGTTTTTTGGCCTGTCGTTGAGCCTGTAGCGATAGCAGCCCCTGCGCGGCAGATTGCGCAAGTGCCCCTGCAAACGCCCGAGGAAACGCCCGAGAGCAAAATTCCTCGACTGTTAGAGACGGGTGCAGCGCAGGCGGCTAACGAAGAAGATGCAGCAGCGGCAGAAAGCTATCGGCAGGCGCTGGGGCTGATTGAAGGTGAGGAGCCTATCAATTTGACGCTTAAGGGAAAAGCCTTGTATGGCCTGGGACAGGCTTATCTCTATCTGCAAGACGATGACGCAGCCCTGCCAGTATTAACCGCCGCTGCTGAGCTATATGAGGAACTGGTGAATGAAGGATTAGCTGGGCCTGACGATGCCGATATTCGGATAGAACTGTTGGTCAAGCTGGGGGAGATTCATCATAAAAGGGCGGATTTTGCAACGGCGCTAAGGTTTTATCAGTCTGGATTCGGGCTGGCTCAAGCGTCTCATCAGCTAACGCCTGAAAAGCAGGCAATTCTTCAGCACAATATGGGTTCTATAGCGGCGGAGCTAGGCCAGTATGATGAGGCGCAAGCCATGCTGCAAACGGCGGCTGATCTGAGCGAACAGATAGAGAATGTGGGACTGCAAGCTAGCGCTATTTTTACGCTGGGCTGGGTGTCGGAGCGGCAAAAGGATGAAGAGAGAGCGATCGCCTACTACCAAAGTGCGATCGCCCTCTATACGACCATTCTTAAACGGGATGCAGATTCAGCCAATCTCCAAGATATTTCTAATCGGCAGGTGCGAGCCTTGAATAACTTTGGGATGCTACAAATGCGGCAGGGCAATTTGGCAATGGCTCAGGCGACTTTTGAGCGCGGATTTGATTTGCTAGCTCGGCGAGAGAGCGATCGCGAACGATCCATCTTGGTCAATAGCTTAGGCTCGCTCTATCAGGCAAGCGGCGAGGTTGAGCAGGCTTGGCACTCGTACCGACAGGCGCTGCGGCTAACCAGACAAACCAATAACAAATTTGGTGAAATTGAGACCTTGCTGAACATGGGGCGGCTAATGGAGGCGCAGCAGCAGCCTAACCTAGCGATTTTCTTTTACAAGCAGGCGATCGCTCAAATCGAAACGATTCGTCAAGACTTGCAGCAGCTTTCTCAGTCGGTACAGCAGCGCTACACGCTCACCGTTGAAGACTTTTATCGCAACTTAGCTGATTTGCTTTTGCAGCAAAATCGAGAAGCTGAGGCGCTGCAAATTTTGGAGCTGCTCAAGCTACAGGAGATTAGATCTTACTTGCATAGCGATCAGGCGGAAGGCCGCCAGGAGACTTTGAACACGCCTTTAGAAGCTGATTTGCTGACGGTCTTTAACGCATCGTCTACCGATATATCTTTGGCTGATTTTTTGGAATTGGCTGAGGCGATCGCCCTGCGTAACCGAGCCAATCATCCAATCTACCCAAGCGCTGACGCCTCAGATCCTAAAAGCCCTGCTAATACCGCCTTTAACTTGCAGGCTATAGAATCTCTTAAATTGGCCTTGGCCCAGCAGCCGATTAAAACCGCAGCGCTCTATCCTCTAATTTTAGAAGATCGCTTAGAAATTTTGCTGCTGACGCCAGAAGGTACGGTTGAGCGCTTCAAAACGCAGGTCTCTCAAGCTGAACTAAGCCGCACCGTAGAAGACTTTCAAAAGAGCTTAAAAAGCAAAGTGCTAGATGCTAAACCCGCTGCGCAACAGCTTTATAAATGGCTGATTCAACCAATAGAAGAAACATTAGCCGCGCGCGGCGTTAAAAACATTGTTTATTTGCCAGACGGCGTTTTACGATATGTGCCCTTAGCTGCTTTTCACGATGGCCAGCACTGGCTCGTCGAAACCTATCAGTCTCATAATATTACGGCGGCGTCGGTTGGAGACTTAACCAAGCAAAACCAGCTGCCGCTAAGCGTGATTGCCGGAGCCTTTACCGACACTAGCTTGGCCTACGAGGTGCAGGTTGGCGCTAGCACGGTTGAATATCGCGGCCTCAGCGCAGCCCAGCAGGAAATTGATCGGCTGGAAACGGCGCTGCCTAATACGCTAGCGTTGCTTAACGGCGACTTTACGCCCGAGCGAACGCTGGGCTCAATCAGCAATCACCGGATTGTGCATTTGGCCACCCATGCTAACTTTGTGCCCGGTCAGCCAGAAGATTCTTTCATTTTGTTTGGCGATGGTAAAACGGTGAACATGCGAGAGATTCGCGAGTGGTCTTTACCCACTGTAGATTTGGTGGTGCTGAGCGCCTGTGAGACGGCTAGCAGCACCCAGGGCGAAGGCAAGGAGATTTTGGGCCTGGGCTTTCAGATTCAACAAACGGGAGCAGGGGCAGCGATCGCCTCTCTATGGTCGGTTGATGACAGCTCTACAGCCGCTCTGATGAGCCAATTTTACTTAGGTCTTAGCGAAGGAAAAACCAAAGCGCAGGCGCTGAGGCAGGCACAGATTGATCTCATTAGAAGCGACGGCTTTAGCAATCCTAATGACTGGAGCGCTTTTATTTTAATCGGCAACGGCCTTTGAATCTGTTTAAAGGTAACGTCCGCTTTTTCCCACCATAAAGGCAAGCAACCCGCACAGTGACAGAAAAATGCCGAAGCCAATCACCCAAACCCAAATAGAGTTTTGACTGCCGTGAGCCTGAGGATAGAGCTTGCTAGCAACGGGTCGATTTTGCCTCAGGTGCTGCTCGGCAATGCGAGGAACGTCTTTAGGCTGAATGCGGTGATACCAGGTTTTATCTGGCACAACAAGCAGCATGGGGCCGTTGCCACACTGACCCAGACAGCCCGAAGGCTCTACTTCAACCTCATTAGGGGCTTGTGCCTGCAGCGCCGCGAGCACTTTTTCGGAGCCCTGCTGCTTACAGGTAACGTTTTGACACACCAAAACCTTTTTGGCCATAACCTTTCAGGCATCTGAGTGAGCTGTACAGAAGGGGGCTATGCAGAGTGATCTTGCATGGGTTGAAATTAAATTATAAGGCGGCTGAGCGCTGCTGTGGACGTTGCGTAAGCTAGCTAATAGGCTAACCCATAAACCCGTCAAATCCTTCATAAGGTAGATGGGGTCTATGTCTTCTGACACATAAGCTGCTTTTAATAAGGTTGGTGATAACACAAATGAGCGAAGTGACGCCTGAGATCGCCCCTGAGAGCATGTTTTTGGGCGGCGGCGAAGTGGGAGCGCTGATGCAAGCTGATGGTAAAGAAGCCTTTGGCCCGATTGCCAGTTGGCCTGCTCTTTTAAAAACGGTCGCTAGCATTTGTCTGAGTTCTCACTTTCCAATGGTGGTGTGGTGGGGTGATGACTTTCGGTTGCTTTATAACGATGCTTTTATTCCGGTGCTGGGCGATCGCCATCCCAAAGCGCTCGGTCAACCCGCTCAGGCTGTTTTTGCTGAAAGCTGGCACATTATTGGGCCGCAGCTTCAAGGCACTTTTAAAACTAAAACGGCGAGCCGAGAAGAGAACCTGCGCATTCCCGCTTTGAGATTTGGCTACTTAGAAGAATCTTACTATACCTATTCATACAGCCCTTTGCTGACCAAAAAAGGCGAAGTAAAAGGCGTTTTTACGGTTATCAACGAAACTACCAAGCAAGTTTTGAGCGAGCGCCGCTTGGCCACCTCCTCTCGGCTGGCTCAGCAGTCGGAAGCCCAGCTAGAAATGCAGCCCGAAGGCTCTCAAACGATTGAAGAAGTCTATCAATCTATTATCAAAACGCTCTCAGCTAATCCTGCTGACATTCCTTTTATTGCCCTGTATCGGCTGAATCCAGCTAAGACTCAGGCGCTTTTGTGCGGGCGATCGCAACTGGATGCAGGCGCTATTTTGTTTCCGCCCGTGATGAGCTTTGATGGCGATCAAGACCCCTGGCAGTTTGAATCGGTGCTGCATTCTAGGCGATCGCGCTTGCTCGAAGACCTGCCTGCCCGGTTTGGCACCTCGCCTAGCAACCTGCCAAAAGGGATGTTTGACTTACCCGTGACTAGGGCGCGCGTCATGCCGCTTTACGCTACGGGGCTCAAAAGCATTTGGGGGCTGCTAGTGGTGGGCATCAATCCAGCTCGGCAGATCAGCGCGGACTATGCCTCGTTTTTAGACCTGATCGCTAGCCATGTTGCTAGCCGCGTAAATAGCGCGATCGCCCGCGCCGACAGTCAGCGCACCCAGCAGGCGCTCAAAATTAGCGAAGAACGGTTCAAAAGCTTTGTAGAGTCGGATGTGGTTGGCATTTTGTTCGGCAATATCGATGGCTCTATCAACGAGGTGAATAACGAGTTCTTAAGAATCGTTGGCTACTCTAGAGAAGACGTGCGCTTAGGAAAGCTGCGCTGGACACATATTACCCCGCCCGAATACTTCCCGGCTGATGAGGAAGGCATTGCCGAAGCGCAGCAGAGTGGAGCCTGCACGCCCTATGAAAAAGAATATATTCGCAAGGATGGCACTCGGGTAGCGGTGCTGATAGGCTATGCCTTGCTTGGTGAAAACAAAGAGAAATCAGCGGCGTTTATTTTAGATGTGAGCGATCGCAAAAAAATACAAGAGTCTTTGCAGCGGCGAGAAATGGAGCTGCAAACCGTGACAGACACCGTGCCGATGCTAATTTCTGTGGTGGACGCTGACCAGCGCTATCGCTTTAACAACAAACGGTATGAAGAGTGGTTTGGGCAGTCGGCTTCGACGCTGTATGGCAGGCGCTTGGATGAGGTCATGAGTGAAAAAACCTATCGCCGGCTGTTGCCCTACATCCAACAGGTGCTCACTGGCCAAACGGTAACTTTTGAAGATGAGTTTATGCTAAAGGACACTATGCGCTATACCAGCGTGACTTTTGTGCCCCAGTTTGACGCGGCGGGCGCGGTGGATGGGTTTGTTTCTACGATTAGCGATGTGAGCGATCGCAAGCAGGCCGAAACCGAAAGAGAAGCGCTGCTGCAAAGAGAATATGCGGCTCGCGAAGCCGCCGAACGCGCCAACCGCATTAAAGACGAATTTTTGGCCGTGGTCTCGCACGAGCTGCGCACGCCCATGAATCCTATTTTGGGCTGGTCGCAGCTACTGAAGCGCGGCAACCTCAGCCCCCAAAAAGTCGCTCAGGCAATGGAAACCATTGAGCGCAACGCCCGCTCTCAGGTACAGCTTATTGACGATCTGTTAGATATTTCTCGCGTGCTGCGCGGCAAAATGAACTTGGCGCAGCAGCCGATTGACCTCAGTGAAATCATCGCTGCTGCCTTAGAAAACGTTCACCTAGCCGCTGAGTCAAAGTCTCTTCGCATTGAGCAGACGCTGGTGCCCGCGCGGGTAAACGGCGATGAGGGCAGATTGCAGCAGGTGATGTGGAACTTGCTCTCTAACGCGGTTAAGTTCACGCCCGAGGGCGGTCAAATAACGGTGAGCCTGCGGCCTGAAAACGGCACTGCGCATATTCAAGTTGCCGACACGGGCAAAGGCATCGCTGCCGCTTTTTTACCCTATGTGTTTGAGCATTTTCGCCAGGAAGACTATTCTACAACGCGGCAGTTTGGCGGACTAGGGCTAGGGCTGGCCATCGTCAGGCAAATTGTTGAGCTGCACGGTGGCCGCGTGGCGGTAACCAGCGCCGGGGTAGATCAGGGCGCAACGTTCACGGTGCAAATTCCGCTAGCAAAGCAAAGGGTAGATGAGCCGCTGACCGCGCAAAGTTCCCCTGTTGACAATGATTTGAGCAATCTGCACATCTTGGTGGTAGATGACGAAGCCGACTCTCAAGAAATTACGGCCTTTGCGCTGGAGCAAGCAGGCGCAAAAGTCGCGATCGCTAGCAATGGAGCCGACGCGCTAGCTGTGATAGCGCAGCGCCTTCCGGATGTGATTGTTAGCGACATTGGAATGCCCGAAATGGATGGCTATGTGCTGATGCAGCGCATTCGATCGCTGCCCGCCGACAGCGGGGGGAAAGTGCTGGCGATCGCGCTCACCGCCTACGCAGGCGAAATTGATCTTAAGCGAGCTGCTCAGGCCGGGTTTCAGCGCCACGTTGCTAAGCCAATTGACCCTGAAAAGCTGGTTGCCATCGTCGCCAGCATGGTGGGTTCGCACCTGACCCGCAACAGCCCGCAAAGCTCAAAAAACGGTCTTTAGCTCGGCTCTGTATCAGGCGCTATTGCAAGCATGGGCGTATTTATATATGTTGAGCGTATATATTAAATAATAATAAGACGATGGCTTGTTCTAAAGGGCCTTTCCTGGTCGTTTATGCAAGATCTGGAGAAAGCATGAGTGGCAGATAACATCATGGAAAACCCGACTGAGAGTGAGGCTGCTGGCGTTTTTATGGGCGGCGGTGAAATGGGATCGCTCATGCGATCGCACGCCTGGGCCTCTACGCCGCTGGGCCCCGTTGAAACCTGGCCGCAAAACCTGCGCACCCTCGTTAGCCTCATGCTGGGCTCTACCAATCACATGCATGTGCTTTGGGGGCCGCAGCTCACCCTGCTCTACAACGACAGCTATCGCTCTACGTTAGGCATCAAGCATCCTAACGCATTAGGCAAATCAGGTGCGGACGTGTGGGCAGAGGCTTGGGGGACGCTTGGCCCGATGGTAGAGCACACTATGAGCGCTGGCAAAAGCTCTGGGACAAAAGACCTACAGCTATTTGTGCAGCGTGGGACAGGCCCAGGAGAGTGTTTAGAAGAATGCTACTTCACCTTTTGCTATAGCCCTATTCGCAGCGACTTGGGCCAAGTTGAAGGTGTTTTTTGCACCTGTAGCGAGACCACGCAGCAGGTAATTGGGCGGCGGCGGCTGCGAACCTTGCGATCGCTCGACGGCATCACCACGCCCATCAAAACGGTCTTTGAAGCCTGCCGGATTGCGGTAGATACCCTGGCTGATAATCCTCACGATGTGCCTTTCGCGCTGCTGTACCTGTTAGAAGACGATCTGGCTCGTCTGGCAGGCGCTACAGGGATAGAGCCTGATACCAAAGCGAGCCCGCTAATCATAGACCTCACTGAGCTAAAAGCTGATCGCGATAGCTATTCTACTAGGGGCTGGGAGTTTGCTCAGGTGCGATCGCGTCAGCAAAAAATTACCCTTGAAAATTTGTCCGAGCGGTTCGATGTTGCGCTTACAGACGTGTGGGGTCATGCCCTTTCAAAAGCGGTTGTGCGGCCCTTGGTGCAGCCAGCTTCAGCGCAAATGCTAGGCTTTTTAGTGATGGGTGTGAGCCCCACGCAGCCGCTTGACGACGACTATCAGGGCTTTTTTGACTTGGTGGTTGCCCATGTAGAAACCGCCCTGGTCAATGCCAAAGTACATTCGAGTGAGCGCGATCGCCTTGCCTCCCTCGTCAGAAGCGACCGAGCGCTTAGAGAAAGCCAAAATCAGCTAAATTTGGCGCTCAAGGCCGGTAGAATTGGCGCTTGGCAGCTAAATCTTAAAACGCTTGAGCTAACCACCTCTGAGCAAGGCAAAACTAACTACGGGCTAGCGAGTGACGCCGACTTTACGCATCAGGTTTTAATCAATCGCATTCATCCGGACGACAAAGCTTGGGTGCAGGCGGCGCTAGAGCAGGCGATCGCTAGCGATCGCCCGTACGATGTGGAATATCGCATTCTTTGGGACGACGGCAGCGTTCACTGGGTAGTGTCTAGAGCCTATTTAGTCGCTAGCGAAACGGGTGAACCTGAGCGCCTAGTGGGTATTTCTATTAATATTACTGAGCGCAAGCGAGCCGAAGAAGCCATTAGAGAGAGTGAACAGCGGTTTCGGCATATTGTTGAGTCCAGTATGTTTGGCACGGTTTTTGCCGATTTGGAAGGGGGCATACGCTATGCCAACGCCTACTTTAAAGATCTCTTAGGCTATAGCAGCGATGAGCTAGCTGCTGGGCAGGTGCGGTGGGATCAGCTCACCCCGCCAGAATTTGCAGCGTTTGATAGCAACGCGATCGCCCAGCTAAACGACAAAGGGGTATGCACGCCCTACGAGAAGGTTTTTCGACATAAAGACGGTCGGCCCATTCCGATTTTAATGACAGCCGCTCTGCTGCAAGCGCCGGACAGTGGCGCACCCCAGTTAAAGCAAGAAGCCATTGGGGTATTTTTAGATTTAACGGATATTAAGCAGGTGACCGCAGAGCGCGATCGCTTTTTTCAGCTCTCGCCCGATCTCTTCTGCATCGCCAATGCGCAGGGCTATTTCACCTATATAAGTTCTGCCTGTAAGAGAATTTTGGGCTTTACCGCAGGTGAAATGACCGCCGAGCCCTACTTAAGCTTTATTCATCCTGACGATGCTGAAGATACGGCAATCATTGCCCAGCGGGTTGCTGAGGGCCATCACTTAATTAATTTTGAAAATCGGTATCGCCATAAAGACGGCAGCTACCGATGGATACTCTGGAATGTAACAACAACGCCCAGTGCTGAACTGTTCTACTGCATTGGTCACGACATTACCGGGCGCAAGCAAAAAGAAGCCGAGCGAGAAGATCTGCTGCAACGAGAGCAAGCCGCTCGTGAAGCTGCCGAGCAAGCCAACCGCATTAAAGACGAATTTTTGGCGGTGGTTTCTCACGAGCTGCGATCGCCTTTAAACCCAATTCTCGGCTGGTCGCAGCTATTAAAGCGAGGCCAGCTCAGCCCCGAGAAAACGGCCCAGGCGCTAGAAATTATCGAGCGCAACGCCAAGCTTCAGGTACAGCTTATTGGCGATCTGCTCGACATTTCTCGAATTTTGCGCGGCAAGCTCAGCCTAGAGAAAAAGCCGACTGACTTAGACGCGGTAATCACCGCTTCTATCGAAACCGTCAGAACCGCTGCTGAGGCCAAGTCTATCCAAGTCAAAACAATTACCACTCCCTGCACCGTCATTGGCGACTACGGCAGGCTGCAACAGATCGTTTGGAATCTGTTGTCTAACGCAATTAAGTTTACGCCCGCAGGCGGCCAGGTCACCATCACCGCCACCTGTCAAGAAAATCACGCTCAAATAGAAGTCACCGATACGGGCAAAGGCATCGGCCCCGAATTTCTCCCCTTTGTCTTTGAGCATTTTCAACAGGAAGACTATTCGACGACTCGCAAGTTTGGCGGATTGGGTTTAGGGCTGGCGATCGCCCGTCAGCTAGTTGAGCTGCATGAGGGCGCGATCGCAGTCGATAGCCCCGGTGAGAATCAAGGCGCTACCTTTACCGTACATATTCCAACGGCAGCTAGCCGCACCGTCTCTTTTTTAACGCCGCCGACGGCGATCGCGCCCAATTTGCAAGGCATACAAATTTTAATCGTTGACGACGACCCCGACTCACAAGAGATTACGGCCTTTGCCCTAGAGCAAGCAGGCGCAACTATTACCGCCGTTTCCTCGGGTGCTGCCGCCCTACAAGCCTTGAGCCAATCATCGCCCGAGCTGTTAATTAGCGACATTGGTATGCCCGACATGGACGGCTACACGCTCATTAGAGAAATTCGCAAACGCGCTGGCTTGCAGGGCAAAGAAACTATCGCTGTTGCCCTCACCGCCTATGCCGGAGAGTTGGATCAGCAGCAGGCTTTAGCGGCAGGCTTCCAGCGCCATTTAACCAAGCCCATCGACCCGGATGCTTTGGTTGCGATTATTAGCGAGCTATTATCGGCAGGCACATCAGCTCAGTAGGCATATCAGCATTTTGAGCGATAGCCATCCCACTGGTTAATAGGGCGGTTAAGCAGGGCGATCGCGGCTTCAGCAGGCACCGCCTCTTTAAACAAATAGCCTTGGCCATAGCCACAGCCTAACTGCTGTAGCTGCCTGAGCTGCGCAACGTTTTCAATGCCTTCCGCAATCACCTGCATTCCCATCGTTCTAGCAATATTTACAATTAAAGGCACGATGCCTAAACTATCTAGCTCATCTGTAATCGGCGTCACAAATGATCGATCTACCTTTAAGCAGTTAACCGGCAGCGTATGTAAATAGCTCAGCGCTGAATAGCCTGTGCCAAAATCATCAATGCTGAGATGAATATTACGCTTTTGCAGTGCCTTGAGCACCCCATCTACGAAAGCGTGATTATTAAGAATAGAGCGTTCGGTTAGCTCTAGCCGCAGGCGGTGAGTAGCTACGCCCGACGATTGAATCACCGCTTGAATGCGCTCTAGAATATCTGGCTGCAAAAGCTGCTGCGCGGCGATGTTAACGCTAACGGTAATTTTGGGGCCAATAGCGCCAGCCTGCTCCCACCGGGCTATCTCTGCGCAGGCCATTTGCAGCACCTGCTCGCCCAGCGGCAGAATCAGGCCGTTGTCTTCAGCAAAGCCGATAAAGTCATTGGGGGTAATCAGCCCCTTGGTTGGATGGTGCCATCTCACCAGCGCTTCAAAGCCCACGACTTCTAGCCGATAAAGATCGACAATCGGCTGATAGTAAAGCTCAAACTCTTTGCGTTCGAGCGCTAGCCGCAGGTCGGTTTCTAGCTGAAGCAACTGCACGGCTTGACTATGCATACCCGACTCAAACCAGCAGTATTTAGCAGCGCTGCCCTTGGCTTGGTACATCGCAACGTCGGCGTCTCTTAAGAGCTGCTCAGCCGAATCGCTTGCATGGCCACAGGCTAAGCCTATGCTGGCATCAACAAAAATTTCGCGGCCCGCTAGCGTAAAGGGCTCAGCGAGCGATTCAAGAATGCCTTCAACGATTACCAGCGCGTCATTGCGCTCAGAAACATCGGTGACTAAAAGCGCAAATTCATCGCCCCCAAAGCGGGCAACGGTGTCAATTCGGCCCCGAGTGCTTTGAATTTTGCACAGGCGATGCGCAATGCTTTGGAGCAGGCGATCGCCCGCCTGATGACCGAGTGAATCGTTAATGCGCTTAAACCTATCGCAGTCCAAATAAATAATGCCAAAATGAGCTTCAGGGT